>NZ_JANSHI010000011.1:0-99477 GCF_047461615.1 Synechococcus sp. W65.1 | reverse complement strand
CAAAGAAAGCGGCTGCTCTCGCCAATCGGTTTGACCTGTTTGCTATTGAGTTTCATTTTCCTAGTACTTTTGGTCTCGATTGCTTTGGGATCCGTTCCCATGACTTTCCCAGAACTCTGGCAAGCCCTGTGGGGGCAGGGGGATCCCATTCGGCAGACGATTGTTTGGCAGTTGCGGCTGCCGCGGGCGCTCTTGGCCCAGTTGCTGGGGGCGGCTCTGGGGATGGCAGGGGCCCTGTTGCAGGGGATGCTGGGCAATGGGCTGGCGGATCCCTACCTGCTGGGCATTTCGGCGGGGGCGGGCCTGGCGGCGGTGGGGTTGCTCACCTTGGGAGAGTGGACGGCTTGGGTGCCCCTGGCCGCTTGGGTGGGCGGGGTGCTGACTACCGTGTTGGTGTACGGGTTGGCGCGTACTCCCTCGGGACTGGCGGTGGAGCGGCTGATCTTGGCGGGGGTGGCCGTCAGCGCCCTGTTTGGGGCCATTAGCTCCACCTTGTTGTTGATGGCAGATGACCGGGTGCAGGTGGCTCTCACCTGGTTGATCGGCAGCTTGAGCGGGCGGGGCTGGCCAGAGGTGCAGGTGGCCGGGGCGTATATCCTGGTCGGCTTGGGATTGGGATGGGGGCAGGCGCGGGCTTTAAACCTGCTGAGCTTGGGGGAAGAGATGGCGGTGAGCTTGGGGATCCCTCTGGCGCGGACGCGGGTGGTGATTGGCCTGGTGGCGGCTTGGCTGGCGGCAACCGCCGTCAGTGTGGGGGGGTTGATCGGCTTTGTCGGTTTGGTGGTGCCCCACATGGTGCGGCAGGGGGTGGGATCCGATTACCGCTGGCTGTTGCCCCTTTCTGCCTTGGCAGGGGCGACCCTGCTGAGCGGTGCCGACATCCTGAGCCGTTTGGGCCCGATAGAGCTGCCGGTGGGGATTGTCACCGCTGTGATGGGGGCTCCCTTTTTCGGCTGGCTGCTGTGGCAGCAGGGGGCAGGGCGATGAGAGAGCCCATCCTGCAGGTCGAGGATTTGAGCGGGGGCTACGGATCCCGGACGGTGGTGCGACAAGTGAGCTTCAGCGTGCAAAAGGGGGAATGGCTGAGCATTGTCGGCCCCAATGGTTCGGGCAAATCGACGGTGCTGCGACTGTTGAGTCGGGTTCTGATTCCCCAAGCTGGGCGCGTGTACTTGGGCGGTCGGGATCTGCACGCTCAACTCACTCCAAAGCAGGTGGCCCGGCAGTTGGCTCTTTTGCCGCAGCAGCCGAGGATCCCGGCAGGGCTAACGGTGCGGCAATTGGTCAGTCTGGGGCGTTCTCCCCACCAGCCCTGGTGGGCGTGGCAGTTGACGCGGGCCGATTGGCAGCGGGTGGAGTGGGCTCTAGAGCAGACGGGACTGGGATCCCTGGCGCTGCGGCGGGTGGAAACCCTTTCGGGGGGCGAGCGGCAACGGGCTTTTCTGGCGTTGGCTTTGGTGCAGGAGCCGCAGGTGTTGCTGTTGGATGAGCCCACCACCTTTTTGGATCTGCGCCACCAACTGGAGCTGCTGGAGCTGTTGCAACGGCTGAAGCAGGAGCAGGGCCTGACGGTAGTTACGGTGCTGCACGACCTGAATTTGGCCATTCGCTACAGCGAGCAGATTGCCTTGCTGGGATCCGGCCAGATGCAGGCCCTGGGGTCTCCCTTGGCGGTGTTGACCCCCAGCCGGGTGCGACAGGTGTTTGGCCTGGAGGTGGAGTGGATCTCGACTCCGGTAGGGCCCCAGCTTTGCCCCCTGCGCAGCACAGCTCCAGCGGCAGCAAGGCTCCTCTCCCTGCCGGTGTCAGGGGGCTGAGGGAGGGTTTGTCCGGTTTGGAGTGAGTTTTTCCTGGGGTGGATTTGAGGAGTCTGAGAGGTTATGCGCGTGAACGGTCGTTGGTGGCGGGTGGTGAGTTTGGGGTTGAGTTTGGGAGTGGGCTGGGGATCCCTGTCCCAGGCTCAGCCCAATGCCCGGATCCCTGATTCGACAACTCCGCCGCTGTTGGCCCAGGCCACTCCTGCGCCGACCACCTTGCAAGAGCAGATTAGGGAGCTGGAGGCGCAAATAGAGGCTGCTCGCCGGCGGGGGGATCAGGCAGAGGTGGAGCGGCTACAGGCCGAACTTCGGGCTCTCCAGCAGGAAGGCACGCCGATCTTTAACCTGCAACAGGTCACCGTAACCGGTACTCGCACCGAGCGCACTTTGGCCGACTCACCCGCCAGCATTACCGTCATCGACCGGGAGCGGTTGCGGCGGGAGCTGGTTCAAAACATTCAGGATCTGGTGCGCTACGAGCCGGGGGTAAGCGTGCGGCGCAGCGTTCGCTACGGCCTGCAGGACTTCAACATCCGCGGCCTCGACGCCAACCGGGTGTTGATCCAGGTGGATGGGATCCGCCAGCCGGAGCGATTTTCCTTCGGCCCCTTCACCATTGGCCGGGATACCTTTGAGCTGGAGACCCTGAAAACTGTAGAAATTATCCGCGGCCCCGCCTCCACCCTCTACGGCAGCGACGCGCTGGGGGGTGTGGTGACCTACACCACCCTGGATCCAGCCGATCTGCTGGGGGAACGGGACAGCCATGTGGGCCTGTCCAGCCAGTACGACAGCAAAAACCAAGGGTACGTCAACACCCTTAGCTTGGCGGGTCGGCAGGATAACTTAGAGGCCCTGCTCATCTACACTCGCCGCGACGCCAGAGAGCCGGATATTAAAGCGGATCCCAGTTTCAAGGATCGGCAGACGGTGGAGGGAGACAATGTTCTGGCCAAGCTGGTCTATCGCTTCAGTCCCTTTGACAGCCTCACCCTGACGGCGGAATACTTCAACAACCGCACCACCACCACCTTTTCGCCCCGCAACCTGGATCCCAGCATCCGCTTTTTCAGGGAGACCATTGAGACCGAGCGCAGCCGCCTCAGCTTGGAATATCGCTACGCCAACCCCGATACCCCCGCTTTTGAGCTGGCCACCGTCCAGATCTACTACCAGCCGGCCCGCACCCAGGAGCCCAGCGTGGAAGAACGCACCCTCACGGTACAAGGTCGGCCCGTGCCTGTGCGTCGGGATACCTTCAACGAGCTGGTCAGCAACATTCTGGGAGCCAGCGTACAGGCCCAGAGCCGCTTCCAAACCGGGGATCTCTCCCACCGCTTGGTGTATGGAATGGAGATCTCCACCACCCGCAACGAACGTCCCCGCAACCGCTTCCAAACCAACCTGCTGACCGGGGCAGTCACCCAAAACATCCCCCCGGACACTTTTCCCACCAAAGATTTTCCCGACTCCGATACCGTGCGCTTTGGGCTGTATTTGCAAGATGAGATCGACTTTGGGGGCGGCAACTTTACCCTCATCCCCGGCATCCGCTACGACACCTACCGCCTCACCCCCAGCCCTGACGAAGCCTTCTTGAAAAGTGGGGCAGAAGCCGCCAGCCTGTTTGCCGATGCCATTTCTCCCAAGGTGGGCCTGGTGTGGAGGATTAATCCCAACCTCACCTTTACGGCCCAGTACAACACCGGTTTTCGGGCCCCTCAGTACAACGAAATCAACAGCGGCTTCACCAACCTGGTCAGCCCCTTCTTCCGCTACCGCACCCTTTCCAATCCCAACTTGCGACCGGAAACCAGCCAAGGCTTTGAAGTGGGGTTGCGGGGGATCTACCCCCAGGCCAGCTTTAGCTTGGCCGCCTACTACAACACCTACAACGACTTTATCGAGGCTTTCCGGGCGGTGGGATCCGAGCCTTCACCCCCCGGCCCGCCAGGGAGCCCGCCACCTCCACCGGTGACTCTCTTTCAGAGCCAGAACGTCAGTCGGGCCCGCATCTATGGTGTAGAAGCCACCGGGCAGTACTTCTTCAGCCCCGATTTGACCGGCTGGAGCCTCAATGGCAGCTTTGCCTGGGCGGTGGGGGATAACCTCACCGAAAACAAACCCCTCCTTTCCATTGAGCCACTGACGGCAGTACTGGGACTGCACTACGACGATCCCAGCCAGATCTGGGGAGCCAGGTTGGTGGCCACGCTGGTGGCGGATCCCCGCGACCCGCAACGGGAGGTAGTGCAACCGAACCCCAACGCTCCACCTCAAATTCCGTTTGTGCCCAAGGGCTACACCGTGGTGGATCTGCTGGGCTACTACAACCTGGACGACAACTGGCAATTGAATTTCGGGGTGTTCAATCTCTTTGATGAAAAGTATTTTCTCTACTCCGAAACCCGCTCTCTCTTTGTCGGCCCTGAAGTGGAACGGCTGGCCCAGCCGGGACGGCATGCTGCGCTCAGTTTTTCCACCCGGT
Source organism: Synechococcus sp. W65.1 (assembly GCF_047461615.1). Classification (NCBI taxonomy): domain Bacteria; kingdom Bacillati; phylum Cyanobacteriota; class Cyanophyceae; order Synechococcales; family Synechococcaceae; genus Synechococcus; species Synechococcus sp. W65.1. Next base: position 95,172 of record NZ_JANSHI010000011.1, on the reverse strand, counting down.
TTTAGGGGCCAAGACCCGAGGCCGTGTTTACTCTGGATCCTGCTCTAACCGATGCTTGCCGAGCCACCTGCCCGCACCCCCAAGGGATCCCTCTCTCTTCTTCGGAAGTCCTGTCCCCAGCTTTTGTGGCGACTGCAGGGGTGGTATTGGCAGCAGGCGGGCATGGCCTGGGAGGCGGGGCTGGCTTGGTTGGCGTTGTGGCTTTGGGCTGGCGCAAGAGAGAGCGGCTGGCTGGAGTGTGCCGAGGAGCTGCTGCAAGAGGCTTGGGTGGCCGGCTATAGCTGGGCTGCCCTCTGGACAGCTTGCCAGGAGGGGGAAGAGCCGCCGGGGACCGTCCTCCACCTGCGAGCCAGGGATCCCCGACCGCTGCGCTGGGAGGGGTTGATTTCCCTCCTCTTGCACCTGATGGCGCTGCTGGGGCTGGCTTGGTGGGGATCCCGGCCTTTATCAGACGCAGAACTCCGGATCCCAGTCACGCTTTTGCTGGAGGATCCCGAGCCACAGTTGCTCGAACCGGATTCAGAATCCATAGAATCTCTCCCACCAGAGCCAACAGCAGAGCCGCCCGGCCCGGCCCCGGAATCGCCCCCTGCAGACGATCTATCCCCACCGGAGCCTGTGCCCCAAGAGATCGAGATGCCAGCCATCCCGGAGGCTGAATCTTTGCTGGCCCTGCAAACTCCGACCCCTACGCCTCCACCGACCCCTACACCCATTCCCACGGCAAAGCCAGAACCCACCCCTACTCCTCCACTGACCCCATTACCGACAGCCACCCCGCAACCCACTCCTCCGCCACAACAGCCCACCCCAACTCCGGCGGTTACCCCCACCTCTACAGCGACTCCACTCACCTCCGCCCCGGTTACCTCAAGCACCCCTCTGCCCCGCTTTACCCCCTTGATCCAAGGGATCCGTTCCAGCGTAAAGACTGCCGCCGCTCCGCCTTCCCCCGGCAGCGAGAGCAGATTGGGGCCAAGGGATCCTGAAACTGGGACACCTGGCGGTATAGGTGCAGCCCAACCCCATTCCTCTGCCCCAACACCTGCCACCCCCAGTTCCTCCCCACCGACAGTGGCTGCCAACCCCCAGCCGGACATCCTGGCCCGCCCGATCCCCGGTCGCAATCCTCCGCCCCCCTACCCCCCTCAAGCTCGCCGTCTCGGCCAACAGGGGCAGGTGCTGCTGCGGGCCAAGGTCAATGCCCAGGGGCAGGTGCAGCAGGTGGAGATCGCCTCTTCCAGTGGGTTTCCCGCCCTGGATAGGGCAGCGCAGGAGGCGGTGCAGCGGTGGGAATTCAGCCCGGCCTTGAGAAACAACGTCCCCATCGAGTCTTGGGTGGTGGTGCCCATCCAGTTCACCCTCAATTGATTGCTGTTTGGGAATTGTTTTGGAGATTGTCTATGCTGTCTCGTCTTTCTCGCCGTCAACTGTTTGCCTTTGGTCTGGCCAGCGTGGGGGCCTGGGGAATGGGGCGTTTGGCCCAAGCCCAAGGTCGGATCCCTCAGGAGCCACTCCTGTCAGCAAGACAGAGTCCTTTTCGTCGGGTAGTCAGCCTCACCACCTTGACTGCCGATATCCTCTATCGCTTGGCCCCCGATAGGTTGGTGGGGATCCCTGCCAGTCGTTTGTTGGAGGAGGATCCCCGCTTCCAAGGCTTGACCCGCCTGGGGCTGGGCAACCAACCCAACCTGGAGCAGATTGTGGCCCTACAACCGGACTGGGTGGTGGGGGCCAGTGGCTTTCACGAGGCTCTGGCAGAACGGCTGCAGGAGCTGGGGATCCCCACCTACCTCACCCGCGTGGACAGTTGGGCTGCTTTGGAAGAGACGATTGCCACCCTGGCTGCTGCTTTGGGGGCGGATCCCGATCCCTTGCTGCGGCAGTATGGATCCCTTTTGCCCCAGGAACTGCCCCGCGTTCGACCCAAAACCTTGCTCTTGGTGGGCACCCAGCCGATTCTTTCTCCCAACCGGCAAAGCTGGGCCGGGGATCTGCTGGAACGCTTTGGCGCGGACAATCTCACCGCTACCTTGCAAAGCCAAGGGCCTTTTCGGGGCTACGTCACCCTTTCGGCAGAGCGCATCCTGGAAGCCAACCCAGAAGTTCTGCTGGTGGTCAACCCGGAGGCGGCGGATCCCTTGGCGTTTTTCCGTTCCCGCCCCTTTTGGAATCGGTTGCAAGCCGTCCAAACTGGGAAAGTTTATGGATTTGACTACTACGGCTTGGTCAATCCCGGTAGCTTGGAGAAAATTAGAGTTGCCTGCGAGCAGTTGGCTAGGGTTCTTTTGAAGGTGGGATAGAGGGGCAGTAAACGCTGTTTTTCCTAGCAGGGGAAAGGGGATCCCCCTCTCCTATGCATAAACCACAACTTAGCTATGCCGAAATCGCATAGCTCGTTAAGAAGTGTAACGCCAACTACCAAAGTCAATGGTTCGTCATCGCTAGGATAGGCGGCGTTCATCCCACGGCAGCGATCATGGCGAACCAGTTTGAACGCCTTAAAAGCGAGAAGGATGGGCTGGCGGTTAAGGACGAGCTGGAAGCTTTTGCCCAAATGGGCTGGGAGAACATCCCCGAAGACGACCGAGATCACCGCCTCAAGTGGCTGGGGATCTTCTTTCGCAAGCGCACCCCTGGCCAGTTCATGCTGCGGCTGCGCCTGCCCAATGGGATCCTGACCAGCGGCCAAATGCGCAAGTTGGCCGAGATCCTCCGCCCCTACGGCCAAGATGGCGTAGCCGACATCACCACTCGGCAAAACCTGCAACTGCGGGGCATTCCCATTGAGGACATGCCTCAGGTTCTGCGGCAACTCAAGGAGGTGGGCCTGACCAGCATCCAGTCAGGCATGGACAACGTGCGCAACATCACGGGATCCCCTCTGGCCGGTATCGACCCGGATGAGCTGATCGACGTGCGTGGCCTCACCCGCAAAGTGCAGGACATGGTAACCAACAACGGCGAGGGCAACCCTTCCTTCACCAACCTGCCGCGCAAGTTCAACATCGCCATCTGCGGTTGTCGCGACAACTCGGTGCATGCCGAGATCAATGACCTGGCTTTTGTGCCTGCTTTCAAAGAGGGCAAGCTGGGCTTCAACGTCTTGGTGGGAGGCTTTTTTTCGGCCCGCCGCTGTGCCGAGGCCATCGGGCTGGACGTTTGGGTAGATCCCCGCGATGTGGTTCCTCTATGTGAGGCGGTGCTGCTGGTCTATCGGGATCACGGCCTGCGGGCCAACCGGCAAAAGGCACGGCTGAGGTGGCTCATTGACGAGTGGGGCCTGGAGAAGTTTCGGGTGGCGGTGGAGCAGCAGATTGGCCACCCTCTGCCCAGAGCGGCGGAAAAAGACGAGGTGGTCTGGCACAAGCGGGATCTGCTGGGAGTACACGCCCAAAAGCAACTGGGCCTTAACTTTGTAGGCCTGCACGTGCCCGTCGGGCGGCTCAACGTCCCGGAGATGAGGGAGCTGGCTCGCTTGGCGGAGGTGTACGGCTCCGGAGAGCTGCGGCTAACGGTGGAGCAGAACGTGCTCATCCCCAATGTGCCCGACTCGCGGGTGGGGCCGCTTCTCCAAGAGCCGCTCTTGAAAAAGTTCTCCCCCAACCCGGGACCCTTGCAGCGGGGGTTGGTGTCCTGTACGGGCAACCAGTTTTGCAACTTTGCCCTCATCGAGACCAAAAACCGCGCCGTGGCCCTGATGGAAGAGCTGGAAGCTGAGCTGGAGATTCCTCAAACGGTGCGCATCCACTGGACAGGCTGTCCCAACTCCTGCGGCCAGCCCCAGGTGGCCGATATTGGCCTCATGGGCACCACCGTTCGCAAGGACGGCAAGCCGGTGGAGGCGGTGGACATCTACATGGGAGGAGAAGTGGGCAAAGACGCCAAGCTGGGCGAATGCGTGCGCCAAGGGATCCCTTGCGAAGACCTCAAGCCCGTCTTGGTGGAGCTACTGATTGAGCACTTCGGGGCCAGGCCGCGTCGTGATCCCTCGGCTGCTCAGACCTCTGCTTCCCCCTTGATGACCTACTAGGCAGTTCGTCGTTCGAAATTTTGGAGGTTGTGATGTCTAAGCTATTCAACACTTCCTCTCCCATCTCCCGTCGCCAGTTTTTGGCTGGAGCAGCTGCCCTTGCAGCTGGAGCAGCTACGGCTGGGATCCCCCGCGCCCAATCCCAATCCTTGGGCCAGGGCTACTGGGTAGCTCAGGCTGATACCCCAGAAACCACGCGGGTCAGGCTGGGATTTATCGCCCTCACCGATGCTGCCCCCCTCATCATTGCCAAAGAGAAGGGGTTTTTTGCCAAGTACGGCATGAAAGACGTGGAGGTGGTCAAGCAGGCCTCTTGGGGCACCACCCGCGACAACTTGGTGCTGGGATCCGCCGCCGGCGGCATCGATGGGGCGCACATTCTCAGTCCCATGCCCTACTTCATCACCACGGGCAAAATTACTGACGGCAAGCCGGTACCCCTGTACCTCCTGGCCCGCTTAAATCTCGACGGTCAAGGCATCAGCATTTCCAACGAATATCGGGATCTGAAAATTGGCTTGGATAGTTCCCCCCTCAAAGCCAAGTTTGCCGAGTTGCGAGCAGCCGGCAAAGAGCCCAAGTGTGCGGTCACCTTCCCCGGCGGCACCCACGACATGTGGATGCGCTATTGGCTGGCGGCAGGCGGGATTGATCCCACTCGCGATGTTTCCCTCATTGTGGTGCCGCCTCCGCAAATGGTGGCCAACATGAAGTCCAAGACCATGCAAGCTTTCTGTGTGGGCGAGCCTTGGAACGCCCAACTGGTGAACCAAAAAGAGGGATATTCCGCCATCACCACCGGCGAGCTGTGGAACGGCCACCCAGAAAAGGCCTTTACCCTACGGGCCGACTGGGCAGATGCGCACCCAAAAGCCACCCTGGCCCTGTTGAAAGCAATCCTAGAAGCCCAGATCTGGTGCGATCAGATGGAAAACAAAGAAGAAATGTGCCGCATCATTAGCAACCGTCGCTGGTTGGGGGTTCCCGTAGCGGATATCTTGGGCCGCGCCAAAGGCACTTTCGACTACGGCACCGGCAAGGTTGTTGAGAACAGCCCCCATTTGATGAAGTTCTGGCGAAATAGTGCTTCCTACCCCTTCAAGAGCCACGATCTCTGGTTCTTGACGGAAAACATCCGCTGGGGTTACCTGCCTGCTGACACCGATACCAAAGCTTTGGTGAATAAGGTCAACCGAGAAGATCTCTGGCGCGAGGCCGCCAAAGCCATTGGCCAGCAGGCTGCTATTCCCCCCAGCACCTCCCGCGGCGTGGAAACCTTCTTCGATGGGGTGAAGTTCGATCCCGAAAATCCTGCCGCCTATCTGGAGAAGTTGGCGATTAAGAAGCTGGCCTAACTTGCTGACTTGCCTGAGTTGGTAACTGCCCAGGAGAGAAGGGATCCGCCAACTTCTACCTAGAGTGTTCAAGTTGAACCCCTTCTCTCTTGGGATCCCTCTAAGCTAACTTCAACCTCACTCCTAGTAGACTATGAGACTTCCCGAATCCGCCCTAAAGTTGAGCTACCACCTCTTGCGGATCTTCCTTTCCCTACTGGCTGGCCTAGGACAATGGCTGCTGAAAACTGGCCCAGGTTTTGCTCTTCAGGCCAACGCCGGCATTGGTTCACCCGCTAGCTCTACCTTTGCTTGGCGGCAACGGGTTCAGGTTTACAAGGTGCTGCGCCGCATTCTGTTGCCCGCCACGGCCATTCTAATCCTGCTCATTCTCTGGCAAATTGCCTATAGCCGGCCGGGAGCCAACTTGCCCACACCTCTCCAAGTTTGGCAGGACACTTGGGATCCCCTCATTAAAGATCCCTTTTTTGACTATGGTGGCAATGCTAAAGGGCTGTTCTGGCAAATTTGGGCCAGCTTGCGGCGGGTGTTCATTGGGTTTGCCCTGGCCGGCTTGGTGGGGGTCGTGGGCGGCATGATCATTGGGGTTAACCGCTGGCTCTACGAGGCCTTGGATCCCATCTTTCAGGTGCTGCGCACAGTGCCACCTTTAGCCTGGCTGCCCATTTCCTTGGCCGCCTTTCGCGATGCCAATCCTTCCGCCATTTTTGTTATCTTCATCACTGCCCTCTGGCCTATTTTGATCAACACCATCGCTGGCGTGCAGCGGATCCCACAGGATTACCGCAATGTGGCCAGAATTCTGCGTCTGTCTGGCTGGAAGTATTTCTTCAAGATCGTCTTCCCGGCAACCGTGCCCTACATTTTTACTGGCTTGCGCATTGGGGTGGGCCTGTCTTGGCTGGCTATTGTGGCAGCAGAAATGTTAATTGGCGGCGTGGGCATTGGATTCTTCATTTGGGATGCCTGGAATAGCTCCCGCGTTAGCGAGATTATTCTAGCTTTGGTCTATGTTGGCCTAGTTGGACTGTTGTTGGATCGCATCACGGCTTGGATTGGCTCGCTGGTGGTGAGCGAAGATCACTAGGCTAAGTTTTCCTGCTCCCAACAATCTATTTCAAGGAATCCCTTAGGTAGCCTTATGAAGACCCAGCCCTACATCGAAGTTGATCATGTAGACAAAGATTTTCTTCTAGACAATGGAGAAGTCTACCCTGTCCTGAGAGACGTCCATCTAGAGATCCAAAAAGGGGAGTTTGTCTCGCTCATTGGCCACTCCGGCTGTGGCAAATCGACCTTGCTCAATATCCTTGCCGGCTTAGAGAAGCCATCCCGGGGCGGTGTTCTCTTGGAGGGCCGGCAGGTGACGGATCCCGGGCCGGATCGCATGGTGGTGTTTCAGAACTATTCCCTGCTGCCCTGGTTGACGGTGCGGGAAAACATTGCTCTAGCCGTAGACGAGGTGCTGGGATCCCTTCCCAAAGCGGAGCGGAAGCAGATTGTGGAAGAGCACATCCGGCGTGTGGGGCTGCAGGGGGCAGCCGACAAGCGTCCGGCCCATCTGTCGGGGGGGATGAAACAGCGGGTGGCCATTGCCCGGGCTTTGGCCATTCGCCCCAGGGTACTGCTGTTGGATGAGCCGTTCGGGGCCCTGGACGCCCTTACCCGCGGCAGCCTGCAGGAGCAACTGATGGAGATTGCCCAGGCCGAGCAGCTCACCTGCGTCATGGTGACCCACGATGTGGACGAGGCGCTTCTGCTTTCGGATCGAGTGGTGATGCTCACCAATGGCCCTGAGGCCCGCGTCGGCCAGATCTTGCGAATCCCGTTTCCCCGCCCCCGCCACCGCCTGGAAGTGGTGAATCACCCCGAGTACTACAGCCTGCGGGGCGAGATGATCTACTTTCTCAACCAGCAAAAGCGGGCCCGCCAGAAAACTCTCACCCGCGTGGCCATCGCCAAGGGGGGGCTGGAAAAAGTCAACTTGGCAATTGGCTTTGTGCCCCTCAACGACTGCGCCCCTCTGGTGGTGGCCCAAGAAAAAGGCCTGTTTCAAAAGCACGGTCTGGAACAGGTCACCCTGGTGCGGGAGCCGGGCTGGAAGACCATCTGGGAAGGGATCCGCTCCGGTCGGCTGGATGCGGCTGTGGTGGTGGCCGGGATCCCGTTGGCGTCCACTCTGGGAGTGGGGGGAGTGCTGGTGCCTTTGGTAACCTCGTTAACCCTCTCCCGCGGCGGCAGCGCCATTACCTTTGGGCGTCGACTTCTGTTGCAGGGGGTTTTTAGCCCCTGGGATCTTGGCAACTACCTAAGGCAAACCCCAGAGGCCGTCCCTACCCTGGGGGTGGTTCACCCAGCTTCCCTGCACAACTTCTTGTTGCGGCACTGGCTGGCCAGCGGAGGGGTGGATCCGGATCGCGACGTCACGTTGACAGTGATCCCGCCGCCGCAGATGGTGGCCCACCTCAAGGCCGGCAACATCGATGGCTACTGCGTGGGCGAGCCCTGGAACTCCCGCGCCGTTAGGGAAGGGCTGGGGTTCATCGTCACCACCACTCCCGAAATCTTGCCCAGCCACATCGAGAAAGTCCTAACAGTGCGCCAGGACTGGGCCCAAAGCTACCCCCGCACCCACGTGGCTCTGGTCAAGGCGTTACTGGAGGCTTGCCACTACTGCGATCAGCCGCAGCACCGTCCCCAGATCCTGGAGTGGCTGGCCCAGCCTCAGTATGTGGGCGCGGCCCTGGAGGATCTGCAGCCGGGGTGGAGGGGTGTCCTGCAGCGGGGAATTGCCGATGAATCGCAAGTGATTGTCGGTTTCCATCAGTTTGCCAACGGGCGCAACACCTGTCCGGAAAGATTGGAGCACCTTTGGATCCTGACGCAGATGGCTCGCTGGGGCCTCTGCGCTTTTCCTCGCAATTGGGTTTCTGTCCTCGAGCAAGTGCTAGACGACAAGACCTATGCCCTAGCTGCCAGCGACCTGGGGCTGCCGGATCGGGCCCACGACCGTGGAGCTTTGCTCTTTGGCGATGGATCCCGCTTTGATGGCGAGGATCCCATTGCCTACCTGGAGTCGGTGGCCATAGGGCAGGAGCCGAAGCTGCAGAACTACCGGCTTAGCGAAGTTTAGCTTTTGTTACCTTACTCAACCCGAAAACGCCATGATGACCAGCTCTCGCCTATCTTCCTCGCCCTCGTCTTCAACAATTTCTGCCGCAGGGCTGCCTCTTCTGCGTCTTCAGAATGTGGGCAAGACCTACTGGACTGCGGCAGGGCCCTTTGTTGCCTTGGAAAACATCAATCTGGAAGTAGCTGCCGGGGAATTCGTCTGCATTATTGGCCACTCCGGCTGTGGTAAGTCCACCTTGATCAACATGGTGGCCGGGTTTTCTGCTCCAACGTCCGGGTCCATTACCCTCAAGGGCCAGCCCATCACTGCTCCAGGGCCGGATCGGATGATGGTGTTTCAGAACTATTCCCTTTTGCCTTGGCTGACAGCTTTTGAAAATGTTTATCTGGTGGTGGATCAGGTCTATCCCGATAAATCCCCCAGAGAGAAAAGGGAAATCGTTCAGGAACACCTGGAACTCGTGGGTCTGGCCGAAGCAGCCCACAAGCGGCCCAAGCAGCTTTCTGGCGGCATGAAGCAAAGGGTGGCCATTGCGCGCGCTCTGGCCGTTCGCCCCGAAGTGCTGCTACTGGACGAGCCCTTTGGGGCCTTGGATCCCATCACCAAGGAAGAGCTCCAGGATGAGCTGCTAGCCATTTGGCGGGATCACCGCTGCACGGTTTTGATGATTACCCATGACATCGACGAGGCTCTTTATCTATCAGACCGGGTGGTGATGATGACCAACGGCCCTGCTGCTCGTATTGGCGAGATCTTGACCATTCCTTTCGAGCGACCGCGCATCCGCTCCCGTATCCTGGAAATGCCTGAGTTTTACGAGCTGCGCCACTCTGCCCTCGACTTTCTCTACCGTCGCTTTGCCCATGTCTTGGATTAAGCCATGACGGCCTCTGGGCACCAACCTCCGTCGCCCCTTCAGCAGCAGGCTAAGCAGCAGGCTTCTCGTCGCCTTTTGAAGGGATCCATCATCGGCGCTGGGCAAGTGGGCATGGCCTGTGCCTACGCGATGGTTATCCAAAACACGCTAGACGAGCTGGTTCTTCACGATATCGACCGCGCCAAGCTGGAAGGGGAAGTGATGGACCTGGTGCACGGGATCCCCTTTGTCGAGCCGACGCGGATCTGGGCAGGGGAGCTGGCCGACTGCGCCGGGTCTGATGTGGTGATTTTAACGGCAGGGGCCAAGCAGCGGCCTGGAGAAAGCCGCTTGGATTTGGTCCACCGCAACGTCGAGATCTTCAAAAGCCTGATCCCGGCCCTGATGGAGCATTGTCCAGAAGCCATCTTCCTCGTGGTGAGCAACCCCGTTGATGTCATGACCTATGTCTCTTTGAAGTTGTCGGGGCTGCCGCCAAGGCAGGTGATGGGGTCGGGAACGGTCTTGGATACGGCTCGCTTTCGCTACCTTTTGGCCCAGCGGCTGGGGGTGGATCCGCGCAGCCTGCACGCCTACATCATCGGCGAGCATGGGGATAGCGAGGTGGCCGTCTGGAGCAAGGTCAATATCGCCGGCACGCCAATTGGCCAGCTTTCACCGGCCTGGGATCCCGCCCACTTGGGGGATATTTTCGAGCAGGTGCGCAACGCCGCCTACGAGATCATCCGCCGCAAAGGGGCCACGAGCTATGCCATTGGCCTAGGGGTGGCGCAGATTGTCCAGGCGCTGGTGCGGGATCAGCGGCGGGTTTTAACCGTGAGCAGCCTCACCCAGGGGGAGTACGGCCTGCCGGAGGTCTGCCTTAGCTTGCCCAGGGTCGTTGGACGGCAAGGGGTGGAGCGCACGCTAGTCATGGCCCTTACCGAGAGCGAGCAGCAGCAATTGCACCGCTCGGCCCAGATCTTGCGGCAGGTCATTGACAGTATCCAGTGGTAGCTTAGATTTCCCCTGGCGGAGGGTTCCCTCTGCAAGAGCCGAAGCTGGCGCTTATGGCAACAGAAGTGCAACGGCCCAGTCCTAGGAGTCCTAGAAGCCAACCCAAGGAGGGCTCTTCTTCTCCCCCCTGGGCTGACCTCCCGCTGCAAAAGGGGCTTGGCCAACGGCTGCGGCAACACGTCAACCCCCTGCAGGCTCAGTACCAACAGCCTGCTTCCCCACCCCACTGGGAACGGGTGTATCGGCGGCTGGGACAGCCCTTTCACTTGGATATCGGCAGCGGGAGTGGGCGCTTTCTGCTGCGCCTGGCCCAGGAACAGCCCGACTGGAACTTTTTGGGCGTGGAGATTCGGCAGCCGCTGGTGGAGCGGGCCAATGCCTGGCGGGACGAGCTGGGGCTGGACAATGTCTATTTCCTGTTTGCCAACATCAACGTCTCCCTAAGGCATCTGTTTGCCCCTGGGGAGCTTAGCCGCGTCACCATTCAATTTCCGGATCCCTGGTTTAAAAAGCGCCATCACAAGCGGCGGATCGTCCAGCCCCAACTGGTGGCGGATCTGGCGCTGCTGCTGCAACCGGGCAGCCCTGTTTTCTTGCAGTCGGACGTGCAGGAAGTTGCCGAGGAGATGGTCGCTCGTTTCCTAGAGCATCCGCAGTTTTGGAATCCCTACCAGGGTCCCCTCGATGACAACCCCTTTGGCATTCCTACTGAGCGGGAGTGGCAGTGTCTGCAGTTGGGGCTGCCCATCTACCGTTATTGGCTAGAGCGACGCTGACTCCTTCAGTCGGCTGAGGCCAAGAGAAGCTAGGATATAAGCCGCTGGAGTTGCCGCCGTTGCTGCCATGTCTCCCTCTGAAGCCACGGCTTTTGTCGATCCCTTTTTCGGTTGGCTTTCTGTTCGCCGGGGGCTCCTCAACCTGCTCAGCTTGCTGGCTTTTGTCATTGTTGGGCTTTCGTTGGCCAGCAGTTGGTTCCAGCCGCCGCTGCAAACGAAGCTGGACCTGTTGCAAGTTGATCTTGCCCTGCAGGCTGCCCGCACCCTTGACGATCCTCGCTATCAGGATCTGGCCCGAGCTCTGCTGGATCAGGAGGTGTTCAAGGTAGCTAGCAGTCGCTACCAGCAGGTGGCCGACAACTACGCCGAGCGCCTACAGCGCCTGAAACGGGTGGCAGGGCTGGAGACGAGGGGCGAAGGGTCCACAGGGGATCCCGCTCTCCTCACGTCTGTCCAGGAGCTGCAGGCAGAGCTAGACGGGCTACGGCTGCGCCTGGGCTTGCTCTACGCTTACCAGGAGGATCTGGAGGCGGCCCACCGGCAGTGGCAGCAAGTGGTTGATCCCAGCCGTCCCTTCGAGTTGGAATCCCCGCAAAAGGAGGCGGCCCAGGTCTTGCAGGGGCTATGGGGAACGCCGCGGCGCATCCTGCCAGAGGCCGAGGTACATCTCCACAACCACCTGGACGGCTGGTTTGAGGCGGTGGCCCTGCAGCAGCTCTACCAGCTACAACAGCGCGGCGACAGCCTCAATGCCCTTAACCAGCAGCAGGAAAAATTAGCTCTGGCAGCTTTGTTCCGGCTGGCGGTGGTGGGCGGGATCCCCTTGCTGGGGGCGCTGCTGGGGCTGATCCTCCTAGTGGGCTGGCTGGGCTGGAGCTTCTGGCGCCAACGTTCTCTTGTGGGCTCCCCCTGGGAGGTGCCTTGGCCAGGGATCGGGGCGCAGGCAGTGCTGACGGGATGGTTCCTGGGGTTTCTTCTCCTCAACGCCTTGGTGCCTCGACTCTACACCACCCTCCTTGGCCTGGGAGCCCAGCAGCTTAGCCCTTGGCACCAAGGAGCGACCCTGTTTCTCACCTACAACTCTGGGGCTTTGCTGGGGGCAGGGCTATTGTCCTGGCTCCTACGTGCCTACCCAGGCTGGCAAAAAGTGCTGCAGGTGCGCCTAGGGGGTCCTTGGCTGCTTTGGGGCCTGTGCGGCTACGGGGCGGCCCTACCGCTGGTGGTGCTGGCGGCGGCGCTGTCGCAACTGCTGCTGCCGCAGGCGGGGGGCGGCAACCCCATTTTGCCGCTGCTTTTGGAGAGCCACGGCTGGGGGGCGCGGTTGCTATTTCTAGCTGTGGTCTCTGTCTGTGCCCCCGTTTTTGAGGAGGTGCTGTTTCGGGGTTTTTGGCTGCCGACGCTGGGCCGTTACCTGCCGATGGGGGCTGCCATTGCTCTAAGCGCCTTCACCTTTGCCGTTGCTCACCTCAACCTTGCCGATTTGCTGCCCTTGACCATGCTGGGGGTAGTGCTGGGGGTGGTGTACAGCCACAGCCGCAACCTGCTAGCCCCCATCCTGCTCCACAGCCTCTGGAACACGGGATCCCTGGTCACGCTGCTGGTGCTGGCGGGCGCTTCCTGAAGGGAGCTGAGCCTACTTTTTCTTGCCGAAGATGCCGAAGAGGCGGCTCCAGAAGCCACCGCTGTCTCCCTTGCGGGAGGGCGGCACCACTTTTTGGGGCTGGGAGGTCTGACGGCTAGCCGAGGAAACGGGAACCGGCTGCTGGGTGGTGACCTGCTGCAGCCAGCGGCGCACTTCGGCCATCAACTCGGCGTTGTTGGGTTCTAAGCGACTGGCCTGCAGAAAGTCAGCCTTGGCCATACCGGCGTTGCCCTGCTTCAGGTGGGCAATACCCCGGTGCAGATAGTAGCGGGCCACGTTGGGCTGGGCGCTGATGGCAAAGTTTAAGTACTGGATGGCAGCCCGGTACTGCTTGCGCTCGATCATGTCCAGCGCCTGCAGGAAGCGGGTCTCGGCAGGACTGGGTTGGGGAGGTGGAGGCGGGGCGGCAGGAGAAGGGGGCGGCGGAACTGGGGGGCTGGTCGGGATCCCGCCCAGGGGGGTGGTTTTGGCGGCAGGAGCTGGGCTTGCCTTGTAGCCAGCCTTGAGCAACAGATAGGCCAGGTTGAGCTCGCTCAGTTGCTCGGTTTTCTCCAGCAGGGTGGCCAGGGAGCTGTATTGCTCTTTGGCCAGCTTTTCCACCCGCTGGACATACTCTTCCTCCCAGTTGGGAGACTCGGCCAAACCTTTGACTGCCTCTCCCGTAGGCCAGAGATCTGCAGGCGGCGACTCCAGTAGCCGTTGGATGCGCAGCTTGAGCAGAGCCTCGTATTCCGACCGCTCCCGCTCTTTGGTCAGCACCTCGTTGGCCGGGTTGACCAGCTTGGCAAAGAGGACATTGGCCCGCTCTGCCCCTTCCGGATCCCCGACAAAGCGATCCGGATGCAGGGCCTTGGCCGCCTGCAGGTAGCCGCGCCGAATCCTCTTGGGGTCGGCGGTAAGGGGCACGCCCAGGATGGCAAAGTGGTCGGTCTCGTAACGGGCTAGCCCCCGGTCAATGCGGGGGACATCAGCGTTGGCTCCCATAGTTGCCACCTCTCCAAGATTTGCTGCAGAGTTCCATTTTCGGCCAGGGTTGCGATCGCCGCATCCACCGCTTCCTTCAAGGAAGGGTGCTGCGAGGATACCACTCCCACCAAAGGTATGGGGAAGAGAGGCGGCCCCACTAGGCGCAGCCGGGATCCCGCCTGCCGCAGGCCCAGGACAGCCACGGGCTGATCGACGAGCACTGCATCCAACTGGCCGGCCTGGAGCTGGGCAAACAGGCGCTCGGGGTTGCTGGTGGCAAAGAGCCGGATGGGGTTGCCCCGCCTCTCGTTGTAGGCTTCCAACAGCGCTGCTCCCGTACTATTGACTACAATGCCCACCTTGCGGCCAAAGAGCTGGGCCAGAGACTGGATAGGGGGCTCCCCTTGCCCAGGATCCCGCACCACCAAGCGCTGGGGGCTGAGGTAGTAGGGCCGGGTGGCGAGGAACTGCTGCGAATCCAGGCCCAGGCCTTCCCGCGCTCCCCAAATGAGATCCACCTCATCCGCCTGCAAGGCCGTCAACTGCTGGCTCCGGGGGATGTAGACAGGTTCAAGCCGCACCTCTAGCGTCTGGGCAATGGCCTCGAGGATCTCCCACTCAAAGCCGGCGTAGGTTTTTCGCCCCAGGTCGGTGTAGAGGTAGGCAGGGCCCAAGCTGGGATCCAGGCCAACCCGCAGACGGCCCCGCGCCCGAATTTGGGCCCAACGGGAGTCGGAACCCACGAGGGCGGCTGAGGCTGGCTTTTGGGCAGGCTGAGGATAGGCGGGGATCCCCAAGAGAAGCGCCAGGCCAAACCCTGCCGCCCAACAACAACGCCGGAGTCTTTTCCCGACTAAGTTGCCTCCCTTGCTTTGCAAAAGCGCCATGACTTGCTGGCCTTTACGTAGACTTTGACTTTAGCTGCTGCGCTCCCCAGGCCGGCGATTCCGCCGCAGGGGGAAGGAAACCGGCAGGGGGCTGACCTGGGCCAGTTCTTCTTGGAGAGCAGCATGGAGCCAGCCGTTGCTGGCCAGCAGGCGGCCACTGTACACATCTACCGGGCTGCCGTCGTAGGCGGTAACCTTGCCGCCGGCCTCTCGCACCAAGACAATCCCAGCGGCAATGTCCCAAGGGGAGAGACCCCGCTCCCAATAGCCGTCCAACTGGCCAGTGGCCACGTAGGCCAGGTCAAGGGCAGCCGATCCCCCTCGCCGCACTCCCTGGGTGAGGTGGGTGAAGTGGCAGAACTCAGCGTAGTTGTTGTCCGGAGTTTCCCGGCGGTCGTAGGCAAAGCCAGTAACCAGGAGACTGCGGGAGAGTTCGGTAGTAGAGGAGACGCGGATGGGTTTGCGGTTGCGGGTGGCTCCCATCCCTTGTACGGCGCGAAAGAGATCCCCCCGAAAGATGTCGCAGACCACCCCTAGCACCGGCTCCCGCCCCTCCAGCAGGCCAATAGAGACGGCAGCAAAGGGGTAGCCGTGGGCAAAGTTGGTGGTGCCATCTAAGGGATCGATCGCCCAGGTGTAGGTGCCTTCTGGGGATCCCTGCTGGCCCGATTCCTCCGTCAAGATCCCATCTTCGGGGAAGTGGCGCCTCAGGATCTTCAAGATGAGCTCCTCGGAAGCGCGGTCTGCTGCCGTCACCAAGTCCCCTGGACGTTTCTCCTCAATAGCCAGAGCTTTGTCCACGTACTCCCGCAGCAGTGCTGCCGCCTCCAGAGCCGCTTCTGTAGCCACATCCAACCGACGCAACAGAGCTTCCGTCACATCCGCACCTTAGGGTTATAAAGTAAGCTATAGACCTGCTACCCAGAATAGCCTGTCTGCTAGCAAGGCTTGCCGCTCCAAGCGGGCCCAGACAGCCAGAGAAAAGCTCTGCCTGATGCAAAATTTGGAGGAGGTGGGAACCTGCAAGTTGCGGGTTTTGTGAGTTGCCTGGAAAGCCTAGGTTGAATGAGGTGTACTTGAAGGTGGGAGAGGGAAAGCCGTTGCCATCGAACCTCAACGACTTTTTTACTGCGACTACAGCAGTGGGCGGAGCACAGCTGTCCGCTAGCCAGGAGTTGGAACTGGCAGAAGAGCTGTTCGAGCCAGTTCCCGAGCAGCCTCTGTCCTATCCGGAGTTCACCCTTTGTCTCTGTCATCCTGTGCGGCCCTGCAGCTACATCCTGCGGGGGGATATCTACACCATTGGCCGGGACCCTTCCAACACTATCCAGATTGTCAACCAGTTTGTCTCGCGCCGCCATGCTTACCTGGTGCGGGTGCCTACCCGGTCTAGCCGCACAGGGTTTACCTACTGTCTCATCGACGGCGACCGCCAAGGGCACTCCAGCACCAACGGCGTATTCGTCAACGGCAGCCGCGTGGCTACCCACTACCTGAGAAGTGGGGATGTCATTTACTTTGGGCCGGAGATCCGGGCCTACTTCTTCGAAGTGGTCCCCATCCCCCAGCTGCCCAGCCCTTCTGAGGTCGACTCTGGCCCTCTGGCAAATAGCTGCAGCTTCCCCGCGACCTAGGCGACCAAGGAACCGTTGACAGATTCAAAGCCACATCGCTATATTGAGCTAGCTAGGCAAGGTAAATTGGGGCATCGCCAAGTGGTAAGGCAGCGGGTTTTGGTCCCGCCATTCGGTGGTTCGAATCCATCTGCCCCAGCTTGAGTGAGTTTGCGTGGGAGAGGAAGCTGCTTCCCTCCCTTTTCTTCTGCCCCTTTGGAGGGAGGGTCTGCCTGTCGAAAAGCTCAGGGGATCCGCAATGGCCCAGCTGTGCCGCTCCTTGATGGTGGTGGGGACTGCTTCCCATGTGGGCAAGACCCTTTTGGTGGCTGCCCTCTGTCGCCTCCTGAAGAAGGCGGGGAAGAGGGTTTCCCCCTTCAAGGCCCAGAACATGTCGCTGAATGCCTATGTCACTGCCGAGGGCCACGAGATTGCCTACGCGCAGGCCCTGCAGGCCTGGGCCGCCGGGATCCCGCCCGCCGTGGAGATGAACCCGATTTTGCTCAAGCCCCAGGGCAACCTAACTTCCCAGGTGGTCCTCAACGGCGTGGCGGTGGACACCTGTTGTGCCAGTGAGTATTACGAGCGCTGGTTTGCGCCTGCCTGGGAGGCAGTGAAAACAGCTCTGGCTCGCCTGCAGCAGCAGTACGAGTGGATTGTCTGCGAGGGGGCGGGCAGTCCGGCAGAGGTCAACCTCAAGCAGCGGGATCTGGCCAACATGCGGGTGGCTTTGCATTTGGGATCCCCCACCTGGCTGGTGGCAGATATTGACCGAGGGGGGGCGCTAGCCCATGTGGTGGGCACCCTGCAGTTGCTGGAGCCAGAGGAACGGGCCCTGATCCGCGGCATTGTCATCAACAAGTTTCGCGGCGCGCGGGAGCTGCTGCAGCCTGGCCTTGATTGGCTGGAGAACTACACCGGGATCCCCGTGGTTGGAGTTCTGCCCTGGCTGGACTGGGCGCTGCCGCAGGAAGATTCGCTGGGCCTGGAGGCCGGCCCCCACCTCTGGGAAGTTCGCCGTCCCCGGCGGGGAGACCGGCTGGAGATTGCCGTGGTTCGCCTGCCCCAGGTGGCCAATTTCTCTGACTTCGACCCCTTGCTAGCAGAGCCCAGCGTCCATCTGCGCTGGGTTGGCCCTGGCCAGAGCCTGGGATCCCCCGATGTGGTCATCCTGCCCGGCAGCAAAACCACCCTCAAGGATCTGCTGGTGCTGCGCCAGAGTGGCCTAGCCGACCAACTGCGCCACTATTCCGGCCACATTGTTGGCATCTGCGGCGGGCTGCAGATGTTGGGACAAACCATCGCCGATCCCGAAGGCCGAGAGGGAGTTGCCGGCACCTACCCCGGGTTGGGCCTCCTGCCGCTGACCACCGTCTTGCAACCCACCAAGGTCACCCAGCAGGTGCAAACACAAAGCCGCTGGCCCGCCACCACCCCTGTCCAGGGGTATGAGATCCACCAAGGATCTACCCAGGCCAATTCCTCAGGCTGCCTGCCGATCTTTGAGCAAGAAGGCTTGGGTTGGCGGGATCCCACAGGCCGGGTCTGGGGCAGCTATCTACACGGCCTCTTCGACAACCACCGCTGGCGGCGGCAATGGCTAAACTGGCTGCGCCGACAAAAAGGCTGGGATCCCTTGCCAGAACTGGAGGGCCACTACGCCCAGCAGCGGGAAGAACTGCTGGATCGCCTGGCAGAAGCTTGGCGGCCTCATCTCGAGTGGCAGCAGCTTTTGGAATAGGGAGGGGCAATAGCCGAGGTCTGCGAGAATGGCTGTATTCTAGACAGGGATTTCCTTCCCCCTGGCCTATGCGGCTTCTGGTTACAGGCGGCGCAGGCTATATCGGCAGCCACACCTGTAAAGCCCTGGCGGCCCATGGCCACCTGCCGATTGCCTACGACAACCTGGTTTACGGCCACCCCTGGGCTGTTCGCTGGGGGCCCTTGGAAATTGGCGACATTGCCGACCGCCATCGGCTAGATCAAGTCATCCGGCAGTACCGTCCCGAAGGGGTAATTCACTTTGCCGCCTATGCCTACGTGGGCGAGTCGGTCAAGGATCCGGGCAAATACTACCGCAACAACGTGGCCGGATCCCTGACCTTGTTGGAGGCGATGCGGGATCACGGGATCCCCTACCTGGTGTTCTCCAGCACCTGTGCCACTTACGGCGTGCCGGAGCAGATCCCCATCCCGGAAACCCACCCTCAGCGCCCCATCAACCCCTACGGCCAGAGCAAACTCATGGTGGAGCAGATGCTGCGGGACTTCCAGCTTGCCTACGGGATCCAATCCGTTAGCCTGCGCTACTTCAATGCCGCTGGCGCCGATCCTGACGGCGAAATCGGCGAGGCCCATGACCCAGAAACCCACCTCATCCCCCTAGCCCTAGAAGTTGCCGCTGGCCAGCGCTCTCACCTAACCATCTTTGGGGATGACTACGATACCCCTGACGGTACCTGTATCCGCGACTTCATCCATGTTGCCGACCTGGCGCAAGCCCATGTCTTGGCCCTAGAGGCGCTGGCGGCTGGCAAGCCTCTGCAACCTGCTTACAACTTGGGCAATGGCCAAGGTTTTTCTGTCCGGGAGGTGATTGCCACAGCCGAGGCCGTGACCGGCAAGCAGATCCCTGTGCAAGTGGGGGCGCGCCGACCCGGGGATCCGCCGCGGTTGGTGGGCGACGCCACGGCCATTAGCCGTGACCTCAACTGGCGGCCTCGCTATACCAACTTGGCTGAGATCCTTCAAACTGCCTGGTGCTGGCAGCAGAAGCGGCCCTATTTTCAAAGACCACGTTGCTAGCGCTCCGTGCTACTCACTTCTGGCGGGGGGCAAAGGCGCTGAGGGTGTCCAGGTCGGTTTTGCCTTCTAGGATCAAGTCTCGCAGGATGGCGGCGCTAATGGGAGCCAGCAAGACCCCATTGCGATAGTGGCCAGTGGCAACGAGCAGATTGGCATAGCCAGGAGCCGGCCCTAGGATAGGAGCGCGCTGCCCTAGCGGTCGCGGCCGCTGGCCGGCCCAGTGCTCCAATAGCCTTGCTTCCGCCAAAGCTGGGCAAAGCCGGATGGCGCGGGTCAGCAGATCCTGAAGAGCCAGCAGGGTTGGCCCGGCGTGGGGGGGCTGAAATTCCACCGTTGCCCCCACCCACAGGGATCCATCCCCTAAAGGAACCAAGTTGAGATCCCCGTCAGCCACCACTGGTCCCCACGGGATCCCAGCAGCTTGAATCCGCAGAGCCTGGCCCTTAACAGCTTGCAGCGGCATCTGCAAGCCCAGCTCTTTGGCCAGAGCAGAGCTGCCCAGCCCAGCAGCGAGAACAACGTACCCCGCCGCCAAGGTGAGGGATGGGGTGTGAACCACCTCTACGCGAAAGGGGGGATCTGGGCTGCGCTGAAAGCTGTAAACCGGTTGGTGGAAGAAAAAGCGGGCTCCTCGGCGCTGAGCTGCCTCCAAAAGGGCCTGCGTGAAGAGCTTGGGGTGGATCTGGCGATCGTGGGGAGAGTAGATAGCCCCCGCCAGGTCGCTACGCAGGCCAGGCTGCAGGGATCTCACCTCCGCCGGACTCAGCCACTGGAGGTCATAGCCCGCCTGTTGACGAGCTGCCAGGGTCTCTTGCCAGGCTGCTACCTCCTCCTCCTGGAGGAGCCGGAGGATGCCGCGCCGATTGACGGGCAAGGTGCGACCCAAGTCTGCTTCCAGCCGAGCAATCAGGGGATCAAACTGCTCCAGGCTTTTTAGGCGCAACTCCACCACCTCCCCGCTGGGTTGGCGGCTGCAGACTCCCATCAACACCCCCAGCGACGCGCCGGTAGCCCCTGAGGCCGGCTCCCCAGCATCTATCCCAATGACTGATAGCCCTGCTGCCGCTAGCTCATAGGCGATGGCACAACCCACCACCCCGCAGCCAATGACCAACACGTCACAGTTCACGACTCCTCCTCGATCCTGCCGGGCGCGGTGATCTTGAACTGCTGGCTCCCGACTTCGCCTATGAACCGCTCCCCAATTGTGCTGGAGGTTTTTCTCAGTCTAGATGCCAGCGCTCGCCGTTTGTTCCCTCCGCTACTCCTCTACACTCAAAGAGGGAGCTGTTGAACTCTAGAGAATCTCGCGCTCTGCGATGGGCTATCGCCACCGGGATTGGTTGGCCTACTGGCTGCTCAAGTGGCTAGTAGTCAACCCGCTGTTTCGGGGACTGTATTTTGGCCGCACCTATGGGCAGGAAAACGTGCCTCGCCAGGGATCCCTCATTATCGTCAGCAACCATGCTAGCCACCTGGATCCGCCCTTGCTGGCCAACGCGGTGCGCCGCCCTGTAGCCTTCATGGCCAAAGAAGAGCTGTTCCGAGTGCCCGTGCTCAAGCAGGTGATCCGGTTCTACGGCGCCTATCCAGTAAAAAGAGGTGGGGCAGATCGCAGCGCCCTGCAGGCCACAGAGGCAGCTTTGGCCAAGGGATGGGCAGTAGGGATCTTTCTCAACGGCACCCGTACCCCCGATGGCCGCATTCCCCAGCCTCACCTGGGGGCAGCTTTGGTGGCAGCGCGCACCCAGACACCCCTGCTCCCTGTCGCCCTCTGGGGCACCGAGAAGGTGCTGCCCAAGGGATCCCGCTGGCCGCGTTTGTTTTGCCCCATCACCGTGCGCATCGGCAAGCTGATCCCCCCGCCAGTTTCTAGCGAGAAAGCTGAGCTGCAGCGGGTAACGGCAGCCTGTGTGGAGGCCATTCACCTCCTCCTGGATCAGGGGCGCTGAGGGGCAATCAGAGTAGCTTGGGCAACGAGGTACTCAGCCACCGGCTTCCCGCCCAGGATGTGCTCTTGCAGCACCCGCTCTATCACTGGCGGCGTGGCCGAGTGGTACCAAAACCCACCGGGGTACACCAGCAGCACGGGCCCGGGAACGCCATAGTTGCATGCCCGTAGGCAATTGGCCTTGGTGCGGTTGACGCGCAGAGAGCCAACGCCCGCCAGCTCTAGGTTCAACTGCTGAATCCGCAGCTTCAGGTATTCCCAGGCCTCCAGCCCCACCGCCTTTTCACAGCACTTGGGCTTGGTCTGGTCGGCGCAGAGAAATAGATGCCAATGGTAGGAGGGAATCGAAGCCGGCTGAGGCTCTGGAGAGACAGGGGAAAGCTGGGTCATGGGGGATTCTTACCACTGCGTCGCTAGATAATTAGGCGATGCCCTAGCCTGGAGGAAAGTACCTCTTGCCTACTTGGCAATGCTAGTCAACGCTCCCCAGCAGCGGTTGTTTCTAGCCCTTCTTCCTCCAGCAGACCTGCAGGAGCAGGTGACGGCAATCAAACAACAGTTTGCCGAGCAATTTGCCAGCCGAGCAGCCCTGCGCTCACCCCCTCACATCACCCTCGTGCCTCCTTTTGAGTGGCCCACCGCTGAGCTGACAGCCCTGACGGGGTCCCTGGAAGAATTTGCCAAAGAGCAGGCCCCAGTTACCGTTGAGCTGCATGGCTTTGGCGCTTTTGCGCCGCGGGTTATCTATATTCACGTTGAGCCCTCCTCAGAGCTGCAGCAGTTGCAGACTAGGGCCCAGCAGCACATGAGCCTTCTTCTCAGGCAGCAGGCCACAACACCTCCCCCTCGTCCTTTTGTGCCTCACATAACGGTAGCCTTTCGAGATCTCCGGCCAGACCAGTTCCGCGCTGCCTGGCCACTCTTCCAGAATCGTCCCTTCCAGGGATCCTTCCTCGCCTCTGCCCTCACTCTCCTCGTCCACGACGGCAAGCGCTGGCAAGTTTTTGCCGAATTTCCCCTTTCTGCCGCTAAGGGATGAGGACTGGTCAACTACTCTACCCAGCGAGCAGCCATGTATTCAGCCAGATCCAGCACTCGCTGCGAGTAGCCCCACTCGTTGTCGTACCAGGCCATGACCTTAACCAGATCCCCCTCCAGGACGCTGGTCAGCTCTGCATCCACAATGGCGGAGCAACTGTGGCCCTGGTAGTCGATAGAAACCAAGGGAACGTCTGAGTAGGCGATGATCCCTTTCATGGTCGTTTCCGAGGCTTCCTTCAGGGCGGCGTTGACCTCCTCGGCAATTACTTGGCGCTCTGTTTGCACCACCAAATCCACCAAAGAGACATTGGGCGTGGGAACCCGTACCGCCACCCCGTTGAGCTTGCCTTTCAATTCAGGAATCACCAGCGCCACCGCCTTGGCTGCCCCCGTCGTAGTTGGCACCATGCTCAGCGCTGCTGCCCGCGCCCGCCGCAAATCGCGGTGGCCTCCATCCAGAATGCGCTGGTCGCCCGTGTAGCTGTGGGTGGTGGTCATGGTAGCCCGCCGCACACCGAACTTGTCCAGCAGCACTTTGAGAATCGGGGCAAGGCAGTTGGTGGTGCAGCTAGCGTTGCTGACAATGTTGTGCCGCACCGGGTCGTAGGTGTGCTGGTTAACACCATAGACAAAGGTAGGGATGTCACTTCCCTTAGCTGGGGCAGTGATCACCACCTTTTTGGCTCCCGCCTCCAGGTGTTTGGAGGCCCCCTGGTAGTCCAAGAAAACGCCGGTGGCCTCGATTACAAGATCCACCTTCCACTCTTTCCAGGGGAGGTTGCTGGGGTTGCGCTCGGAAACGGCATGGATGTGCTTGCCGTTAATTAGCAAACCACCCTCGCTAGCCTCCACTTCCACTCCTTGTAGGGTTCCAAGGATGGAGTCGTACTTGAGCAAATGGGCAGCCGTGCGAGCGTCTGAAGTGTCGTTGATGGCAACAATATCGACATTGGACTGCGGACGACTTAGCCAACAGCGCAAAAAGTTGCGACCAATACGACCAAATCCGTTGATGGCTACCCTAACCACTGCCTTGACCTCGCTGCTTCCAATTGTTCGGGGGCTGCTTAGCCCATGATACCGCAAGCCCTGAACATTCTGAATCTGAAGATGAAGTTCAGGCTCTGGCGAGCTTGGCGCTCCTCAATTGCGTGGGTAGGGGGCAGACTGCCGGCTGCTACGGCAAGCAGACCCCTTGCCTGTAGCTAGGCTCAAAGACTGCAACGGCTCCGAGGTACCTAGCTTTTGGTTGCATCAGCGGGATAGATTCCTTCTTGGGGCAAGCTGTCTTGGGGGCATGGCAAAGAGTTTTGAGGATCCCTTGCTTCCCCATTGGTAGCTGCTTCGGCTTCCGCCAGGGCTTGCAAAGCCAGCAAGATCTCCTCTTCTCGGCGGGTATAGGTCTCCTCGTCGATCTCCCCTAGATCAAGCTGGATCTGCAAAGCTGTAAGCTCTTTCTGGAGGTTTTCCCTGCTGTCAAGTTGCGCCTCGGCCCGCTCGCGAATCTGCTCCGCTAGCCATAGCAAGCCCTGCGCTGGCCACGTCAACAACTGCCAAACCATCCTTGCTTTCCTGGTAAGGACAGGTCGATTCTACTCAACGCAGATCCTGCCTGCACGCAAGGCCAGCTAGCCAGAGCCAAGCAAAGGCAGCTCCTCTAGCGGCGGCTGGGCTAGCTGTTCCGAGAGCATCAGCTCTCGCTCAGAGGGCACGCACAGAGGGATCCCTGCCAGTGGACTCTACTGCGAGTTGCCTCTGTTCCAGCACCTCCAGCGGGGGGTGTTGTGTGCTGCCTGGCTGCTAGCATGAGAATATGGTCATATAAGCAAACACAGGTCAGCAAGATGAAGCAACGCTGGGAGAACGTCTACAAGACCAAGCGAGCCGAGTCTCTCAGTTGGTTTCAGCCACGCGCTGAGCGGTCGCTGCGTCTTATTCGGGAGACGGGGTTGGGCTTCTCAGCCTCGATTATTGACGTTGGCGGAGGAGCGTCCAGGTTGGTAGATGAACTGCTGGAGGCGGGCTACCGCAAGCTAACAGTTCTCGATATCTCTGCGGCAGCTCTGGCAGTGGCAAAGGCCCGTCTGGGGGAGCGGGGAAACACAGTCAACTGGGTAGAGGGCGACATTACCCAGCTAACTCTGCCGGCCAACGCCTACGACATTTGGCATGACCGGGCAACGTTTCACTTTCTTACGAATCCTCAAGATCGGCGAGCATACGTGGCCAATGTCCTGAGAACAGTAAAGCCAGGATGGTTTGCTATCATAGCTACCTTCGGTGAAGACGGGCCTACGCAATGCACTGGCCTGCCTGTTGTGCGCTACTCGCCCGATCTCTTGCAGGCAGAGTTCGGTAGCGCTTTCAACTTCCTAAAGCATGAGCAAGAGCATGAGCAAGAAGAACACCGCACCCCCGCTGGCGCTGTGCAAAAGTTTGTGTACTGCTGTTTCCAGAAAAAGCCAACTGCTCTTGAAGCTGAGCTCTCTCGGGAGGGTGACCGCCAGCAACAAAAGTCTCTGGTTGTGGTTTTCTAGGGCTAGAGGCTAGCTGCAGTTAACCACCTAGCGCAGGCGACTGCAGCGAGCTTTCCAGTCCAGCTTCTGATCCAGAAGGAGCTCCAGGTGAGGTAGATAGGCTTTGTAGCTGTGCTCTACAAAGCCAATTAAGTGAGTGGCATTAAGGTTCTCGATTCTGGGGTGAAACTCTTTAATTGGCTTGATCCCGCAGGGGCTGCGGTTGAGGGATGGAACCTTGAAGACGTAGGCCAAAACTAGATCGTCTTCGTTGTAGATATTCACCAGTTTTCCAGTGATATTTTCTACATGCAGGCTCCACTGCTTATCGGCTTGCCTTCTAACGGCACCACTGGGCAGGATGATATCCTTGAGGCGCGGATCTACGGTCTTAGGCCAACCTCACATAATGTAGTAGGCTACCCTAGTTCCCAAAGAAAACCCCATTAGCGTAATCTGTTTTTCCGGCAAAGAGGAGAGCAGAGGATAGCCATAGTCAAGCCCCACTTTTTTGGCTTTGGCTTTGTGGGCTTCCCAGTGGGCAAGCAGTCCTACGCCAAGCTTGAGGGTAGATAAGGCCAAGCTCATCGGATTGGAAGCATCCCACCAGAGGTAGTATAGGGATCCCTTCCACCCAGCCCGTCGGAGTGTTTCCCACAATAGTCTTTTTTTCCAAGGTTGGGTTTCGCCTTCACTGAGAAAACCGTTGATAAAAACCAGGGCCTCGTCCCAGCCTAGGGAGGGCTCGATAGGGATCAGCTCAGGCTTGTGGTGGATAGCTTCTTCGACAAGATAGTTCCAGGTTCTGTCAGCAAGAGTTCCCGTAAGATGGAGAGCAGTTGTGCCAGCTCCAGCAAGAACTTCTCTTGCTCCTCGATCGACCTCAGTACCTAGGTCGAAAGCAGCTTGGGCAACTCAACTGCTTGAGTCGCCTGACCGACGACCTTAGCAGTGCCAAGGACAGCACCTGCAGATTTTCCCACAACCTCGGCAGCAATCTCCGCAGCCGCCTTTGGGGCTCCCCAAAGGATTTTCCCAACGATCTCCATGATTGCTTTCTCCTTGAAAGCAGAGACCAGCAGAGATTGCCCACCTAGAATACTTTCTTCGAGGCGATAGTCTTTAGTATGGGAATCACATAAGGCTTGTAGTCTTTATCCTCATTGATGAGGGCTTCTGCAATTTTGGAAGTTTCTTTGCTGATCTCAGTAAGCGCTTCTGCGGTTTTCTTCGTAGCTTCGGTAGCTGGATCAACAACAGTTTTCACAACTGTCTCGGCAAGCTGGCAAGCAACCGCAGCAGTGCTAGCGACTGCCTCTACAGCTTTTCCGCCAATCTGGGCAGGAGCGTCTAGGAGACTCTGAAAAATCTCTTTTATGGTTACTTCTCCCGTGAGAGCGAAGACTTAGCAAAGAACTTAACTTGTTCCACTTTACTCTACCCGCGCCGCATGGCGGTAACTCCTGTGGGATCCAGCACCTTGCCGCGCTCTGCCTCGGCATAGACTAGGTAGCGATCGCCACACTCCATCCAACTTTTGACACGGCACTCTAGGTAAGCCAGGGCATCCAAAAGGATCGGGCAGCCATTCTCGGCAGTGGCGATGGCTAGACCGGCAAAGCGATCTTCGCCAGGGCGTTGAGGCCGTTGAAAGTGCCGCTGCAGGCTGCTGCTTTTGCCCTCCCGCAAAATGTTGAGTACAAAGGGCACCTGGGGACGGGTAAGCAACTCTGCCTCGCTTTCCTTGCTCACAGAGAGGGTAAGGCCTGGGGGGTTGAAGCTGGCCTGGGCCACTGACCAGGTGAGAAAGCCGCGCGGGATCCCATCTTGCAGGGCGGTAACCACGCAGAGGGATCCCACTACCCGGCTGAAGGCCTGCACTAGCCGATCCGCCTGCGCTTCAACACCCCCTTGGCGGGAGGTGCGGGCTCGCTTGGCCTTGCGCAAGGCTTGGGCAAACTGGGATCCCGCCTCTTGACAGGCTTCCAGGATTGCATGGGTAGGCTTGAACCTAGCGCGGATGGTTGCAAACCCCAGGGTAAAGCCGGCATTGAGCAACTTGCTCTCAATGAGATCCACGGCTTCGCCGCTCCAGCCGTAGGAGCCAAAGACCCCGGCCAGCTTGGTGGTGGGAACGGAAGAGAGAATGATGCCCAGGGCCGTTTGGATTTGAACTGGAGGATGGCCGGCCAAGGTGGGGGATCCGATAATGAACCCCTGGCAGCGCTCTAGGGCTTGTGCAATCTCTTCAGGAGTGGCCCATTCACAGTTAATCCGCTCCACGGTAACTCCCGCCCGCTCCAAGCCTTGGGCAATAGCCACCGCCATCAGTCCGGTGTTCCCGTAGGCGGAGGTGTACAGGAGAGCTACCCGCTGCTCCAGGGGATTCTCCTCGCACCACAGGTGGTAATCCAAGCGCAGCCGTCGCAGGCTGTGGCGCACCAGGGGGCCGTGGGCAGGGGCGTAGATCTGGGCGGGGAATTCTTCCAACTTGGCCAGGGCTGCCTTCACCTGGGGCGCTTGGCTACGGTGCAGGCAGTCAAAGTAGTAGCGGCGGTCTTCGCTGAGCTGCCGCCAATGCTCGTCGAACACCTGATCGTCGCACACATGAGCGCCAAACAGCTTGTCGGTAAAGAGGATCCCCGTGGCCGGATCGTAGGTGCAGAGGGCGTCGGGGTGGCGGGGCGTGGGCACAGTGCGAAAATGCAACTCGTGGTCTTCCCCCAGATCCAGGCGATCCCCATCTCGGATCACGCGCAGGCGAAAGGACTGGTTAGTTCCGTAGGCAATGCCAAAATCGGCAGCCTCCTCTTCGTCACGGCTAGGAGTTGGGGATTCCATGCCTTCAAAGGCCGCTCGCAGGGTGAGGGATCCGGGCTTAGAGCAGAGCACCACCGCATAGGGAGCCAGCGGCAGAAGCGCTTTGAGGGTGGCGATGCGGTTGAAGTTGACGTGGCTCAGTAGGATAAAGTCCAGCCGCTGCAGGTACTGGTGTTGGGCCAGCTCCTCCAAGAAGATGTCGGTAAAGGATTCTCCTGGGGGATCGATGAGCAAGGTCTGCCGCGCCTGGATGAGATAACTATTAGCCGTGGTGCCCCGCTGCCGGGCATATTCCAGCTCAAACTTTAGGCGATTCCAGGTGCGGGAGCGAAAAACCAGGGTAGAGGGGCCAATGGTGGCCACCTGGACATCGCGAGCAGGAGTCTTGCTCTCCATAGCAGCCTCCGATGCGGCATCTGTCCCCACCTTGCCACGAAATCAGCGAGACTGGGATCCTCTTTGGAAAACTTCGAAAGACCCGCTACTGGAGCGGGATCAGAGGGCTGACAACAGCTAACGTACAATTTGTCCATTGACCCTGAGTGTCCCCATGATCCAAGCTGCTGGATCTCCTCATTCGGATGCCCCTGTTTGGCATAGCCTGCCTCTTCCGGCTGTTATCCAGAAGTTGCAAAGCGACCCCGAGTGTGGCCTGACTAGCCAGCAGGTTACCCAAAGGCAGCGGGAATACGGCCCCAACGAGCTGATCTCCTCTCCTGGCCGCAGCGCCTGGCAGCTCTTCCTTGACCAATTCCGCAATGTCATGCTGCTGATGCTGATCGCCGTGGCGGCGATCTCAGCCCTTCTGGATCTGCAAAAGGGAGAGTTTCCTAAGGACGCCCTGGCCATTCTGCTGGTGGTGGGTCTCAATGGCTTGCTGGGCTACTTGCAAGAAAGCCGCGCGGAAAAGGCGCTGGCCGCCCTGAAAAAACTGGCCTCCCCCAGCGTGCGGGTGCAGCGGGACGGCCTGTGGCAGGAGATCCCTGCCAACCAGTTGGTGCCAGGGGATCGGGTGCTGCTGGAGGCCGGGGTGCAGATCCCAGCCGACGGGCGCTTGGTGGAAGCGGTCAACCTCCAGGTGCGGGAGGCGGCTTTGACGGGGGAGGCGGTGCCGGTTACCAAGCAGGCCGATTGTGTCCTCCCCGAGGAAACTGAGCTCGGAGAGCGGCGCAACATGGCCTTCATGGGCACCGAGGTGCTCCAGGGGCGAGGGATCCTCTTGGTTACTGCCACCGGCATGAACACGGAGCTGGGCAAGGTGGCCAAGCTGCTCCAAGCAGTGGAAAACGAGCCCACTCCCCTGCAGCGGCGCATGAGCCAGTTGGGCAATGTGCTGGTGTCGGGATCCCTGGTCTTGGTGGCTCTGGTGGTGATCGTTGGGCTGCTGCAGGCCAGAAGCCTAGCGCCTTTCACCTCGCTGCTGGAAACTTCCCTCAGCATGGCCGTGGCGGTGGTGCCGGAAGGGCTGCCGGCTGTAACCACGGTTACCTTGGCTATTGGAACCCAGCGCATGGTGCGCCGCAACGCCCTCATCCGCCGCCTGCCAGCCGTGGAGACGCTGGGATCCGTCACCACCATCTGCTCCGACAAAACCGGCACTCTCACCGAAAACAAAATGGTGGTCACCGACATCCTCACTCCCGACCGCCACTACCACGTCAGCGGCACTGGCTACATTCCCAAGGGATCCTTCTACTGCGGCGGCCAGGCCATCGATCCCCAGAGCGCCCCCGACCTGCAGGCCCTTCTCAGAGCCGTGGTCTTCTGCAACGACGCCTTGTTGCAAGCCACTCTCCCAGCCCAGCGCGGCGCTGCCCCCACCTGGTCGATCCTGGGGGATCCCACGGAAGCCGCCCTGCTGGTGGCTGCTGCCAAGGCCAATCTGCAGAAAGCCTCTTTGCAGGAGCAGCACCCGCGGGTGCAGGAGATCCCTTTTAGCTCGGAGCGCAAGCGCATGAGCGTGGTGGTGCAAGAGGAGGGCAGCTATGGCGTCTACGTCAAGGGATCTGCCGAGCTGGTGCTGGAGCAGTGTGCCTATATCCAGAAGAGTGGAACCTGGCAGGCGCTGTCAGAAGCCGATCGACAAGCCATTCTGGCTGCCAACAACCGTTTGGCGGCCCAGGGCATCCGGGTTTTGGGGGTGGCCACCCAGCGGCTGCAGGGGATCCCGGAGAATCTCGAGGAGATCGAGCGCAACTTGGTTTGGCTAGGCTTAGTGGGCATGTACGATCCCCCTCGGCCCGAAGCGCGGGAAGCCGTAGCCCGCTGCCGCCAGGCCGGGATCCGCACCCTCATGGTAACCGGCGATCACCAACTCACTGCCATAGCTATTGCCCGCGAGCTGGGCATTCTCGACTCCGAGAGCCAGGCCATTGATGGGCGCACCCTCTCCCGCCTTAGCTTTGAGGAGCTGCTGCAGACGGTGCAAAGGGTCAACGTCTATGCCCGCGTGGCCCCCGAGCACAAGCTGCGCATCGTGCAGGCCCTGCAGAAACAAAACCAGTTTGTGGCCATGACGGGGGATGGGGTCAACGACGCCCCTGCCCTGCGCCAAGCAGATATCGGCATTGCCATGGGCATTACCGGCACCGATGTAAGCAAAGAGGCCAGCGACATGGTGCTTTTGGACGACAACTTTGCCACCATCGTGGCGGCCATTGAAGAAGGACGGGTGGTCTACAACAACATCCGCCGTTTTGTGAAATACATCTTGGGCAGCAACATCGGCGAGGTGTTGACTGTGGCGGCTACACCTCTCCTGGGCCTAGAGGACGTGCCGCTGACGCCCCTGCAGATCCTGTGGATGAACTTGGTAACCGACGGCCTGCCGGCTTTGGCTTTGGCAATGGAGCCAGCAGAGCCGGGGGTGATGCAGCGCCCTCCCTTCAACCCCAAGGAAAGCATCTTCGCCCAGGGGCTGGGAGCCTACATGGTGCGCGTCGGCGTGGTCTTTGCCATCTCCACGATCCTGATGATGGCCATCGTGAAAGCCCATATCCCCCACTGGCGCACGATGGTCTTTACCACCCTGTGTATTGCTCAGATGGGCCATGCGCTGGCGGCTCGCTCCAATGACAAGCTGACCATCGAGCTCAACCCCTTTTCCAATCCCTACCTGCTGGGGGCTGTGTTGGCCACTTTGCTGCTGCAGTTGGCCCTGCTCTATGTGCCCTTCCTGCGCAGCTTTTTCGGGACGGAAGAGTTGACCCTTTCAGAACTGCTCATTTGCATGGGCTTTAGCACCGTGGTGATGGTCTGGGTAGATCTGGAAAAACTCTACCGCCGCTGGCGCCAGGGATCCCGTCAAACCCCTTGAGCAGAAAGGCCGGGGAGTCTACCCTCCCCTCAGAGGGGTAGGGGAACTTTTTTGCTTCAGAAGTGACAATTGTTGTTTTGGCCAGCCTACGGATCCTTCGGAAGCCCCTGGCAGGAGATCCGGCAAGCCAGCCAAGCCCCGCTGGGATCCCTACCGTGGATCCACTGGCCCATCGCCTCAGGAGCAGCAGCACCCTAGGGGCCAAGGCCCTTGGCCAACTCTGTAAATGAGATACACTTGAGAAGTCTCTCCGACGGCTGGAAGCCAAGTATCAGCGGGTTATCCTCGAGCTGTCGGCTGCTGTGCCAAAACCTCTTTCTTCTCCAGGTGCTCATGCAGAAGCTTGAGGTTAGTCCCTTGGCTGGATCTAACTCCGCTTCCGCGGAGAAGGGACTTCTTCTCCTAATTGTGGACGATGATCCCAGCCAGCGGCTTTTGGCTCGTTACGCCCTGGAGCGAGAAGGCTACCACATCCTAGAAGCCGACAGCGGCTTAGCCTGCCTAGAAGCTGCAAGCCGCTACCAGCCAGATATAGTACTCCTGGATGCGGTGATGCCGGGCCTAGATGGGTTTGAGTGCTGCCGCCGCCTCCATGCCCAAAACCCTGACATGCCGATTTTAATCGTCACCGCTTTGGAAGACGAAGCTTTTGTCAACGAGGCTTTTGCTGCAGGAGCCAGTGACTACATCCCTAAGCCTATCCACTGGTCAGTTCTGAAGCGGCGGCTGCACCACTTGCTGCAAGTTAGCCAGGCCCAACGCCGTCTACAACAGCTTAACCAAGAACTGGAAGCCAAGGTGAAGGAGCGCACTGCTCAACTGGCCTGCCAGGTAGCAGATTTGGAGCAGCTCAACCGCCTCAAAGACCACTTTTTGGCCGCGGTCTCCCACGAGCTGCGCACGCCCTTAACCAAAATCAGACTAGCCTTGGAACTCCTGGGCCGCACCCCCCTCAACGAGAAGCAGCGGCAGTACCAACGTATTGCTTTGGAAGAGTGCCAAGCCGAAATTGAGCTGATCAACCGACTGCTGGATCTGCAGGGCTTAGAAGCCAAGGAGTTGAGTTCTGAGGCTGCCGCTATCGATCTCCAGGGCCTCTGCAAAAACCTGCTTGATGAGGTGAGAGAACGGCTCCAAGCCCGCCAACTGAAGCTGGAGACTGCGGAACTGACCTCATTGCCCACAGCGTTCTACAGCTACCCGCAGCAGCTAACCCTGATCCTGAAGGAACTGCTAGAAAATGCCTGCAAGTTTACCCAGCCGGGCGGAACCCTCCGCTTAGAGGTGCAAGCCTTTCCCGGTGGAGTGGAGCTCAGAATCGGCAACACTGCCCAGATTGAGCCCGAACACTTGCCCCACATTTTCGAGCGCTTTTACCGCGTGCCCACTGTAGATCCCTGGACCCAGCCGGGCAGCGGTTTGGGG
Source organism: Synechococcus sp. W65.1 (assembly GCF_047461615.1). NCBI lineage: Bacteria > Bacillati > Cyanobacteriota > Cyanophyceae > Synechococcales > Synechococcaceae > Synechococcus > Synechococcus sp. W65.1. The sequence goes on along the minus strand of NZ_JANSHI010000011.1, from coordinate 63,020 downwards.
CTGGCTTTGGTGAAGCAGTGGGTGGAGTATCTGCGGGGCCACATCCAGGTCACTAGCCAAAAGGGGTGGACCTGGTTTGTACTACGCCTGCCCAGTCTAGTGCCATCCAATCCTTGAGGCCCCCTAATGGCCGACAGCAGCAGTTTCAGCAGTGGCAAAGGAAGTGCCGCAGCCGCAGGTAGCCACGGCATTGGGATTCTTGAATTTGAAGCCACCCCCCAACAGATCTTCGGAAAAGTCGACAGTGAGGCCCTGGAGCAGGGTCATGCTCAAGGGATCCACCGCCACCCGGAGATCCCCAAAGTCGAAGGTGTGATCGTCGGGGTTGGCCTGAGACTCAAAGTTCATCACATAGGAGAGGCCAGAGCAGCCGCTGGGCTTGACCCCCAGGCGCAAGATGGGCTGGGATCCCTCTTTCTCGTACTTGCTGCGCAGGCGCTTTAGCTCTTGGATGGCGCTATCGGTCAAGGTGATCATGGCGGGAAAGCTGACACGTACCCCTATCCTAACAATCCTTTCCAGGCAGAAACAGTTGATAAGCTAGGGATCCCGTTCCTTAACGTTGTCGACGTTTGACCCTTGTGACGGATCCTAACGCTATCCGGGTTACCTTTCTGGGTACCAGCTCCGGCATGCCCACCCGCCAGCGCAATGTGTCAGGAGTGGCGGTGCAGTTTCCGCAGCGGTCGGAATGGTGGCTGTTTGATTGTGGCGAGGGCACCCAACACCAGCTCCTGCGCTTAGACGAGCTGCGCCCCAGCCAGTTGCGCCGCATTTTCATCACTCACATGCACGGGGACCACATCTACGGCCTGCCGGGACTGTTGGCTTCCTGCGGCCTGGGCAGCACCCCCCAACACATCGACATCTACGGTCCCCCTGGCCTAGAAGAGTATCTGAAGGCGGTGCTGCGATATAGCGAGACGCGGATCCCCTATTCCTTTCGGGTTCACACCATAGAGACAGGTCTCATTCTCCAGGATCCGGAGTACTGGGTCTTTTGCGCGCCCCTGGATCACCGGGTGCCTGCCTTTGGCTACCGCGTGGTGGAACAGGACCGACCAGGCACTTTTAACGTGGCCAAGGCCCAAGCGGATGGAATCCCACCTGGTCCCCTCTACGGCCAGCTCAAAGCTGGGCAATCCATCTTCTGGCAAGGCCGCTGGCTCCACGGACGAGACTACGTGGGGGATCCCATTCCAGGCCGCAAGTTTTCCTACTGCACCGACACGACTTTCTGCCGCAACGCCGTTGACCTCTCTCGCGCCGCCGATCTGGTCATCCACGAGGCCACCTATGCCGAAGCCGATCGCGACTTGGCCCAGCGCGCCAAGCACTCCACTGCTGCCATGGCTGCGCGGGTGGCCGCCGAAGCCAAAGCCCAAACCCTCATCCTCACTCACTTCAGCCCTCGCTACACCTCGGATGGCCCCATCACTTTGGAAGACCTGCTGGCCGAAGCCCGGGCCATTTTTCCCAACACCCTCCTGGCTCGGGATCGGATGACCTACGAGATCCCTCGCCGCAGCCCTGTTCCCCTAGCGCTGGAGGTGTAGGTTTGCCTCGCTAGAATGGTAAAAACTGTCCCAACCAGCGATGACGGATCCCAGACCCTATTTCGAACGGCCCAAAACCGAACAACTGGATCAAAGCGCCAGCGAGTGGCAAACCTTTAGCGCCTTGCCCCCAGCAACCTCCCTGCCTCCTGTACAGGCCGAGCAATCGGCTCCCCAGGCAGCTAGGGTTCCCCAGGATGAGGAAACCCTGCCCAAACTGGCTCCCTGGGGCAAACGGGTCGGCGCCTTTGCTCTAGATTTTGGGCTGGGACTGGGGGTTTCCTACCTGGCGCAGGGCTTGGCTTCTCTGGTAGGAGCCGATGCGGCTGCCGTGGACATGACCGGCTACATTGCCTTTTTTGCCGCTTGGCTGGTGAACCGCGGCTACTTCCAATCTCGACCCGCTGGCCAGAGCTTGGGCAAATGGCTGCTGAACCTCAAAACCCTGGATCCGGAAACCGAGGCCTCACCTCACCTAGTTCGCTCCTTGGCCCGCGAGGGAGTGCTCTCGCTGTTTATCCTCACGGCAGCCCTGCTGGTGCCGCTGGCTGCCGACGGACTGTTTGCCTTCTTCGACAAGGAAAAGCGCCAGAGCATCCACGACCGCGCCGGGCGCACCCTAGTGGTGGAATCCGAGCAGGGCTACCGCCTGGATGAAAAAGTCCTACGGCTGCTCCAAGAAATTCTCGAGGGAGAAGCTACTGAGGACGTTAAACTGGCTGCACGGGATCTTCTGCGCAAAGCCCAGCGCAACGAGGCAGTACGGGGTCTCTCCAGCCAGCTAGGGCGCCTACGTCAGGATGTTGGCCGCAACACCCGCAGCCTTCGCCAGCAGACCAGCAAGCAAGTTAAAAGCTGGCTTGCTTCCCTCAAAGAAAAGTTGGATAATTGGTAGTTGCGCTTACACGCAAGCCCTTCTCCAACCATGGCTGTTGAGGTTGGAGAGGTGGCCTAGTACTCTCTCTGCAGAGGAATCCACCATGGCCAAGGGAAAAGGCGCTCGTATCATCGTTACGCTGGAGTGTACGGAGTGCCGCACCAACGTTAACAAGCGTTCTCCAGGTGTGAACCGCTACACCACTACCAAAAACCGCCGCAACACACCCGGTCGCTTGGAGCTGAGAAAATACTGTCCCAAGTGTAACCGCCATACTCTTCACAAGGAGATCAAGTAGTTCTGGAGCTATGGTTTACGTTCGCCGTCGCTTGTCTCCCATCAAGCCGGGAGAACCCATTAGATACACTGACGTTGAGCTGCTCAAGAAGTTCGTAACCGAGCGCGGCAAAATCCTGCCTCGCCGCATTACGGGGCTAACCGCCAAGCAGCAGCGGCAAGTCTCCAAAGCCATCAAACAGGCGCGCATCCTGGGCCTTCTTTACTTTGTCAACAAAGAAGGGTAGTTGCATCGGCTTCTAATGAGCCTGCAGCTTTCACCGCAGTTGCAAGCCCGAATGGCCCAACCCCTAGAGATTGGGAGGGTAAAGATCTTCAGTCGGGTTTTTCAGGCACCGCTATCAGGGGTAACCGACATGGTCTTCCGGCGGCTAGTCCGCCGTTTTGCCCCTCAAAGCATGGTTTACACTGAGATGGTCAGCGCCATCGGCTTGCACTATGCCCGCGAGTTGCCCCGCGTTATGGAGGTGGGGGAGGGGGAGCAGCCCATTGGCATTCAGTTGTTTGACTGCCGGCCCCATTTCCTAGCTGAAGCCGCTCGCATGGCTGTGGACGAAGGGGCAACCCTGGTGGATATCAACATGGGCTGCCCGGTAAATAAGATTACTAGAAACGGTGGGGGCTCTTCCCTGCTGCGAGATCCAGACACCGCTGCAAAAATTGTTGAGACAGTGGCCAAGGCAGTGGAGGTGCCCGTTACCGTAAAAACGCGCTTGGGCTGGTCGGACGAGGAGATTAACATTTTGGATTTTGCCTACCGCCTTCAGGAGGCAGGAGCCCAACTTATTACTGTACACGCTCGGACACGTGCCCAGGGCTTCAGCGGCAGAGCCCGCTGGGAGTGGATCCGCCGCGTTAAGGAACGTCTGCGCATCCCAGTCATTGCCAATGGAGACATCTTCTCCACCGCTGCAGCCGTGAAGTGTCTCGAAGAAACCGGCGCTGACGGGGTGATGTGTTCTCGCGGCACGATGGGCTACCCCTTCCTAGTGGGAGAGATCGATCACTTCCTTAAGACCGGGCAAGAGAGACCGCCTGCTACTCCCTTAGAGCGAATTCAAGTAGCCTTGGAGCATCTGCGAGGGCTTTGGGAATACAAGGGGGAGCGCGGGATCCGGCAGGCCCGCAAGCACATGACCTGGTATGTCAAAGGCTTTGCCGGCGCCTCCCACTTTCGCGCCCTTCTCTGCCGCATCGAGACGCTGCAAGAGGGAGAAGCGCTGCTGCTGCAGGCCATGAAGCATTGCCAAGATGCCGCTCCGGAGCCTGAGGATGAGGAAATGGGTGAGGCTCTTGAGAGAGAACACGCTGCCACCAAGGAGGCTCTTCTGGCTTAGCCACCCTTCCCCTTCCTTGACACTCTGTGCTGAGGTAGCTTAGCTGCCCACAAGCCACCTCTCCTAGCTGCTTGAAGGGAGCAGGCTACCAATCTATCTTCTGCTTTCCCAAAAAGCCCCTAGCCAATCCCTGCCAGGTCGCCCCTAACCTGGATGGGATCCCTCCTGAGGCTACGGCTTCTCAGTCTAGAGGATCCTCAAGGAGCAGAGCGTTAAGTTTTGTAAACTTTTCAAGCTCCCGCCTTGCCAGCCTGTGGAAAACTTGTGGAAAACTTTGGAAAACTGTGGAAAACCTGTGGAAAAAGACCCCGGGTTATCCACAAGGTATAAATACCCTGTGGAAAAGACCCCCAAGTTATCCACAGATTTTCCACAGGCAGGGAATAAGCTCAAAGGCTTGCGGCGTAAGGCTTTGCTAATCGTCGGGCAATCAATTTCCACAATTTCCACAGGCCCTACTACTACTAGTTAAAAATTTAAATTGGGTAGGGATCGTGGTTTGTAATCTTCCTCGCGCGCGAGAGTGCAAGCTAAGGGATCGCCTGGGGCGAGTGGGTGCTAGGATTGGCATACTCAGCTCGCGAGTCCCGCAATGGTGCAAGCTCAGCGTCCTGTGGAGGGAGAATCCAGGGCTGCCATGTTCGCGTCTGCCCCGCGCGACGGCAGGTCTGGAGATCTCCACGGCGTTGACGACGCTATGGGCCAGCCCTTCCCCCAAGCGGGAGGGAGTCCTAGCGGCAGCCTTTGCTTTACCTGTGAGCAAGCCGAGCTCAGCCAGCACCTGGCAACAGTTGGACGAGCGGTTGCCAGCCGCCCCGCCCTGCCGATTCTGGCCAACGTGCTGGTAGAAGCCAGTGCAGAAATGCAGCGTGTGGCGCTGACTGGCTTTGACCTCAGCTTAGGCATTCGCAGCGAGTTTGAAGCGGAGGTGAAGGCATCCGGTCGCCTGGCTTTGCCAGCCAAGCTGTTTGGCGACATTGTCAGCCGTCTGCCTAGAGGCCCAGTTACCCTGAGCCAAGCTCAGGAGCGTGTCCTCCTCACCTCAGCCGCTGGCCAGTACCAGCTGCGCAGTGTTGCCGCGGAGGAGTACCCCACCCTGCCGGAGGTGGCGATCCCTGCTGCCAGCGAGGTGGCTGCCGCTTGCCCCGGCGGGAGCGAGTCCCTTGAACACCCCGCGGCGCAGGCTCTAGAGGTGCCCATTGAGAGCCTACTGCAGGGCATTGACCAGACCCTCTTTGCTGCCTCTAGTGACGAGACCAAGCAGGTGCTCACAGGGGTGCATGTCAAGCTCGTGCCAGGGGATCCGCCACAGCTAGAGTTTGCAGCTACCGATGGACATCGGCTGGCCATAGCCCAAGTGGAAGTTGAGGGAATCCCGGTCGAGGTATCCAGGGGAGGACCTGACTTCACCATTCCTGCTCGAACTCTGCGGGAGGTGGAGCGCATCCTCAGCGCCCAAACGGTTGCCTCCAGGGTGGAGTTGCGGTTTGACCGGTCGCAGGTGCAATTTGTTCTGCCCCCTGGCGCCAGCAGCGCTCAGTGCCAGCAGCGGATTACCAGCCGCCTTTTGGAGGGCCAGTACCCCGACTACAACCGTCTGCTGCCCAAGCAGTTTGAGCGACACGTAACCTTAGAGCGTCGGCCCCTGGTGGAGTCCCTAGAGCGGGTGGGGGTGTTTGCTGCCCAGCGGAACGACATCATCAAGCTCAGTCTCTCTGCGGCAACCCAAACCCTACGCATTAGTACCGAGGCACCCGACGTAGGCAGTGGCGAGGAATTGCTGCCAGTACAGATGTCCGGCCCTGATCTCGAGGTGGCCTTCAATGTCCGCTACCTGCTGGAGGCTCTCAAGGTGTTCCACACGCAGCAGGTGAGCCTGGAGCTCAACGGAGCCACGCAGCCAGCCGTTTGGAAGCCAATTGGGGCGATGCGCCTCTGCTATTTGGTCATGCCAGTACAACTGCGGGCAACCTAGGGCGTTTCGCGGTTGGAAGAGTGCCATTCAGCAGGCTGAGAGGCGCTTGGTTGGCCACCTGGCGGGCTTGGTCCATAGTTCAGGGGCCCATGAGCCATCACCTTCGTCCATTACTCTGAGCGGCCTGAGAGTGTAGCGCTGGGGAGCTGCGCTGGCTGCTCTAGAGGCTCCACTCGATGGCGATCTAATCCCGGCTCACCTACTGCCGAATCGGCATCTCCGTGGAGGGCAGCTTGGGCGTTGCGGCGCAGTCGGTGGGCCTTGAGCCGGCGCAGGGCAGAGGCGGGAAACCGGCGGTCGAACTCCTCATCGTCGATCCGGGCCAGTTCTTGGAGATCGGGGGCAACATTCCAAGGGTAAGGCTGAAAGTCGGGAAGGGGACTGGGCCGAGCAAAGCGCTGGTTCCAAGGACAAACCTCCTGGCAGATGTCGCAGCCGGCCACCCAGTTGTGCAGGTTCTGGGCAATCTCAGCAGGGATCCGCTCGGCGTGGCTTTCCAGGGTGTGGTAGGCAATGCAGCGGCGCGAATCCACTACCCCTGGACTGACGATGGCCTGGGTGGGGCAGGCCTCCAGACAGCGGGTGCAGGTGCCACAGTGGGCAGTATGGGGACGGTCGGGAACTAGCTTGAGAGTGGTCAGGATCACTCCCAGAAACACCCAGGAGCCGTACTCGCGGGTGAGCAGGAGGCTGTTTTTGCCAATCCAACCCAAGCCCGCCTGCATGGCCCAGGGCTTTTCTGCCACCGGGCCAGTGTCTACGTAGAAGCGACCCTGGTAATTGGGAAATTGAGCTTGCATCCAAAGGTGGAGCTGTTTGAGTCGCCGTCCCAGCACGCGGTGATAATCTCGCCCCCAGGCGTAGCGGGAGATCTTGCCTTTGGCCGGATCCCGGCTGTGGGGGGTGGGAGTGTAGTAATTGAGAGCTACACAGATTAGGGATTGTACCCCCGGCAGCACCAGCTCCAGATTCTGGCGCCGCGGATCCGCCATCCAGGCCATGTCGGCAGCCATACCGGCAGCCAGCCAGGCCCGTAGACCTGCCCAATCAGGAGGGTTTGCCGCGCTGGCAATGCCGACTTTGTCAAAGCCCAGCGCCCGCGCCTGTTGCTTCACCTGCTCGGTGGCTTTGGCCCAGTCAATCTCTGACTCCCTAGGGATCCCCGCCATGACTACCCCGGCAAACCCATCACCTGACGGTAGCGGGCCTCCAGCTGGGCTGCCTGCTGAGAGCGGCGGAAGGGATCCCAGGAGCTGTGTCGAAATAGCTCCTGCCGCAGCTTCGCTACATCCACCGTCGTTACTTCGCCATCGGCCACCACTTGTTTTCCCCTGATCCAGACGCTGTGGACTGCTTGGGTGGGCCGGCCCAGCACCAGTAGCCCAATGGGATCCGTGCGAGGTAGCAGCGACAGTTGGGTGAGATCATAGAGCACCAGGTCAGCCTGCTTGCCCACTTCCAGAGATCCCAGCTTGTCCCCCAGACCCAGGCCGATGGCCCCACCACGGGAGGCCATTTCAACGCTCTCGCGGGGGGAGATCCAGTGCCGGTAGTCGGGATCGGTGACGTTGTGCAGGATGGTGCCGATTTTGATCGCCTCTAGGAGATCCTGGGAGTCGTTACTGGCCGCCCCGTCGCAGCCAAAGGCCACGTTGACCCCCACTTGACGGTATTTCAAGATAGGGGCAATGCCGCTGCCCAGGCGCAGGTTGCTTAAGGGGTTGTGAACAACCGTCGAGCCTGCACGGGCCAAGATCTCGATATCGCCTGCAGTCAGCCAAACGCAGTGGGCTAGGGAAGTTTTTCGGTCTAGGTAGCCCAGGCGCTCCAGATGCTCCACAGCGCTACAGCCGTACTTTTCCTGGGCCAGCAGTTGCTGGGCGCGGGTTTCCAAGAGGTGGGCGTGGCGAGGCAGGTTGTACTTCTGGCTGAGCTCAGCACAGCCTTCGAACAGCTGGTCGGAGCAGAGTTGGATGCCGGTGGGGGCCACCATTAGGCTGATGCCTTCCTCAGGCCGGTGATACTTTTGAACTGCCTCTTCCAGCATGGCCAACACCTCGGCGGTAGAGAGGGGATAGGCTGCCGACCCCCCTTCTCCACCCGGCAGGCAAGCGGGGAGAGCCTGATCCTGAAGCAGCGGACCAATGAAGGCGCGGATCCCGACCTCCCGATAGGCCCGCACGGCTGCCTCAACAGTGGCCAGCTCCTGGCCGGGAATGAGGATCAGGTGATCCACTACGGTCGTGCCGCCGCTAAGCAGAGTTTCCACCGCCGTCGCCAGGGCGCTGAGATAAATCTTTTCTGGATCCGGCGGCGCGTACTCGTGCAGTTGCGCTAGCCAAAGTTCTAGCGGGTAGGGCGGGATGATCCCTCGCTGCCACAGCTCGGAAGAATGGGTGTGGGCGTTAACAAAGCCCGGCAGCAGGAGCTTGTTGTCAGCGTTCAGTTCCACGCTGCCTGGCGCCCCTGCCAACAACCCCTTGCCGATAGCGGCGATTTGCTCCCCTTCAATGCGGACATCTGTCGTCTCGTAGCCGCTAGCAGTGGGGATCAGCGCATTGCGCAAAACGTAGCTCATGGCGGGAACAGGAAAAGGCCGTCGGAGCCAAGCGCGCCAAGGTTAGCGGCTAAAGTTGGGCTGAGGCTATTTCTTCTTGGTAGAGCTCTTCTTGGCAGGCTTACCCTCCGCGGCTGTAGGTTCAGCAACCCCTGCAGCAGGCTCGGGAGGAGCTGCCTCCGCTGGTGTCGGCTGGGGCTCGGCCGGGTTCAGACCTGCCTGGGCAGCCACCTCAGCGGCAAAATCCGTCTTTTCTTTCTCAATTCCTTCTCCCAAGACAAAGCGAGCAAACCGCCGCACCCGGATGTTTTCTCCCAGCTTGGCGATGTGTCGCTTGACCAATTCCTCTACGGTGATCGAGGGATCTTTGATGAAGGGCTGATCCATTAGAGATAGCTCTTTCAGGCGCTTTTCAAGGCGACCTTGGATAATTTTTTCCCGCACATGCTCGGGCTTGCTAGCCAGATCCTCTTTGCCCATCTCGATGGCCTTCTCCCGCTCCACCACTTCAGGAGGGATCTGGTCAATGCTGACGTACTCCACGTTTTGGCAGGCGGCAATTTGCTTAGCGATGTCCTGAACCAGCTTTCTAAACTCTTCGTTACGGGCTACAAAGTCTGTCTCGCAGTTGACCTCTACCAAAACGCCGATCCGGTTGCCGAAGTGGATGTAGCTATCAACAACTCCCTCAGCGGTAATGCGGCCAGCCTTCTTGGCTGCTCCTGCTAAGCCCCTCTGGCGCAGCAAGACGATAGCCTTCTCCCTGTCGCCGCCAGCTTCTTCCAGGGCTTTTTTGCAATCCATCATGCCTGCGCCTGTTTCTTCGCGCAGTTTTTTGACAAGTTGGGGATCGATTTTGACACTGGTCTTGGTGTCGCTCATGAGAGTTCCTCAGCTAAAGTGAAGGATATGGCGCGGTGTAAGCTGCACCTGGCTAAAGCTAGGGGCTTTGAGCAGCCTTACAGTTGGCAAGCCAACCACAGATCTCCAAGCTGGGTTACAAAAGCAGCTCCCCAGAGTACGCCGCGCCGCTAGCTATTTACTCTTGTAGCCTAGCACGGGAGGGGTTCCCTCTCCCCGTCGGAAGCTCCGCAGCCGCTCCCCTGGGAAATAATTCTAAACCTAGCTCCCCAAGGGTATGGGGCAGAAAGGAGGCAAGGGAATGCCAGGGGGTCTGGAATCCCTTTGGGGCTACTCGCCCTCGTCGGCTTCGCCTTCGTCTCCCAGATCTTCCAAAATGTCCTCTTCTAGATCCATAGCCCCCTCGTAGTCGTACTCTTCCTCTTCGACGGTGTCGAGCTGCCCATGCCTCCCCTCGTAGATGGCATCGGCCAGCTTGCCTACAATCAGCTTGATCGCTCGAATGGCATCGTCATTAGCGGGGATGAAGACGTCGCTGAGGTCAGGGTCACAGTTGGTATCTAGGAGGGAGATGATGGGAATCTTGAGCTTGATGCATTCTCGGACGGCGTTGGCTTCGCGCCGCTGATCGACGATAATCACAGCGTCGGGGAGCCGGCGCATGTTTTTGATGCCGCCTAGGTACTTCTCCAGCTTGGCCAACTCACGCCTTAGGCGGCCTGCTTCTTGTTTGGGCAGGCGGTCGAGCAGGCCACTGTTTTGCATCTCTTCGATTTCTTTGAGGCGATCAATACGGGTTCTCATCGTGGCCCAGTTGGTGAGCATGCCCCCCAGCCAGCGCTGATTGACGTAGTAGCTGCCACAGCGGGTGGCTTCGTGGGCAATGATCCCAGCAGCTTGCCGCTTGGTGCCGACAAATAGGAAGCGCCAGCCTTTCTCAGCACCCTCCCGCACGTATTCATAGGCTTCATTGAGGTAGCGGGCTGTCTGCACCAAGTCAATGATGTGGATGCCGTTGCGCTCAGCAAAAATGTAGGGCCGCATCTTGGGGTTCCAGCTGCTGGCCTTGTGACCGAAGTGAACTCCAGCCTCCAACAGTTGAGGCAAAGTAACAATGCTCATGGTTCAGTTATCTCCTACGGGTTAGCCTCCGCCTGAACAGATCCCAGTTAAGGGCACCCGGTGGTTCAGGCGTGTGGGATTTTGACAGCCTAACCAGGCTAGCATGTCCCTTGCAGGATTTGGCAGCCGGGGTAGAGCTCTTGCCAAGATCCAGTTTCTAGTGCTAGCTTAGTAGGGCACCTCCAGAGAGGATCTCTGGTACAGGTGCGTCGGGGCGTAGCGCAGCTTGGTAGCGCACCACTTTGGGGTAGTGGGGGTCGAAGGTTCAAATCCTTTCGCTCCGACTTAGCTTAGAGAGAGCCCCTGTCTAAAGGCAGGGGCCAAAGCTTTTTTCTGGCGGTAAGCTACCCCGGGGCTAAAGGTTGAGGGCTCCGTCTCGCCGGCGCGAACAGGGAAACTGCTCCCGGGAAGAAAGTAGCATTTGCGCTAGCGGTGCGAGGTTCTTAAGCCTGCTAGGTGGCTTCTATCTTGGCCACTTGCACCGGAGTAGGATTAGTAACTTCTGTTAGCGGGCGGCGCTTCCTCCCCACGGCTAGATTGATGAGGGCTTTCCTCTAGTCCTCGACTTGAACTCCATCCGTTCGCGTAGCGGGCCGGAGGCCACTTCGGGGCACACCGGGCAACCTCGCCAACGCACCTTCTGCCTCCACGTGGATTAGCTAGGCTAGTAGGCGAGCAGATCCATTTCTTCGGGTAGGCACTCTGCCTAGGCGAAAGTTAGCTCCGTCTTCAGCCTGTGTGCTCGATCAAGAGCAAGGAGCAACTCTCGTCAGCTCGACGGGAAGTGACGCCTGTGGACTAGTGGGGTAGTGAAGGTGGGCTCTGCTGCTAGCTACGGGTCGTTCTGGAGCAAAAGTCCGCTTTTTTTCCGGAGTTGTATAAGTCTTTCAGAGCGGAGGAGGCAAGCTTTGCAAAACGCTGTGAACCACCGCTGCTGAGTTGAGAGCCGCTGTCTGAAAAAAAGTTAGAAAATCGGTATCGCTTCCTACATCGCTGACCGATCGCACCAACAGACAAGGGATCCCAGCTTCTTGCGCCACCCGCACCACTGCCGCTCCTTCCATTTCCACCACCAGGGCCCCGGTGCGCTCGCGAATTTGGCGCCGTAGGTTGGCGTCGGCCACAAATACATCGCCGGTGGCTACTAGACCTTGGTGGATGGCCGGTTGCCGTCCCTGCAGAGGGTGGAGAGGGATCCGCTCCAGCTGAGGCACAATCAGGTCGTAGAGGGCCCTATCGGCCTCGGCTAGAGGATGGCGCAACTCGGGAATGAAGTCGATCCCCAAGACAAAGCCCTCTGGGCGGCCAGTGCCAAAATCGTGTTCGATGGCGGCATGGGCCAGCACCACATCTCCCATCTGGAGATGATCGGCCAAAGCCCCGGCCACGCCGGTAAAGATGATTCCCCCGATGGGGAAATGAGCCACCAGCAGAGCTGCCGTAGTTGCCGCCCGCACCTTGCCCACCCCCCCTTGAACCACCACCACCGGCTGCCCAGCCAGGGATCCCTGATGGAACTGCCGCCCCAAGTAGGTATGGACGGAATGGGTCTCCATGGCCTGGGTGAGCATGGCCACTTCTTCTGGCAAGGCCCCCACAATACCAATAGCTTTCTGGGATGGGCTAGATGCAGTTGCCATAGCGCTTGCAGTTAACCCAAAGCAGCTCCATTCTGGCGCAAGCTGGATCCGGCTAGGAGCTCAGACTCCTAGGGAGTATAGTTAAGGTGGTTGACAGGGAGTAGGGAAAAAGGCCATGGCCTACAGCGAGCCGCTCATCGAACGTTCCTCAGAGGTTTTTCCAGGACTAGTGGAAGAGCCCCCTCGCTACGTTGAAATAGTCTCGGCAGTGGTTTCCAGCCTCAAAGAAGATGCCGCCTACGAAAACCACGAGCAGGGGCACACCTGGAAATTCACCTACGGCACCGTGGAAGTGTTCGTCCACCTGAGCGGCGAATCCCCCGAAGATACCCTGTTGGTGTGGTCTCCCGTTCTCTCTCTGCCGGTGGCGGAGCCGGCTAAGCTCATGCGGAAGCTGCTGGAGAAGAACTGGAGCGACACTCTGGAAGCGCGCTTTTGCATCTGGAACAACCAGGTGGTGTTAAACCACTACCGCACCCTGGAAGGGATCACCGCAGGCGAGATCTCCCGCGCCATTACCATTGTAGCCAGCCTGGCCGACGAGTACGACGAGCCGCTCCGAGCAGAGTTTCCGCCTGCTTGAGATGGGATCCCAGGGCTCTTGGCTGCCCTATCGCGTGGCCGCTGGCAACTGGCAGATGGAACAGGACTTTTGGCTTTTGCAGCGGCTGCGCCACGTCCCCAAGCCCTACTTGCGCTTTTATGGCTGGGATCGGCTCACCCTTTCTCTAGGCAGGCATCAGGTTTGGGATCCCCCGCCAGGGATCCCAGTGGTGCGCCGGCCCACGGGGGGAAGGGCGGTGTTGCATCAGGCGGCTGAAGAGGGGGCAGAGCTCACCTACAGCTTGGTGCTGCCCCTCTCTTACCTCCAAGCTCGCCTACCCCGTTTGCAGCGAGCCTGCGTGTACGACTTCTGCTGCCGCTTTTGGGTTCAGGGGCTGGCCGCGCTGGGCGTTGAAGTGGATCCGCTTGTTTCTGCTCCCAGCCGGACGGATGGTCAGAACCGCCCAACCCCAAATCCAGGCTACCGCAATAAAATCAGTTGCTTTGCCTCCCGTACCCGCGCCGATCTAAGCTGGCGAGGCAAAAAGCTCATGGGCAACGCCCAACTGTGGCAACCTTGGGGGATCTTGCAACAGGGATCCCTCCTGTTGCGGCCCAATCTAGAGCTGTGGGAACAGTACCTGCCCGGCTCGCAGGTGATTGGCGTGTACGACCTTTGCCCAAGGGCGCCAGGGATCCCTGAGTTGATTGAGCATTTTCTCCGCATGGCCCAGGAGTGCTTTGAGGTGGAATGGCAAGAAGAAGCCTGGCCCACACTGCTGGCTTAGTTTCTGGTTTCTAATCAACCATCGAGGGAGCAAGAAATCGCTTGACTCTTGCTGAAAAAGAGTTGTGCAGAAAAATCCGGAAGGCTTTGCAGCTAGACCGAAGAAGATTTTCCCTTGCTTAGAGCTCTAGCCTCTTTCCCCTGCGAAAAGAGGAAAGCCAAGACTCGTCCCAGCGCTATTTTTTGTGTCGACAAACACCAAAGGCAAAGTAGCAAGAGACTGCTACCCTCTCCATCCCCAATAGCTGTGCTAAAACCAAGGCAGCGCTCAGCCAGGTAAGCCATGCCGAAAGTTTGGGCGGCAGTTTTGCTAGTTGTATCCCTGCTGCCGCAGCCCGCTTGGGCCATTACCCTTGAACAAGTGCCCAACCCCCGCCGTCAGTATGGAGGGTGGGTTTCCGATACCGCCAACATCCTCAGCAGCAGCACCGAAAACGAGCTCAACCGTCTTATCACTCAGCTTGAGCAGCGCACCAGTGCCGAGATGGCAGTGGTTACCGTGCCGAATACTCAGGGATATGCAACACCAAAAGACTTCACCACGCAGCTATTTAACTACTGGGGGATCGGCAAGGCAGGCCAAAACAACGGGGTTTTGTTTCTCATCTCGGTAGGGGATCGGCGGGTGGAAATCGAAACGGGCAGGGGCCTGGTCGCTATCCTCCCCGACAGCCAGGTTCAGCAGATTATCGACCAGCAAATCCTGCCTCGGTTTTGCAATGGGGATTTTGATGGCGGCACTCTGGCGGGGGTGCGGCAGTTGACCTCGGTGTTGCAGGGCCAGCCCGTTGCAAATGTTCCTGCGGCAGCTTCTGGAGTTACCACCTCAACGATTGCAACTTCTTCTGGGGCAGTGGCCCAGGGCATTGATTCTTCCCTGGTGGAAGGGATCCTGCTGCTGCTGGGGATCATCATTTTGGGACTGGGGTGGCAGCGCTCTCGCATGCCCGTCTCTCTAAGGGCTAAGCGAGGGGGAAGACAAGTCCTCTCCCTGACACGCAGAGATCCAAGAACAGGTGCTGTGCTCTCTTCGGTTCAGAGCGACCCCATTCGTCTCTTCCTCCATTCGGGATCCCTCTGCCTTGGCGTGTTCCTAGGATTGTCCAGCGGCAACTGGCTGGGGTTCGCTCTGCCGGTTGTGGCTGCTATGGCCACTGACGGCACCTTGAGCCGGAAGCGTGGGATCCCCTTTCAGCCCGTGGTCTGCCAAAGCTGCGGTCGACCCATGCGCCCCATCCAGGCGCAAGTTCTCGATACGTGCCTCTCCCCGGGAGATCGCTTGGCCAAAAGCCGGGGCAGAGCCAGCTACTACGGCTGGTTTTGCCCTAGCTGTCAGGGGGCAGCTGTGGTTGTTCGCGAGAATGCATTTTATCGCCACCTCTATTGCCCCCGGTGTCAAGCTCTCACCCTTGACCTCACCACACAGGTTCTCAGGGAAGCCACCTATTCCTCTAGCGGCTTGAAGCTGGAAATCCTGAGCTGTCCTATCTGCGGGTACCGCAGCGAGCGAGAGGTGGTCATCCCCGAGCTCAGCGACACAGACACAGATTCAGACTTCGGTGGAGATTCAGACTTCGGTGGCGGTAGCAGCATAGATGACGGAGCGGACGACAGTTGGTGAGACCCAACTCTAGAGATTTCTCTATACGATCTGAAAAAGGAGTCGGGCTTCTCTTAAATCCGCCAGGACAGTACAGTGGTAAGGGAGCAGCAATAGAAACTGGCTAAGGACGGATCTCTCATGACCCTCGGAGAAGGCGTACAACTGGTTACGTTTGTGGTGCTATCGGCGATGGCCATTGGCTTCGCGCTAGGCGTGGTTTGGGCCCCCAGCATTGTCTATTCCGGTTTTCTGCTCGGGGGCGTTTTCCTGAGCATAGCCGGGCTGTACCTTCTTTTGAATGCTGATTTTGTGGCTGCCGCCCAAGTTTTGATCTACGTCGGCGCCGTCAACGTACTGATCCTGTTTGCCATTATGCTGGTGAACCGGCGCTACACCTTTGCCCCTCTGAAGCTGGGCTGGCTGCGCAACGGAGTGACGGCGGTAGTCTGTTTGGGTCTGTTTGCCCTTCTAGCCGCGATGGCTTTGAACACCCCTTGGCCGCTGCAGCCGATCCAACCTTTGAGCAGTGTGTTGGTGATCGGCGGCCACTTCTTCAGCGATTATCTTCTGCCTTTTGAGCTGGCTTCTGTTTTGCTGCTGATGGCGTTGATTGGGGCCATTGTCTTGGCGCGGCGGGAGTTTGTTCTTCCCCAAGCCGGAGAAGGGGATCTGAGCTTGCTGGAGCGGGCCCGACCCCAGCTGGAATCAGAGTCAGAACGACCGGTAGAGCTGGTGAGCACCCGCTAAAGCTGACTGCTCTCGACCATAAAACCTAGAGCTTTCCCGAGGCCCCTGTCATTGTGTATCTACATGGAGCTCATCGCGATGTTGCAACTGCAGTTTTTCTTGGTAGTAGCAGCGATCCTCTTTTGCATTGGCATCTATGGGTTGATCGTTAGCCGCAATGCCATTCGGGTGCTGATGTCCATTGAGCTGATGCTCAATGCAGTGAACCTCAACTTTATGGCCTTCTCCAACTTTGTCGATTCAGCTCTGATTCGCGGCCAGGTGTTCTCGGTGTTTGTCATCACCGTGGCTGCTGCTGAAGCCGCTGTAGGCTTGGCCATTGTGCTCGGGATCTACCGCAATCGCGCCACCATTGATATGGAGAGATTTAACCTGCTTAAGTGGTAGCCTATCAAGCTAGCGCCGGGAGAACACCCACCGTTAGCACTTGCCAACTAAAGTAGAGGCGGTGTAGTGGCCTGTAGCAGAACCCTCTAGCTTGCCACCACCGCCTCCTCTCTATGGCGGCAAGTTGTTTTACTGGGCTGAGGAAGAGATTTCTTCCCGCAGCGTTTTTGCTGCTGCCACCATGTTCTTCAAAGCAGGGATGACCTCCTCCCAGCGGCGGGTTTTCAGTCCACAGTCAGGATTTACCCAGATTTGCTGCAGTGGCAGAAGCTCCACAGCGGTCTTCAGTTGTTGAACAATCTGCTCTACAGTAGGTACTACTGGGCTGTGGACGTCGTAAACTCCATTCCCCACTTGATGTTGGTAGCCTGCCTCCGCAATTTGTCGCAGGGTTTCGTTGTTGCTGCGGCTATTTTCAATGGACAGTACATCTGCGTCCAAGCGCTGAATGTGGGGCATGATGTCGCCAAACTCTGAGTAACACATGTGAGTGTGAATTTGGGTTTCCGGCTTAGCAACGCCTGCAGTCAAGCGAAAAGCGTCTACCGCCCAAGATAAGTATTCATCCCAACGTTCTTGCTTTAGGGGTAGACCCTCCCGCAGGGCTGGCTCATCAATTTGCACCATCTTGGCGCCTGCAGCCTCCAGGTCAGCCACCTCATCCCGCAATGCCAAAGCAATTTGCATTGCCTGCTCCCGTCTTGGGAGATCGTCCCGTGCAAAAGACCAGTTCAATAGGGTTACGGGCCCTGTTAACATCCCTTTTACAATTTTGGAAGTCAGGGATTGGGCCACACGAAACTCCCGCACCGTCATGGGCTGGCGGCGCGCCACGTCACCATAGATAATGGGTGGACGTACGCAACGGCTACCGTAGCTCTGCACCCAGCCGTGTTCTGTAAAGGCAAAGCCTTCTAGCTGTTGCCCGAAAAACTCCACCATATCGGTGCGCTCGAATTCCCCGTGAACCAAAACGTCTAGCCCCACCTCCTCCTGCCACCGGATGCAACGGGCAATTTCCGCATCAATGGCTGCTTCGTACTCCGCCTGAGTGATCTCGCCACGTTTGCGCTTGACCCGCAGTTGTCGTACTTCCTCAGTTTGGGGAAACGAGCCAATGGTGGTGGTGGGCAAAAAGGGCAGTTGAGGCTGCAGAGGGCGGCGTTGGTCGTAGGGTAGAGCACGCTCCAGGCTTTGGGGGGTTATCTGGCGAACTCGCTCCCGTACAGTTGGATTTGGGGGGCTAAACTGGGCAAATTCCTGCCACTGGGCTTCAATGACAGCCAGTTGCTCTTGGGCTGCTGAACCTCCCTGGGCCAGGAGGACAACTTCCTCTAGCTTCTGTTCTGCAAAACTCAGCACTTGACGCAGAGGAGTGGGCAGGTGGGTTTCCCGTCGGGCATCATAGGGCACAAATTGCAAGGACGCAGAAGGCTGAATTCGCAAATTGGTGGTAACCTTTTGGATGCTCTCTAGGATAGAAAGCACCCGCTGGGGACGAATTTTCCAGACGTTGCGCGCATCAACCAGACCCACGCCCAATTGCTTGCTCCGGGGAAAGCCATATGTCTGCAGAAGTTCTAAATTGTTCCCCCGCGTAAAATCTAGACCAATGCCTGCCACTGGCAATTCCACAACCCAGGGATAGGTGTTCCCCAAGTCATCAAAATAGGTTACAAGGTGAATTGGAACCTCCGCAGTGGCCAATTGGGTATACGTAGTTGTAATTGCTTCTCTTAGGGCTTCTGCTCGGCTTGTAACTAAGATTGGCTCGTGGAACTGCACTTCAGTAACGCCACGCGCAGCGAGCTGCCTCAGCAACTCAGCATACAAGGGCAGTAAACGATGCAAATGCTCTTGCAAACTTCCCTTGAGGCGACTCAGGCAAAGTAGGGTTACGGGGCTAAGAATGATGGGAACAGCTCTTTGTCCCAGAAGGCTTTGTGCTTGGTTAACTACTTCCAGGAAACTAGAAAAATCCGCTTTAGGTTGAGTATCCTCATCGATCTCTGGCACTAGGTAATGGTAGTTGGTATCAAACCACTTGGTCATTTCCAGGGCCGGGATATTCTCTTTCCCTCGGGCCATGGCAAAGTACTGGTCGAGACCCGACAAGTGGCGAAACCGCTTGGGGATCAGTCCCAAAAATACAACCCAGTCCAGAACCAAGTCATAGAGAGAAGTGTCTCCAATACCGATATGGTCAATACCTGCATCTTTCTGGGTTTGCCAGTTGGCCAACATCACCTGTTGCAGGCTTTGGTGGAGACTAGTTGCGTCAGATTTTTGACTCCAAAAGGACTCCAGCGCCTTCTTCAGCTCACGATTTTTACCAATTCGGGGGTAACCCAAAGTTGCTGTGGGAAAGGTCATAGCTCCACCCTTACAAAAAGTACACTTCCGGCTGGGAAAGAGTTTTCTGCTAGGGGCTAGTTGTTGTAGAGAAGCTTCTAGGCATTAACCGACTATTCTAGGGCTTACCTAGCAGGCCTGTCTATGCAGCAGGAGGGGATGCAGAAGGCTGGGAAGGCTGGGTTGGCAACGGCGGGCATTGGATCCCAGGGATTAGCGACTCTAGGAGACCGCTGCAGGCATCCCAAAGTAGCTCGATGACATAGTGAAATCCAGCCTCGCCCCCATAGTACGGGTCTGGAACTTCTTCATCGGTGTGAGAACGACAGTAGCTGCAGATTAGGCGCACCTTCTCGGCGTATTTCCTCTGGGGATCTAGGCTCAGGATATCTCGGTAATTTTGCCGATCCATGGCCAGGATCAAGTCGAACTCCCGCAGATCCAGAGGATGGATTTGGCGGGCCCGGCCCTGCAGCTCTAGCCCGTAGCGCTGGGCAACCTGACGCATGCGCCGATCCGGTGGGCTGCCAATGTGATAGGCGGCTGTCCCTGCCGAGTCACAAAGGATGGCTTCTTCGTAGCCGCTGCTGCGCAGCAAGTAGTTGGTGATCCCCTCAGCAGCGGGAGAACGGCAGATGTTGCCCAGACACACGAACAAAAGCTTTTGGGTCATGAGTGACAGCAGTGAGCGTTTTCCCTTGTATTATCTCGCGGAAGTAGGCAGGGGCGGAGAAAACCTCCTCCCGAATCTTGCTGGGTTTGGGCGGCAGCAGAGTGGATTCTTGGCCAAAATGGAGCTAGTTCCGCTGGTTAAGTCCTCTATGCCAGATGCCACTCACTACCCCCATCCTCAGGATGTGGCCAATCTTATTCTCTACCTGCAAACGGAGCTAGCTCTGTTCGAACAATGGGCTGCCCAAGAAGGGATCCCACCTGCCGCCCTGCGCCCAATCGAGCGGTCGCAAGAAGCTTTGCGTCGGGCTGTGGATCAATTTGAGCTGCGGGAGTGGTACCGCGAACTCACCTATGGCTTCCGGGAGCAGCTTGGGCGCCTAGAAGAATGGCTTTAGTCTTCAACTCTTCCAGCTCAGGCGCCCATGTTGCAGGTGCAGCACCTTTTCTACCATCCGGCAGCCCTTCCCCAGCCGATTCTTCGCGACCTCTCCTTTGAGCTGGGCTTGAACCAGTTGGGGCTGATTGTGGGCAAAAGTGGGGCTGGCAAAAGCACCCTGCTGGAAATTTTGGCCGGCTTGGCGCGGCCCACACGCGGGCGGATTGCCTGGGGAGGAACAGAGCTCTCTCCTCAGCAGCTGCGCAGCCTGGCAGGGCTGGTGTTTCAGTTTCCCGAGCGGCACTTCTGTGGCCTGACGGTGCTGGAAGAAATGCGCTTTGGCCACCCGGAGCTGACCCCAAAGGAAGTTGAGAACGCCCTCAAACAAGTGGGACTAGAAGGGATCCCTCTCCAGAGCTCCCCCAACCGCCTCAGTGGCGGGCAACAGCGGCGCCTGGCCTTGGCGGTGCAGCTTGTTCGCGGCCCCCTGTTGCTGCTGCTGGATGAGCCGACAGCGGGGCTAGATTGGTCGGTGCGACAGCAGGTGATCGAGCTGTTGGCCCGGCTGAAATCCACTTGGACGGTGCTGGTGGTTTCCCACGACCCAGAGGAGCTGTCTTCTATTGCCGATGTGCGCTGGCTTTTGCAGGCGGGATCCCTGCAGCCCCTGCCGGCAGAGGCGTTGCTCTACAGATAGCGGCGGGGATCGACCGGCTGGCCATTGACTCGCACCTCAAAGTGAACGTGGGGGCCGGTGGAAAGGCCAGTGGAGCCGGAAGCAGCAATGACTTGCCCGCGCTGAACCTTTTGGCCTACCCCTGCGGTGATGCGGCTGTTGTGGGCGTAGAGGGTCGTGATACCGCCGCCGTGGTTGACAATGACCGTGTAGCCGTAGCCGCCGTACCAGCCGGCGTAGATGACGGTGCCTCGGTCTGACGCTCTCACGGGGGTGCCAGTGGGCACACCAAAATCGATCCCGGTGTGGAAGCGGCGGATGCCGTAGATGGGGTGAACCCGCCAGCCGAAGCCGCTGGTGATCGGCCCGTGCGCCGGTGGGATCAGCCAGCCTGTTCCCTGAACAGGATCCCTGCCCCCTCGCTGCTGAGCCTGTTGGGCGATCAGGTATTGGATGAGACGGGTCAGCTGTTGGGAGTCGGCTTCCAGACGCCGTTGGGCTGCCTCGTAGGCAGCACGCTCTTTGGCCAAGCGGCTTATGAGCTGCTCTTGGAGGTCAGCCTGCTGCTGCAGTTGGTTTTTCTGAGCCGCCAGCTCCTGCAGGATTAGGGAGATCTCGTTGCGCTGCGCCTCCAGGGCAATGCGCTGTTGCTCCACCTCTTTGGCCATCGCCTGCAGCTTTTGGATTAACTGCCGATCCGCCTCGATCAACAGTTGCAATTGGTGGCGGCGGTCAAAAAACTCGTTGAGGTCACGGCTGGTGAGCAGCAAAGCCCACCACTGTTCAGCTCCCTGCCGCTGCATGTAGCGTAAGCGGGCAGCCGTACCCCGTTGCTGCCGTCTCAGGCGCTCTTCCAGCTCTTGCAACTCTTGCTGCGCTTGCTCTAGCCCTTTCTGGGCTTGCTCGAGCCGGTATTGGTTGTCCCGCAGGCTAACTTCGGTCTGTTGAAGGTTTCGCTGCAGGGATCCCATGCGCCGGCGGGCTTCTTCTTCAGCTTGGCGCAGCTCCCCAAGACGGCGCCGGGTGCGCTGGATTTGCTGTTGGATGTGCTGCTGCCGCTGTTGCAGTTGGTGGACACTCTGCGCCTGCGATGGAGCAACCCTCATCCATCCTCCCCACAGCAGGAGGGCCAGCAACCCCAGAATTGCCCATGCCTTTAGGCTGCTTGCCTTCCTCCTGAGACTCATCGCTCCCCCCACTCTCAGCAGCTACCGCCCCTAAAGATACCAAGGGCGGTCGTTTGCGACCTATCAGGCTACTGGCTGGTAAGGCAAAACCGGGCTCCAGTGCAGAAAATGGTGGTAAACCTAAGCTGGGCAACTGCAAAAGATGGCCTTCGAGAGTTCTGAACGCAGTTTCAGGAATGGGTCACAGCACCTCTGGCTACTTGACTTATGGCAGCAGCCCTTGATTGCCGTGATTCGCCTCTTGGCCAGCTACGCCCAAGCCCTGGCGGGGGCCACTCTGGCCATCCGAGCCGGGATCCGCCACATCGAAATCACCACGCAAGTTCCCCAGTATTTGCAGCTAGTTAGCCACCTGCGACGGGAGCACCCGCAGTGTTGGGTAGGGGTGGGCAGTGTCTTCAATCGGCAGATGGCAGAGCAAGCTTGGCAGGCAGGAGCCCAGTTCTGTGTTTGCCCCTTCACCGACGAGAACCTCATCTGCTGGGGCCAGGAGGTGGGGCTGCCCATCGTTGCCGGTGCGCTCACCCCCAGCGAGATCTGGAGAGCTTGGCAAGCAGGGGCAGCGGCAGTGAAGGTGTTTCCAGCAGAAAGCCTGGGAGGGCCCCGCTACTTGCGCCACCTCCAGCCAGTGCTGGGATCCCTGCCTTTGATCCCAACCGGCGGGGTTACCCTAGCCAATGCTGCGGAGTACTTGCGGGCAGGGGCCTGGGCCGTCGGCCTTGCTGGGGATCTGTTCCCGGCGGAGTTGTTTAACGATAGCCAACAGAGGTTGGAAAATCGGCTACGGCAAGCGCTGGCGCAGCTTGTCGAACAGAGAAAGGCAGCCCCAGCTCCCAAGCCGAGCTTAACTTGAGCAAGCCAGTAGAATAGGGGGCATGGTGTGAGCGAGAGCTGCATGGAGGGGTTTCTGGATCTGTACCTGGAGCTGCAGGTCCCCAGCCCCATTGAGGAGGCCACTTGGCGACGTTGGTTTGAGGTTTGGTTGGGTAAGCTGGGGGTGACGGATCCCTGCGAACTCAGCCTCTGCCTTACTTCCGACGAACGCATTCGCCAGCTCAACCGCGAGTTTCGTCACATCGACGCCCCCACTGATGTGCTGGCCTTTGCCGCTGAGGAAATGGCTGCTCCTGTGGAGGTGCAGAAGCTAACAGGAGTGCGTCTACTGGGGGATATTGTGATTTCTGTGCCTACCGCCTGCGCCCAGGCCAAGGCGCAAGGACACTCACTGTCCCACGAGCTGGCCTGGCTGGCCAGTCACGGGCTGCTGCATCTTCTGGGGTGGGATCACCCCGATGAACTTTCCCTACAGCGCATGCTGCAGCAACAGCAAAACCTGCTTGCTGCCATCCAAGAAGATTTGGAGGTGGCTCATGGCCGACAGCCCTAGTCGCTTTCCCTCGCCCCTGCGCTGGGCAGATGATTCTATGGCCCCGGTTGAGTCTCCAAGGGAGGATCCCTGGCGGCGCCCCCTTTCTTGGTGCGTGGCCACCAACCTGGGCAAGAGTTTTTACTATGCGGGCAGGGGCTTGCTGTACGCCGTTCGCACCCAGCGCAACTTTCGCATCCACCTCCTGGCAGCGGTGTTGGCCTTTGGCTTGGGCCTGGCCCTGCGGTTGAGCGCCGTGGAGATGGCCTTGATCAGCCTGACCAGTGGGCTGGTGATGGCTCTCGAGCTGGTGAATACTGCCCTAGAAGCAGTGGTGGATCTCACCTTGGGCAGTCGCTATCACCTGCTGGCAGAAGTTGCCAAAGACTGTGCTGCTGGGGCAGTGTTGGTGGCAGCGCTGGCTTCTGTGGCGGTGGCAGCTTGGCTGTTTCTCCCGCCCTTGCTGCTGCTATTGCCCCAGCATCTGCCTTCCCCCTTTTAAGCAGAGGCTCGGCCTTGCCAGGTGCGCGTCTTGCCCGGGTTGAGCAGCCCATAGGGATCCACCTCTTCTTTGAAACGGACCTGGCGCGGATCCATCACCTTGCGGCCTCCCTCTTCGAGGATGAAGGTGTGGGGGTTGGCGATGAACACTCCCTGGGCCTCGTGGTAGCGCATGATCTCGTTGAGCCGCTCTTCGGTGGTAAAGCGGACAATTTGGAGACCCACGGGGGTGGCCTGTCCGCCAAGGCGAATCATTTCCAAGTGCATCAGCACTTCGTCGCCAAAGTGCTCGTACAGATGCTGCACCAGCTTCAGCTCCCGGTCAGGCGGGAAAATCGACTGCAGATAGGTCAAATTGGGATCCACACTGCGGCAGTGCAGAGTGGTGTGGTTCCAGGAAAATTCCCCCAGCGAGATCCCTTTGGCGGCCTCCTGGGCCGTTTTGTTGTAGACCACCTGGCCGCCATGCTCCCGGATGAGCTCTAGCAGCGGCTCCAGGCTGCATTCGGCCACCATCAACAGGGCTACCGCAGATCCCTCCGGCAAATAACCCCGTAGCGGCGCGAAATAGCTGGGGATCGGCCAAGCATGCAGGCTGATGAGTTTTTTTAGGATGCCATCGGCAGCGGCTAGAGCCTGGCCAAACCGGGCGCAGGGCATAAACCCCCCCTCAGGAGGGAAGGCTACAATCAGCTCTGCCCACGGGTAAGCCGGCGCCAGGGGGATCTCCACCTCGGTGATGATCCCGGTGAGGCCCCAGGCGTGGCTGACTTTGAACACGTCGTCTCCCCGCAGCTCCAGAGTCCGCGGCTCTTCCTCCACCGTCACCACCCGCAGTCCTAGAATGTTTCCTCGATCCAGCAGTTGGCCGTAGGTAACGGAGCCAATGCCGCCGCTGCCCCCGGCAATGAAGCCGCCGATGGTGGCTGTGCGGTAGGTGGAAGGAGCCATGCGGATCTCCCAACCCATCTCGCGGGTGTGTTTGTCAATGGCAGCCAGCTTGATCCCTGCCTGCACCCGCGCTAGCCCCGGCTTGGCCCAGATCACCTGAGTGAGCTTGCTCATCTCTAGGATCACGCCGCCAGCTAGGGGAATGCACTGGCCGTAGTTGCCAGTGCCCGCCCCCCGTACGGTGAGAGGAAGCCGCCACTTGGCACAGGCTGCTGCCACTCGCTTGACCTCTTGTTCGTTTGCTGGGCGCACCACCACATCCCCTCGCTTGTCGCTCAACTGCCGGCTGAGCACAGGGCTGTAGTGGTAAAAGTCCAGGGACAACTTGGCCACTTCTGACGGATCAGTAATGGTTTCAATGTCGGCCAGCTCCGAGAGCAAGCCCTGCAGCTTTTCAGCGGCGACAATGGTCATAGGGATCCTCTCTAGGGGTAAGGTCTTGATCCCATCATTACCAACAAGGAGCCGCCAGCAAGCCAGACTAGCGGTAGAGCTGGGCTCTAGGCCGGGATCCGCCCGCCCCCCATCAGGTACAGCAGCGCCATGCGCACCGCCACGCCGTGGGCAACCTGCCGCTCGATGAGGTTGAGGTCGGGGTCCTCCATCACCTCAGAACTGAGTTCGACGCCGCGGTTAACCGGACCGGGGTGTAAGACCCTTACTTCTGGGTGGCACAGGCGCAGCCGCTGCCGGGTGAGGCCGAAAAGGTGGTGGTATTCCTGCAAGCTGGGGAGGAGGAATTCGCTCATCCGCTCTTGCTGCAAGCGCAGGGCAATGACAAAGCGGGCTCCTTCCAGGGCTGGCTCCACCTGCCAGTGCACTGGCAGGGTATGGCCGGGTACAAACTGAGCAAAGTCTTTCGGCAGCAGGGTAGGTGGGCCGGCCAGGTGGACGTCTGCGCCAGCAGCCACCAGGGCGTAGATGTTGGAGCGAGCCACCCGCGAGTGGAGGATGTCGCCGACAATGGCCACTTTCACCCCCTGGAGCAGCTCGAGGCGAGGCCGCTGGGGATCCAGATGGCTACAGAGGGTAAACAAATCCAGCAGCCCTTGAGTGGGGTGTTCGTGCAGGCCGTCCCCCGCATTCAACACCCCCGTATGGGATCCGCGCCGGTCGATCTCGGCGGCCAACTGCTGCGGCACCCCGGCCTGGGCGTGGCGGACGATGAGCACGTCGGAGCCCATGGCCAAGAAGGTGCGAACTGTATCCAGAATGGTTTCCCCCTTGGCCAGGGAAGAGGTGCCGGGGGAAAAGTTGAGCACATCGGCTGACAGGCGCTTGGCCGCCAGCTCAAAGCTGCTGCGGGTGCGGGTGGAAGGCTCGAAAAACAGCGTCACTACCACCTTTCCCTGCAGGGTGGGCACCTTGGGCAGCCGCCGGGTCAACACTTCCTGAAAGCTGGCGGCGGTTTGCAAAACGATCTGGTATTCTTCCGGAGTAAAATCCGCCAGGCCCAAAACGTGCTGCCGCTGCCAAACCATAGGGGATCCTCAAATGCCTAGGCGGGCAAAGATCTCGTCTAGGTGGGTAAGGTGCCGCTGCGGGTCAAAGCAGGCCTGCAACTCCGCCTCGCTTAGGTGGGCCATCACCCGGGGATCTGCCAGCAGATTGGCGCGGAAATCCCCGCCAGGCTGGTTCCAGGCGCGGTGAGCATTCTCTTGGACAAGACGGTAGGCTTCCTCACGGCTCAAGCCCTTTTCCACTAAAGCCAAAAGCACCTGCTGGCTGAAGACAACACCGCCGTAGAGGGTGAGGTTGCGCTCCATGTTGGCAGGGTAAACCTGCAGGTGGCGCACCAGATCCGCCATGTTGACCAGCAGATAGTGGCAGAGAATGGAAGCATCGGGCAGGATTACCCGCTCCACCGAGCTGTGGGAGATGTCCCGCTCGTGCCAGAGGGGGATGTTTTCTAGGGCCGAGAGGGCGTACCCCCTTAGCAGTCGGGCGATCCCTGTCAGTTGTTCGGCTTTGATGGGGTTGCGCTTGTGAGGCATGGCGGAGGAGCCTTTTTGGCCGGGGGCAAAGTACTCTTCGGCCTCCAACACCTCCGTCCTCTGCAGGTGGCGGATCTCGGTGGCAAAGCGCTCCAGGGAAGACCCAATCAAGGCCAAAGTCTGCACATACTCGGCGTGGCGATCCCGCGAGATCACCTGGGTTGAGACCGTATCCGGCTTGAGGCCCAAGCGGGCGCAGGCCAACTGCTCCACCTGGGGGGGCACATTGGCGTAGGTGCCCACAGCCCCAGAGATCTTTCCCACGGCCACCACTTCCCGCAGGCGCGCCAGGCGCTCCTGATGGCGCAGGCACTCGGCCAGCCAGCCGGCCAGCTTGAAGCCAAAGGTGATGGGCTCAGCATGGACGCCGTGGGTGCGGCCAATCATGAGGGTGTAGCGGTGTTGCCGAGCTTGCTCACGCAGCGCAGCGATGAGATCCGCTAGGCGAGCTTGCAGGAGCTCCACAGAGGCCACTAGCTGCAGGGCCAGGGCTGTATCCAACACATCCGAGCTGGTCAGGCCTAGGTGGATGTAACGTCCCGCCTCACCCACGTGCTCGTTGAGATTGGTCAAGAAGGCGATGACGTCGTGCTTCACTTCCGCCTCAATTTCCAAAACCCGTGCTGGGTCAAAGGCGGCTTTGGCTTTGATCTCCTGCAGGGCCT
Source organism: Synechococcus sp. W65.1 (assembly GCF_047461615.1). Classification (NCBI taxonomy): domain Bacteria; kingdom Bacillati; phylum Cyanobacteriota; class Cyanophyceae; order Synechococcales; family Synechococcaceae; genus Synechococcus; species Synechococcus sp. W65.1. Next base: position 35,988 of record NZ_JANSHI010000011.1, on the reverse strand, counting down.
CTTGAGGGATCCGCCCCAGCTCCGCCTGGGCTTCACAAACGGCCAGTTCTACCTGCAGCCAGGTTTGGAGCTTGTGGGCGGTGGACCAGATCTGGCCCATTTCCGGCAGAGTGTAGCGCTCGATCAAGGTGCCTTTCCCGTCAGTACGATAGGATAAGCCAAGCTATTCTAGCGTTTGGCCTCCCCGCTTGAGTTATCCCCGCAGCTTTGACCTACGCTGCCGCCAGACTGTTTAAGAGCGGGAAATTGACCTAGAAGCAACAGGGAGTTTGCAGATGACCCTTGGAGCTGCGCTATCGCAGGAAGGAAGATCTTGGACAGCGGAAGCTTTCATGGCGTTGTCCAAAGAGGGGCATCGCTATGAAGTTGTTGATGGAAAGCCAATTGATATGGGAAGTGCAGGGGCACTCCATGGTTATGTCTGCAGTCTCCTATTAGCGGCTTTAGCCCCCTACGTTTTGTCCAAGAAGCTGGGAGTCGTTTTAGATTCCAGCACTGCTTTTAAGATGAAGAGTGGCAATTGGCGCTCCCCTGACATTTCTTTTTTTGCCAAAGAACGCTTGCAGGGCATGACCGAACTGCCCATAGGATTTTTAGAGGGTGCCCCCGATCTGGCTGTTGAAGTGCTCTCTTCCGGCAATACAATCGAAGAAATTCATGACAAGCTGGTGGAGTACTTTGAAAATGGCAGCCGCCTGGTTTGGCTCGTCCACCCCATTGAGCACTACATCCTGGTGTATCGCAGCTCTGAAGAGCCCGATCGTCTCCTCAAATCGGTAGATCTTCTCGAGGGTGAAGAAGTCATTCCAGGATTTGCCCTACCCGTTTCTCATCTATTCCAGAAGCTTTCCTTTTAAGTCCAATTGAGGTTCAAGAGTTGCCCCTCTTGCAGACAGTTTATGCTGGAGTGGCTTGGGATCCTCAGCAGTGCAGAGCCAATGAAGCGTCGATTGGGAAGGGTGGCCCTGATCAGTTTCCTAACAGCATTCTTGGCTGCTGCCCCTGCCCTCTCTTTGCCAACTCCTGCTGAGAGTACTTCAGGCCCCAAAACGGCTTCTGAGTTCAACTGGCAGGGATCCCTCAAGTTGTTACGGGGGGATCCGGTGGCGGCTTTGGCAGATCTGGATCGAGCAGTGCAGTTGGATCCCACCTATGCGCCGGCCTACGTGAACCGCAGCTACGTTTACAACTCCTTGCGCCAGCCCCAAGAAGCTCTGACCGATGCCGAGCGGGCCATCCAGTTGGATCCGGGGATCCCGGAAGCCTACTTCAGCCGTGGCATAGCCCACCTGCAAATGGGGAAGCGAGAGGCCGCTATGGCCGACTTTCGCCAGGCGTTGGTTCTCTTTTCCAAAAGCGGCACCTTTGCCGATCAAACCATCATTCAGCAACTGCTGCGCCAATTGGGGGTAGAGTAAGCAACCGGCTAAGTTCAGCTTTCTTCCTTGCCCCCCAGCCACTCCTCTAGGGAAACTGCCTGGGCCTGCAGCCCGAAGACTTCACAAAAAGACTTCACCAGCACTGGGGCCACAGCAGCCATCGTCACCTCCGGACAAAACTGCACCAGGGATCCCACAGGTCGGTCAGGGATCCCACAGGGCACGATGGCCTCGAAGGCAGCTAGATCTGGACAGACGTTGAGGGCAAAGCCGTGGTAGGTGATCCAGCGGGAGACCTTGATGCCAATGGCGGCCACTTTGTGCCCTTCCACCCAAACCCCCGTTAGGCCAGGGATCCGCTCCCCCCTCAAGCCAAAGTAAGCCACAGTCTCGATGACCACCTGCTCCAGTTGGCGTAGGTACCAGTGGATATCCAGACAGTGGCGTTTGAGGTTGAGGATTGCATACCCCACCCACTGCCCTGGCCCGTGGTAGGTCACTTCGCCGCCCCGCTCCACCCGCAGGATTTCCGGCCCTCCAGTAGCAGGGGACTCTGGCTGAGTGTCCGGAGATCCTATCTGTCCAGGGAGGCTTTTGAGAAACTTGGGATCAGCCCCTGCCCCCAGGGTGTACACCGGCGGGTGGGTAAGCAACAGTAGCCCATCCGGTAGCTGGGGATTGCGGATCATCTGGGTCAGTCTGGTCTGCTGCCAAGCCCAGGCTTTGCGGTAGGGCACCTCTCCCGGCAGGTGGACGTGTAGAACTGGCACACCCAAATAGCCCTCAAGCCCTGGCAAAGACCTAGTGCCGCCCCCGCTGCCTATCCAGGAAGTAGCCGTCGGCCGGGACCTAGCCTACCGACAGATTGACCTGCGCCCGCAACCGCTCCACCAAGGCGCGAGGCTGCAGCAGTCCCTCGATGCGGTCAACCGGCCTCCCGTCCTTGAACAAGATTAGGGTCGGCACGGCGTAGATCCCCCAGCGAGCGGCAATGTTGGGGTACTTGTCTATATCTACCTTCACGAAAGCAATGGCGTCCCCCACCTGGGGCTTCACCTGCTCCAACACCTGCGCCATTACCTGACAGGGACCACACCAGGTGGCGTAAAAATCCACCAGAATGGGAGTTTTGGATCCCTGGATCATGTCGTCAAAGCTTTTGAACCACTGTTTCTGGGCCATGGCAACCAAAGAATGCAACCTATTTGCAGTCTAAGTGTTTGAGATGGAAATGTGGGTAGAGATTCTGCTACAGCTTGCTTTCGGTTTCCCGGTAGGAGGGCTAGGGCTTGGCCGGTACCTGTAGTCTAGGGAGCGAACTTGAAGGAAGGGAGAGGCTTTAGCAGGGCTTAACGAAGGAGTGGGATCCCGATGGCAACAATCCGGATAGTGAGCCGAGGTGTGGTGGCCGGGGTACTGGGTGGGATGCTCTTGAGCTTCTGGGGGATCTGGCGTTGGCTGTGGGATCCCTCGGCCTGGATCCAGGTGGCGGCCGGCCTGCTCTTGAGCGGGGGGACGTTGCTGTACTGGCTAAGAACCCGCCCTGCCGACTGCTTGGTGGTGGAGCCGCAGAGCTGGCGCCTCAACCGCCTCAGCCCCGACCGCTGGCTCATCCAGGCTGACTTCGTGGCCCGCAATCTCAACCCCCTTTTTGAGGTCACCTTGGCCCAGGTGGAGCCGCGACTGCATCTGCTCAGCACCAGCTCCGTCGAGGGGATCCATACCCAAATTCGCCTCCGCTCCCGTCACCCCGACTTGCCTCCTCGCCAAGACAACTACTGGCAGGCTTACATCGTCACCCCCCAAAGCCAGACTGGCCTAGAAGTCGAGATTGAACTAGGGGGGGAAGGACTGGCAGATTTGCGCTCGGCCTGGCTGGAGCTGGACTACGTCCAGTACGGGCGGCAGCGGCGTACCCTCAAGACTAGCCACCTCATCTTGCCGCTGCAGGAAGTGAATCCCTTACCGGAGCTGTGCTGGCAGCAGCAGGGGCCGGTGAGTTGGGCTGCCATTCCCACCCATCTGCTCACCCCCAGCGATGACCTGGCTGAGGTGTTGCGGCGCTACGTGGGCCCCCACTTCCAACCCGGCGATGTCGTGGCCCTTTCCGAGAGTGCTGTAGCCATTGTGCAGGGCAACTTTCGCCATCCCCTGCAGGTGCAGCCCGGCTGGCTGGCTCGCACCCTGTGCTACTTCTTCCCCTCCAAGACCAGCCTCTCAAGCTGCTACGGGATGCAGACGCTCATTGACTGTTCGGGGACCTGGCGAGTACTGGGGGCCTTTGTGGCGGGATCCCTGGCTAAGCTGCTGGGGATCCCAGGGGTGTTCTATGCCCTGGCGGGGGAGCAGGCGGATCTCATCGACGATGTCACCGGCACCTTGCCCCCCTATGACCAGTTCATTGTCTTGGGACCACGGGATCCAGCCAAGCTGGTGGCCGAGCTCCACGCCCAGACCGGCTACGAGGTGGCCATTGTGGATGCCAACGACCTGGGCGAAGTCAACGTCTTGGCGGCCAGCCTAGGTGTGGAGCGGGAGCTGGTGGAGCAGGCTCTGCGCAAGAACCCGGCGGGCAATGCGGCAGAGCAAACGCCGATTGTGCTCATCCGGAAGCGGCTGCCGGCATAGAGGTCACCTGGGATTTGAGAGCCTGCATCGCCTGGTGGGTGGACAAGAAGAAGCGCTCGGCGCCCACTTTCTCCACAAACCCCGCCATTTTGAGGCGATCCATCACCGGCCCCTTCACCTCGGCCAGGGCAAAGCCCACCCCCATTTGGCGCAGACGTTCCACCAACCGAGTCAGCACCTCCAAAGCGCTGCCGTCGATGAAGTTAATGGCGCTGGCCACCAGCAGCACCTGTTCCACTGCTGGCCGCGCTGCCACCTCTTGCAGCAGATACTCCTGCAGGTAGGCGGCGTTGGCAAAAAACAGGCTTTCATCCACCCGCACTGCCAGGATGCGCGGATCGGTAATCACCTCATGGCGCAGCACGTTGCGGTAGTGCTCGGTGCCAGGCACCTGGCCGACAATGGCGATGTGGGGACGGCTGGCCCGCCAGAGGAAGAGGAGGATAGACACCAGCACTCCCAGCCCAATCCCCGGCTCCACCCCGATCCCCAGCACACTGGCAAAGGTAACCAACCAAACCAAGGCATCGCCGCGGTCGTAGCGCCAGCTCTGCAGCAAGGGGTGAAAATCCACCAGTCCCAGCACTGCCACCAGCACAATAGCTGCTAGGGTCGTCTGGGGCAGGAAGGTAAACAGAGGCATCAGCCAGCTCACCGCCAGGGCTATCAGGGATCCCGTCACCACCGAAGCCAGGCCGCTGTTGGCCCCGGCCTGAAAGTTAACTACTGAGCGGCTGATCCCACCCGTTACCGGGTAGCCACCACTTGCGGCTGCGGCCAGGTTGGCCACCCCCAGGGCCACCAGATCCTGGTTGGGATCCACTTTCTGCCGCCGCTGGCTGGCCAGCGACTGACCTACCGCATAGCTTTCTGTAAAGCCCACCAAGCTAATGGCCAAGGCTGTGGGCAGCAAAGCTCGCCACTCTGGCCAGCTCAGCCAAGGGAAGGTCAGGGGGGGCAAACCCGCCGGAATGGATCCCACCACCGCCACTCCTGCTCTTTCCGAGAGGTTCAACCCCCACACCAGCAGCGTGGTCAGGAAGACGGCTCCCAGCGGCGCGCCCTTGGTGAGAAGTAGGCCCCAGAGGGGTGGGATCCCCCGGCGGCGCAGTTGAGCGGGGAGCTTCTGCTGGGCGTACACCAAGAGGGTGATGGCCAACAGCCCCAGCCCCAGAGTGACCCAGTTTACCCCCTCCAGGCTCTGCCAAAGCCGTTGCAGCAGCAGCCAGAAGGACTCGGTGTTGGCGATCTTCACCCCCAACAGATGGCGGAGCTGGCTGAAGGCGATGATTAGGGCTGCGGCGCTGCCAAAGGCCGTTACCACCGAGCGGCTCAAGAAATTGGCCAAAAACCCCAGCCGCAGTAGCCCTACCCCTACCTGGATCAGGCCCGCTTCTAGAGCCAAGCCCAGCGCCAACCGGCCATACTCCGGGCTGCTCGGCTCAGCCAGCGGCTCCAAGCCCGATGCCACCAGCAAGGAGATGATGGCCACCGGCCCCACCGACAAAGCCCGGCTGGATCCTAGAAAGCCGTAGGCGATGACCGGCAGGATAGCAGCGTAGAGACCTGTCTGGGGAGGCAGCCCGGCCAGCAGCGCATAGGCCATGCTCTGGGGCACTAGGAGAGTGGCTGTAACCAGTCCGGCAATGAGATCCCCTGGCAGATCCTCTGGCCGATACCGAAGCCACCACAAGGAATCCCTGGTAAAGGGCAGGTAGCGCGCCGGGATTCCCTGTCTGGAAGAGGAAGGGATCCCGCTCATAGGGCCTGACCTCGGTTCCAGGGCATGCGGGCCAAAAGCAGCGCCAGACCACAGGTGTTGGTGATCCCGGCAAACACCAGCCCAGCTCCCACAAAGCCGCTCAACACCAGCCAGGCCGGATGGACAAAGGCTCCTAGCAAGGTTCCGGTGAGCACCAGGGATCCCGCCGCAATTTGCACCTGCCGCATTAGCGAAATGGGCGCGTTGCGGGTGCGGGTGGTGGGCAGCTTGGCAGCCTTCCAAGCCTCAATCCCGCCTTTTAGACTAAGCACCTCCGGCCAGCCGTGGTCTAGCAACTGACAGGCAGCGCGGATGGAGCGACTGCCCATGCGACACTGCAACACTACCGGTTTTTCCGGCGTCGAGGCCGGCACCCTGGCCGGGTCAAAGGTAGATAGAGGCATGTTGATCGCCCCCGGGATCCGCTCGTCATGGTACTCTGCCGGCTCCCGCACATCGATGAGCTGTACCCGCCCTTGATCCAGCCACTGCTTTAAGGTCAGGGCGTCGATCTCCTTGAGACGGGGATCCCGTTCCTGCTGAGCGGAAGGCGTAGGATTTTGTCGGGCTACAGTCATTGGTTTCCTCCTCGGGTAACTAACCTTCTTCCTCAAGCAACCTGCTGGGCTCGCCAGGGTAAAACTGGCTATCCAGGATTTGCTCGGGAGCGTAAGGACACGTCTTGGGAAAAGTCTTTCTGGGCAGCTTGGTCTTTCCAGGGCTAGCTGGAGCGCCCTCAGGTAAGACTTGGAGATGGCCTCCGGCAAATAGGGCCTCAAGCTTGGGTTTTCCTCCAGCAGATCTAGAACCTCCTGTCGCTGCACCTGTAGGGTAAGAAGCCAGCTTACCGATCTAGCCTGCGGCTGATACTCCCATTTCAGGAGGTGCCCCACCAAAACCCCCAGCTGGTTGCGCAGCTCTTGCCGCTGTTGCCTGCCCAACGATTCCATCTCCTCAATCAAATGGGGCAGGTCTAGCTTCTCCCAAGCCCGCTTCCTCAGAAATTGAGCTTGTTGCTGAGTCCAAGCATAGAAATCCTTCTCATAGAGACTTTCTGGATCCACTCTCAACCCTCCCCCTTCTGACCCGCCAGCTCGGAGAAGTCTAGCTAGCCCCGCAGGCTTTACAGCCAGGCTCTCCCACCCAAGAGGGTTTGCCCCACTAAACCGCGGCTGCCACTTGGCCGCACTGCTCGTTGGCGGGCAGGGCTTCCTGGATCTTCTTGGGCTGAGGCAGGTTGAGGCTGTTCATCAAGGCGATGAAGCTCTCCCGCGAACGCAGCTTGCCCGTCTGTAGATCCACAAAGCGGGGGTTCCAGCGCTTCTCTTCGCCAATGGTGGAGACGGTGTGCCCACGGTAGTCGTGGCCGGGATAGACCAGCGTCTCGTCTGGCAGGGTAAACAGGTGCTGCGTAACGTGGTCGTACATCAGGCCAGGATCCCCACTTTGGAAATCCGTGCGCCCACAGCCGCGAATGAGCAAGGAGTCTCCGGTGAGAATGCGATCCCCATGGACGCGATAGCTCATGTGGCTGTCGGTGTGGCCCAGGGTGGCGATGGCCTCGATGGTGATGGATCCCACCTGCAGCGTTTCCCCATGGCCAATGAAGCGGTCGGCACATTGGGCTTTGGCCTGGACTGGCACCACCCCTTGGCAGCCGGTCAACTCGCGCAGCTTGCCCGTGCCGGTGATGTGGTCGGCGTGAACGTGGGTCTCGAGACAGTACTTCAACGTCAGACCCAGCTCTCGAATTAACTTCAAGTCCCGCTCCACCTGCTCCAATACGGGATCCACCAGCGCGGCCTCGCGGGTGTTTGGGTCTGCAACTAAGTAGGTGTAAGTGCTCGTCTCGGCGTCGAACAGTTGGCGAAATAGAATGTTACCCTTCTGTCTGTTGGCAAAGACCTGAACGCAATTTGGGCCTCTGGAAACACTATATAACCATTTAGTGTTAAAATCAAGCCAGCACAGCCCTCAAGACGGTCTATGGATGGGGACGAGCTCGCGAAAGGCGGCAAAGACGAGCGCCAGTTGACCCTGACGCCAGAAGTGCTGACCAGCGTGGCGGAGTACTTCAAGGTTTTGGCGGAGCCCAGCCGCCTGCAGATCCTGTGTCAGTTGCGCTCGGGGCCCAAGAACGTCACCCAAATCCTAGAGGCCACTGGCATGGGCCAGGCCAACGTTTCCAAACATCTCAAGATCCTGGCGCAGGCAGGGATCGTCAGCCGCGAGCCCAAGGGCGTGAGTGTCTACTACCAAATTGCAGATCCCGTCTGTTTTGAGCTGTGCGAGGTGGTGTGCAAGCAGTTGATTAAGCGGCTTAAGCAGCAAGCCCAGCAATGGGAGCCGCTGGCGGCCCTTCACTCCAGCAGGCTGAGCAGCGAGAGCTCTTGAGGGGGTAGTGCCAGGAGAAAGCCCAGCAGCCCGAACTCCCCTCTCGTCTAATCCCACAAGTTCAGATCGGTCACCGCCCCCAGGCTGCTGCTGGAGACCAGCTTGGCATACTTGGCCAGAATACCTCGTTTGTAGCGGGGCTCGGGCGGAACCCAGCGGGCGCGGCGGCTGGCCAGCTCCTCTTCGCTGACATGCAGGTGGAGGAGGCGAGCAGGGGCATCGATGGTGATCAAATCCCCTTCTTCCACGAGGGCAATGGGGCCGCCTACATAGGCCTCAGGGGCCACATGGCCCACCACCATGCCGTAGGTGCCGCCAGAGAAGCGGCCATCGGTAATCAACCCCACGCTATCTCCTAGACCAGCGCCGATGATGGCCGAAGTAGGGGAGAGCATCTCCCGCATGCCAGGGCCGCCCTTAGGGCCCTCGTAGCGGATCACCACTACGTCCCCCGGTCGAATCTGGCCGGCGAGGATAGCCTCCAGACAGGACTCTTCCGAGTTGAAGACCCGCGCTGGCCCCGTGATCTTCGGATTCTTGACGCCGCTGATCTTGGCCACTGCCCCTTCAGGCGCGAGGTTGCCTTTGAGGATGGCTATGTGCCCTTGGGGGTAAAGGGGGCTATGCCAGGGGCGAATCACCTCTTGATCTGGGCTGGGCTCGTCCGGCACGTCCCGCAGGACTTCGGCAATTGTTTGTCCAGAGATGGTGAGGCAGTCGCCGTGCAGCAAGCCGTGGTTGAGCAGGATCTTCATCACCTGCGGGATCCCGCCGGCCCGGTGCAGATCAAAAGATCCTGACAGGCAGCCGCAGCAATGCCCTGCCTCATCGCAACAAATCGTTAAAAAAAAATTGTTACGTCGATCTAAAGAAATTCTCCAAATCGGCAAGGCTTAACCTGGGCTTGGTCTCTCCTTAACTTCGAGCCACTAGTTTTGTAGTGCCTATCCTTATGCGTGAAAACAGTCACGCGGGGAATAGATGTTTTTTGTAAAACATCTAGCTTCTAGAAGACCGACAAGACAAGAGAAGAGGAGAACCAAAGTGAATAGCAATCCGCATGGCCCCCGGCTCCGTCATGGGGACGAGCCTCTGTGCAATCATTCGCCCAACCCTACCTTCAGCAGCATTCTGGAAACCCGCCTGCAGCGGCGCCAAGTGCTGCAGGGCGGCATTGCGGCGGCAGTGGCCACCTTTTTCGGCCTGCCGGCGCTAAACGGCGCTTCCAAATCTGCCAAAGCGGCCAGCGGCAGCTCCTTGCTGGGCTTCAAGGCGATCCCCGTGAGTGCAGAAGACAAAGTGGTGGTGCCCGAAGGCTACACGGCTCGACCGCTGCTGGCCTGGGGTACCCCCATCACCGGCACCTACCCACAGTTCAAGCTGGAAAACACCGGCGCCGAGCAAGGGATGCAGGTGGGCAGCCACCACGACGGCATGCACTTCTTCCCCATTGATGGGAAGGATCCCTGGCAGGGCCGCTCTGATGAGGGCTTGTTGGTGATCAACCACGAGTATGTGGAGCCGCGCTTCATGCACGCTGCCGCCAAGGGGCAAAAGTTTGACGACGAGGACTATCCGGTCAATCCCGACGGCAGCCGCGATCCCGATCAAGTACTCAAAGAGCTGAACGCCCACGGGGTGAGCATTGTCCACATCAAGCAGCAGGGGGACGGCAACTGGACTGTGGTGCGGGATCGCCTCAACCGCCGCATTACCGGCCTCACCCTCATGGAGATCCACGGGCCTGTGCGGGGATCTGACTTCGTCAAGACCAAGTTCAGCCCCGATGGCACGATGACGCGGGGCACCTTGAACAACTGCGCCCACGGCGTTACCCCCTGGAACACCTACCTCACCTGCGAAGAAAACTGGGCCGGCTACTTCACCAACACCAGCAAAGGGCCGGATCAAAAGCCCAACCTGCCCCGCGAGCACAAGCGCTACGGCGTGAGCACCGAGACCTCCCGCTACGGCTGGGAGCTGGCCAGCAACAAAGCCGACGAGTTCATCCGCTTCAACGCCACCCCCACGGGCGCCGATCCCACCCAGGACTACCGCAACGAGCCCAACACCTTCGGCTGGGTGGTGGAGATCGATCCCTTTGATCCCAGCAGCACGCCCAAGAAGCGCACGGCTCTGGGCCGCTTTGCCCACGAGGGCGTGGTGTTCCAGCCGCCGGTGGAAGGGCAGCCGATTGTGCTCTACATGGGGGACGATGCCCGCTTCGAGTACATCTACAAGTACGTCTCTGCCGAGCCCTACCGCAAGGAGACGGCAGGTGGCCACCTGTTGGATAAAGGCACCCTCTACGTGGCCAAGTTCAACGAAGACGGCACAGGGGAGTGGATCCCGCTGGTGTTTGGGCAAAACGGCCTCACGCCCGAGAATGGCTTCACCAGCCAGGCGGACGTGTTGGTGAACACCCGCACGGCGGCGGATTTCGTCGGCGCCACCAAGATGGATCGGCCCGAATGGGGAGCGGTGGATCCCAAGACCCGCATGGTCTACTTCACCCTGACCAACAACAGCCGCCGGGAACCAGACCAGGTGAACGCCGCCAACCCCCGTCCCAAGAACCAGTGGGGCCACATCATCCGCTGGAAAGAGATGGGCAGTCCCCAGTCCACCCGCTTCGAGTGGGACATCTTTGTCTTGGCCGGCCCCTCCGCCGACAGCCGTACCCTGTCAGGGCAGCCTCTCAACGCAGACAACATCTTCAATTCTCCCGATGGGCTGTGGTTCGACGCCAGCCGTCGCCTCTGGATCCAGACCGACACCAGCGAAAGCAATCTCAACAAAGAGGAGTTTGCGCCTTTTGGCAACAACCAAATGTTGGCTGCCGATCCGGATACAGGGGAAATTCGCCGCTTTTTAACCGGGCCGATTGGGCAGGAGATCACCGGTGTGGTCACCACTCCCGATCAGCGCACCATGTTCATCAACGTGCAGCACCCAGGCGCCAGCACCAGCGCGGACGACTTTGCTGCCGGCAAGGTCAATTCCCGCTGGCCAGACTACGACCCCAATCTCTACCCCCGCTCGGCGGTGGTGGTGATCACCAAAAATGACGGCGGGATCATCGGTACCTAGTTGTCTCTGAGGCCGTCAGCCCATAAAACCCAGCGGCAGGGATCCTTCATCTCTGCCGCTTTCTTGTCTCTGTTCCTGCAAGAGTCGTACTCAAACCTCTCCTCTCCCTGAGGGAGAGGGGCCGGGGGTGAAGGGCCTAATCCCACAAGTTCAAATCCGTCACCGCCCCCAGGCTGCTGCTGGAGACCAGCTTGGCGTACTTGGCCAGAACACCCCGTTTGTAGCGGGGCTCGGGCGGAGCCCAGCGGGCGCGGCGGCGGGCCAGCTCTTCCTCACTAACATGCAGGTGCAACAGGCGAGCGGGGGCATCGATGGTAATGAGATCCCCTTCCTCCACCAGGGCAATGGGGCCGCCTACGTAGGCCTCAGGAGCCACATGGCCCACCACCATGCCGTAGGTGCCGCCAGAGAAGCGGCCATCGGTAATCAACCCCACGCTATCTCCTAGACCAGCGCCGATGATGGCCGAAGTAGGGGAGAGCATCTCCCGCATGCCAGGGCCGCCCTTAGGGCCCTCGTAGCGGATCACCACTACGTCCCCCGGTCGAATCTGGCCGGCGAGGATAGCCTCCAGACAGGACTCTTCCGAGTTGAAGACCCGCGCTGGCCCCGTGATCTTCGGATTCTTGACGCCGCTGATCTTGGCCACTGCCCCTTCAGGCGCGAGGTTGCCTTTGAGGATGGCTATGTGCCCTTGGGGGTAAAGGGGGCTATGCCAGGGGCGAATCACCTCTTGATCTGGGCTGGGCTCGTCCGGCACGTCCCGCAGGACTTCGGCAATTGTTTGTCCAGAGATGGTGAGGCAGTCGCCGTGCAGCAAGCCGTGGTTGAGCAGGATCTTCATCACCTGCGGGATCCCGCCGGCCCGGTGCAGATCAGTGGTTACAAACCGGCCCGAGGGCTTGAGGTCACAGAGAACAGGCACGCGGGCGCGGATGGTCTCAAAGTCATCCAGCGTCAGGGGCACCTCTGCGGCGTGGGCAATGGCCAGGAAGTGGAGCACGGCGTTGGTGGATCCCCCTACGGCCATGATGACCGAAATGGCGTTCTCGATGCTCTGGCGGGTGATGATGTCCCGCGGCCGGATATTAGCTTTGATGGCTTCGGCCAAGACTTTGGCCGATTGAGCGGCGCTTTCGGCCTTCTCTTCGTCCTCTGCCGCCATGGTGGAGGAATAGGGCAGGCTCATGCCCATAGCCTCAAAGGCGCTGGACATGGTGTTGGCCGTGTACATGCCGCCGCAGGATCCGGCACCGGGGCAGGCGTGGCGCTCGACTGCCAGCAGCTCTTCCTCAGAGATGCGGCCAGCACTGTACTCCCCTACTGCTTCAAAGGCGCTGACAATGGTGAGGTCGCGGCCGTTGTAATGCCCCGGCTTGATGGTGCCGCCGTAGACGAAGATGGCGGGCACGTTGAGACGGGCCATGGCGATCATCGCCCCCGGCATGTTTTTGTCGCAGCCGCCGATGGCCAAGAGACCATCCATGCTCTGGCCGTTGACCACCGTCTCGATAGAATCGGCGATCACCTCCCGCGACACCAAGGAGTATTTCATCCCCTCCGTACCCATGGAAATGCCGTCGCTGATGGTGATGGTGCCGAAGACCTGAGGCATGCAGCCGGCGGCCCTGAGGGCAGCTTCAGCGCGCTCGGCCAGGGTTTGGATGCCGATGTTGCAGGGAGTGATGGTGCTGTGGGCGTTGGCAATGCCGACGATGGGCTTGCCGAAGTCCTCATCACGGAAGCCCACGGCCCTGAGCATGGCGCGGTTGGGAGAGCGCTGCACCCCCTGGGTGACCACTTGGCTGCGCAGCGGAAAAGGAGGGTTGGCCATCATAGGTAAAGAGCGGGACAATAAGCCCGCGCTGGGATCCAATTCAAAAAAAACAAGTAGAACCTATCCTACTCGGTTTTTCGCCAGGCAAGCCGAACGAGAACCCTGCCGGCAGGCCAAATCTAAAGCAACCCTGTAAGTTCTCGGCTCTCGCTGTCGGGATTGGCCAGCCTAGCTAGTAAGAATCCTGAGGAAGCCTGCGATTATGGTGGTCAGTTCTTCTCCGCCCGTAGTGCCCAGCAGCGCCGAACGCGAGATGGCGCGGGATGTGCTCACCCTCTCCCGGCATGTGCTGCAGCAGTTTAGCGGCTTTACCCCTGAGGCCCAAGACTTCAGCGCCCTGATGAACCGCATTGCTCTGGCCGGCAAGATGATCGCCCGCCGCCTCAGCCAGGCAGGGCTGATCGAGGGGACGCTGGGGGTAACCGGCAGCGTCAATGTGCAGGGGGAAGAGCAGCAGCGGATGGACGACTACGCCAACCGGGCCTTCATCCGCGCTTTGGAGCAGACCGGCCTGGTGTGCCGGCTGGTATCAGAAGAGCTGAAAACGCCGGCCCGCCTGCCGGAAAACTGCTCCCTCAGCCGCTTGGCGCTGCTTGTCGATCCCCTAGATGGCTCCTCCAATATCGAGGCCAACCTCAGCGTTGGCTCCATTTTCTCTGTCCTTCAGCCCCTGGAGGATCGCCCTGAGGCTGACCACCAAGATCTCCTCCAGCCGGGCCGCCGGCAACTGGCTGCTGGCTATATCCTCTACGGCCCCAGCACCCAACTGGTCTATTCCGTCGGCAAGGGGGTACATAGCTTTACGCTGGATCCCAGCTTGGGCGAGTTCATCCTCTCCCAAAGCGACATCCGCATTCCCGAACGTGGCTCCGTCTACAGCCTCAACGAGGGCTACTTCTGCCAGTGGAGCGAGGGGATCCAAAACTTCATCCGCTACGCCCATCGCCAAGGTAGCTATACCTCCCGCTACAGCGGCGCTCTGGTGGCGGATTTTCACCGCATCCTGTTGCAGGGAGGGGTGTATCTCTATCCCGGTACCCAGAAGAAACCCGAGGGCAAGCTGCGGCTGATGTACGAGGCCAACCCGCTGGCGTTTTTGGCCGAGCAGGCAGGAGGCGTGGCTACCACTGGCACCGAGGCCATCCTGGACATCGTGCCCCACTCTCTCCACCAACGGGTGCCCCTCATCATTGGCAGCCGCGAGAACGTGGAAGAGGTGCTGCGCTGTCTGGAAGGTTCTCTGCAGCCCTAGCTCCTCTCTCCCTATCCACCCAAGCTGAGCCGACTCTATGGTGGCCCTGGCGGAAAACCCCTTGCGCGTTGGCCTCAACCAAGAGCGCATTCCGGATCCTTGCATTCTGGTGCAGTTTGGCGCTTCCGGGGATCTGGCGGCCCGCAAGCTGATCCCGGCCTACTACCGGCTCTTTGTCCAGCGACGGCTGCCGCCGGAGTTTACCTTGGTGGGGGTGGCTCGCCGCGACTGGAGCCACGAGGCCTATCGGGACAAGATGCGGGCAGCCCTGAAGGAGTTTGCCCCCCAGGATCTGGGGCCAGAAGTCCTCTGGCAAGACTTTGCCAGCCGCCTGTTTTACTGTCGCCTGGATATTGGCGATGCCGAGGGCTACCTGCGCCTCAAGCAATTTCTCAGCCAACTGGACGAAGAGCGGGGCACCCGTGGCAACCGCGTGTTTTACCTGGCAGTGGCGCCGGACTTCTATGCCCAGGCCCTCCAGCAGTTGGGGGCAGCGGGGATGCTGGCGGATCCAACCAGGACGCGGGTGGTGATTGAAAAGCCCTTCGGCCACGACCTCACCTCGGCCCAGGAGCTGAACCGCCTTGTGCAGCGCATCTGTCAGGAAGAGCAGGTCTACCGCATCGACCACTACCTGGGCAAAGAGACGGTGCAAAACCTGCTGGTCTTCCGCTTTGCCAACGCCATCTTTGAGCCTCTCTGGAACCGCAACTACATCGACCATGTGCAGATTACGGTAGCGGAAACGGTAGGGGTGGAGGATCGGGCCGGCTACTACGACGCTGCTGGTGCCCTGCGGGACATGGTGCAGAACCACCTAATGCAGATCTATTGCCTGACGGCCATGGAGCCGCCCGTCTCGTTGCGCGGCGATGGGGTGCGCAATGAAAAGACCAAAGTGCTGCAGGCCACCCGTTTGGCCGACACTCGCAACGTGGCAGCCGCAGCGGTGCGGGCCCAGTATGGCCCCGGCTGGATTGGCGGCAGGCCAGTGCCCGGCTATCGCCAAGAGCCCAATGTCAACCCCAACTCGCAGACCCCCACCTATGCCGCCCTGAAGCTGGAATGCGACACCTGGCGGTGGAAAGGGGTGCCCTTTTACCTGCGCACGGGCAAGCGCCTAGCCAAGAAGGTTTCCGAGGTGGCCATCTACTTTAAGCAGGTGCCCCTATCCCTTTTTCCTTCGGCCACGCGGGAGGTGAGCCCCAACATCTTGGTGCTGCGCATCCAGCCCAACGAGGGCATCTCCTTGCGTTTTGAGGCCAAGATGCCCGGGCCGGAGATCCGCACCCGCTCGGTGGAAATGGATTTTCGCTACGGGACAGCCTTTGGGTCGAGCGCGCCAGATGCCTACGAGCGCCTGCTGTTGGACTGCCTGCTGGGGGATCCCACCCTGTTTACCCGCGCCGACGAGGTGGAAGCTGCCTGGCGGGTGGTAACGCCCGTTTTGTCGGCCTGGGAGACGCCACCTGGCTATGATACCGCGCCGCCGCTGTACACCTATGAGGCCGGCACCTGGGGGCCCAAGGCTGCCGAAGACCTGCTGGCCCAGTCTGGGCGGCGGTGGCGACGTCTCTAGTTTCCTGCAGCAAAACCTGGCTCAGGTAGCGACTGGGGCTGATAAAGCGCCAAGAGGGCGAGAGCAGACATTTCAAACAGCGATTGCGGCTAACATGGGCATGGCCTGGTTTTGCGTGGGTATCATGCCGTCGCTGTCGTTCCGGTTTTGCCTAGCCTTGCCGGCGGGCCTTGCCCTTGTCTTGGGGGTAGGGGGAGGGGATCCCGCGCGGGCTCAGGTCTTGCTCCATGTGCCCCTGCCCAATGGGGACTTGATGCAGGCCCAGGGGCTGCAACTGGCCACCAACGCGCTGCGGCTAGCCCAGTTTGGCCAGACCGAAGAGGCGTTGCGCCGCCTGCAACTGGCCGTGGCCATGGTGCCCACCTCTTCCGAGCTGCTCTACGCTTTGGGCAACGTCTATCTGGAGCTGGGGAACTCTGCCCAGGCCGTGCAGGTGCTGCAAAGGGCCCGCGCTCTGGCTCCCCAGGATGGGGGTGTCCTCTACTCCCTGGGAGTGGCTTACTTGCGGCAGGGCAGCTACTTTGCCGCCGCCGAGGCCCTGGAACGGGCTGTTGCCTTGCAGCCGGATAACCCCAACGCCCGCTTTCAACTGGGCAATGCCTACCTCATGCTTGACCAATGGGATCCCGCCCGGCGGGAATATGAGAAAACCTTGGAGTTGGATCCCGCCTACTGGCCTGCCATGAACAACCTTGGCCTGGTGGACTACGAGCAAGGGGATCTGGAGGCGGCCATCGAGCGCTGGGAACGCACCATCGAGATGAACGAGGCGGTGGCCGAGCCCTACCTGGCCCTGGCTACAGCCCTGTACGTTCGCGGCCAAACCCAGCGGGCGGAAGAACTGGGGGCCAAAGCCGTGCGCTTGGATCCCAGCTATGCCCGGCTAGAGGTGCTGCGGGAGAACCTGTGGCGGGATAACCTGCTGCGAGATGTGCAAGTTCTCCTGCGAACACGGGCAGTGGTAGAGGCCCTACAGCAGGCTGCTGTGGACCGGTTCAACCGCCAGATGGGTCTTGCAGGAGAGTAGCCCGGGATCCCTCGGCCACTGGCTTTTGCCGCTTCTCAAGCTTGGCTCGGATCCGCTCGGCAATACCGACACTGTTGAGGCCAAGGTCTGCAAGAGACTCTTCACGGGTAGCATGTTCTACCCAAATGTCTGGCACCCCCAGGCGCAAAAGAGGCACCCGGATATCGGCATCCAGGAGGGCTTCCCCCACTGCCGAGCCAAACCCGCCCATGAGGCAGCCTTCTTCCACCGTCACCACCAGGCGGCTTTGTTCGGCTAGGGGCAGGATTAGCTCTGTATCCAGGGGCTTGGCAAAGCGGGCATTGACTACCGTCGTGGAGATGCCGTGCTCTTTGAGGATCTCCGCGGCCTGCAAGCTGGGATAGACCATCGACCCATAGGCCAGGACTAACACATCGCCGCCGCTGCGCAGCACCTCCGCCTTGCCAATGGGAATGGGCTCCCAGCCATCTTCCGCCAAGGGCACCCCAACGCCAGAGTCGCGCGGGTAGCGCATGGCAATGGGTCCTTGGGTGTACTGGATCCCGGTTACCACCATGCGCTGCAGTTCCGCTTCGTCTTTGGGGGCCATCAGCACCATCTCGGGGATGCAGCGCAGATAGGCGATGTCGTACATGCCCTGGTGGGTGGCGCCGTCAGGTCCAACCACGCCTGCCCGATCCAAGCAGAAAAAGACTGGCAGCTTTTGGAGGCAGACATCGTGGATAATCTGGTCGTAGGCCCGCTGCAGGAAGGTGGAGTAAATGGCCACCACCGGGCGCATCCCCTCACAGGCCATGCCAGCAGCCAAGGTGACCGCGTGCTGCTCCGCGATCCCCACATCCACAAACTGATCCGGCAGTTTTTCCTTGAGCTTGTCTAGGCCAGTGCCAGTGTCCATAGCTGCCGTGATGCCAATGATGCGGGGATCCCGCTCCGCCAGTTTGCAAAGGGTATGGCCGAAGACCTTGCTGTAGCTGGGGGGAGTGGGTTTGGTGGGGGGATAGGGTTTGCCGGTGGCCAGGTCGAAGCGGGATTGGGCGTGATAGCTTACCTGCTCAGCCTCTGCCGGTGGGTAGCCTTTGCCCTTGACGGTGGCCACATGCACCAGCACGGGCCCAGAGAGGCCATGGGCCAACTCAAAAGCATCCAACAACTCTGCCAGGTTGTGCCCGTCCACCGGCCCCACGTAGGTAAAGCCCAGCTCCTCGAAGATGATGCCGGCCTTGTTGTTCTGCACAGCAGTAACCAGCTTCACCGTCTCCTTCATGCGCTCAATTTCGGGGCTGAGACTGGAGCCAACTAGAGGCAGGTTCTTTAGTTGCTCCTCCAGGCTGTCGGCCAAAAATTGCACTGGCGGGCTGAGGCGCAGGCGGTTTAAATAGCGCGGGATCGCCCCCACATTGGGGGAAATCGACATGCCGTTGTCGTTGAGAACCACCATCAGGTTGGTCTTGGGCAAATGGCCGGCGTGGTTGATGGCCTCATAGGCCATGCCCCCGGTCAGGGCGCCGTCCCCGATGATGGCCACCACCTTGAAGTTTTCCCCCCGCCGGTCGCGGGCAATGGCCATACCCAAGGCTGCCGAGATGCTGGTGGAGGCGTGGCCGGCCCCAAAGTGGTCGAAGCGGCTTTCGCTGCGCTTCAGGTAGCCGGAGATCCCCCCCTTTTGGCGAATGGTGTGGAAGTTGTGATACCTGCCGGTGAGCATTTTGTGGGCATAGGCTTGGTGCCCCACATCCCAAATAACCTTGTCGCGATCCAGGTCAAGGGTTTTGTAGAGCGCCAAGGTCAGCTCCACCACCCCCAACCCTGGCCCTAGGTGACAGCCGACGGGAGAGTTGGCAGCCGTTTGCAAGTGTTTTTCGCGGATCTGGCGGGCTAAGCTGCGCAACTGGCTGAGGCTTAGGTTGCGGAGCTGGTTGGGATGAGTGATTTCACTCAGGTGCATAGGGGATCTGTCCTTCCGGTGTGATCTCACTCTAGATCATGGCTTTCCAAGAGGGCTTGGCTGGAGTCTTTTCAAAACTTCGCTGGATGTCTCCCGCTGCAGGGTTAGCATCGGACAAAGGCCCCGCTTTTCGAGGTTGCCTGCCCATGAGGATTGCCGACAACATCACCCAACTCATCGGTCGCACGCCGTTGGTGCGGCTCAACCGGATCCCGCAGGCGGAGGGATGCCTGGCGGAGATTGTGGTTAAACTGGAGAGCTTCAACCCGGCGGCCTCGGTAAAAGACCGCATTGCCGTCAGCATGATCGAGGCAGCTGAGCAAGCCGGTTTAATTTCCCCCGGCAAGACCATTTTGGTGGAACCCACCTCCGGCAACACGGGCATTGGCTTAGCTATGGCGGCAGCGGCCAAGGGCTACCGGCTCATCATTGTCATGCCTGAGAGCATGAGCCTGGAGCGGCGGCTGCTGTTGAAGGCCTACGGGGCAGAGGTGCATCTAGCCAGCAGCGCCGGTGGCATGGGAGAGGCCATTTGGAAGGCGGAAGAGATCGTGCGCCGCACCCCCAATGCCTACATGCTGGGCCAATTCACCAATCCGGCCAATCCCCGAATCCACGCCCGCACTACCGGCCCCGAGATCTGGGAGGACACCGATGGCCAGGTGGACATCCTGGTAGCGGGGGTGGGCACTGGCGGCACCATTACCGGGGCGGGCGAGTTTCTCAAGAGTAAGAAACCTTCCATTCGGCTAGTGGCCGTCGAGCCCAAGGCAAGCGCGGTTCTAAGCGGGGGACGGCCCGGCTTTCACCGCATCGAGGGCATCGGGGCAGGGTTTGTGCCGGAGGTGTTGCGGCGGGATCTCCTGGATGAGGTGATTGCCGTAGACGACGAAGAAAGCATGGTCTACAGCCGCCGCCTGGCCAGAGAAGAAGGGATCCTCTCCGGCATTTCCACTGGGGCAGCCCTGGCTGCCGCTATCCAGGTGGGGCGGCGACCGGAAAACGCCGGCAAGCTAATTGTGATGATCCAGCCCAGCTTTGGCGAGCGCTACCTCAGTACGCCTCTCTTCCGCGACCTGGAGCGAGAGTCGGACTCGCGGCTGCCGCAGCCTTTGATCAGGTAGTCAAAACTCGCCAGCTAGGGCCGCTACGCAGCGCTCACACAGCTCTGGATGTTCGGCAAATTCCCCCACCCGAGGAGAGTAGTTCCAGCAGCGCACGCACTTTTTGCCCTCTGCCCGCTGAACGACAACCTGCAGCTCCGCCGCCTCAGTCTCTGCCTTGATGAGCTCCACCTGGGAAGTGATAAACAGGTAGCGCAGCTCGGCGGCCCGCTCTTCCAGAAGAGCGTACAGGTGGGGATCCGCCACCTTGAGGATGAGCTTGGCTTCGGTGGAAGCGCCGATGAGCTTGTCGGTGCGCGCTTGTTCCAGCGCCTTGTTCACCTCCTGCCGCACTGCCCGCAGCTTTTCCCAAGTGGCAGCTAGCTGGGGATCCCGCCACTGCTCTGCCAGTCGCATCCAGCCCCCTTCAAACACCGAACGGGTGGGCTTGGGGTAGGGCAGGTAGCTCCAGATCTCTTCGGCGAGGTGGGAAAGCACTGGGGCGATGGCCTTGGCCAAGTTCTCCAGCACCAGGGACAGCACCGTCTGACATTGCCGCCGCCGCAGGCTGCGGGCGTGACTGATGTAGAGGCGATCCTTGCCAATATCCAAGTAGAAGTTGGAGAGATCCACCACGCAGAAGTTCTGAACTGCTTGGAAAAAGCGGTAGAACTGATAGCTGTCAAAAGCTTCGGTGATCTCCTCGCCCACCTCCTTTAGGCGGTGCAGGAGGTAGCGATCCAACTCGGTCAACGCTTCGAAGGGAACGGCATCCTGGGCCGGGTTAAAGTCATAGAGGTTGCCTAGCAGAAAGCGGGCTGTGTTGCGGATCTTGCGGTACACATCTGCCATCTGCCCCAGAATGGTCTTGCCCAGGGGCACGTCGCCGGAGTAGTCCACGCTGGAAACCCACAGTCGCAGCACATCGGCCCCGTAGGCGGGATCCGTCTGAGGGTTGCTGCCGCCGTTGATGAGCACCAGGGGATCGATGACGTTGCCCAAGGACTTGCTCATCTTCTGGCCCTTTTCGTCCAGCACAAAGCCGTGGGTGAGCACCGCCTTGTAGGGGGCACAGCCATTGACCGCCACTGAGGTCAGCAAGCTGGACTGGAACCAACCTCGGTGCTGATCCGAACCCTCCAGGTAGAGATCCACGGGGTAGCCCAACCCGCGCGCCTGGGCCACCGCCGCCCAGGAAGAGCCGGAGTCAAACCAAACATCCATGGTGTCCGTGCCCTTGCGGTAGGTGCGGCCATTGCGGCGGTACTGCTCCGGCAGCAATTCTTCTACTGGGCGCTTCCACCAAGCGTCAGATCCCTCTTGGGCAAAGATGGCCTTGATGTGGTCAATGGTTTCGGCAGTCAGCAGAGCCTCGCCAGTCTCCTCGTCATAGAAAACAGGGATGGGCACCCCCCAGGCCCGCTGGCGGGAGATGCACCAGTCGGAGCGCTCCTTGACCATGGCGGTGATGCGGTTTTCCCCTTCCGGCGGGATCCACTTCACGGTTTTGATGGCCTGCAGGGCCAGCTCCCGGAAGCCGGCTACGGACGCAAACCACTGCTCGGTGGCCCGGAAGATGGTGGGTTCTTTGGTGCGCCAGTCATAGGGATATTTGTGGCTGTAGGGCTCCTCCTTGAGCAGGGCACCGGCAGCCTGCAAAGCCTTAATCACGGCCAGGTTGCCGCTGGTCTCCGGTTCTTTGGAGAGGACATCTAGCCCGGCAAACTGGGGGCCGGCTTCTGCGGTAAACCTCCCCTGCTCGTCCACGGGGCTGAGGATGGGCAGGCCGTACTTTTGGCCAGTCTTGAAGTCTTCTTCCCCATGCCCTGGCGCCGTGTGGACAATGCCGGTGCCGGACTCGGTGGTCACATAGTCTCCCAAAACACAGAGGCTAGGGCGGTCAAAGAGGGGGTGGCGTCCCTGGCAGTATTCCAGAGCGGATCCCGGCAGGGTGGCCTTGACCTCCAAGGGAGTCTCCAGGACTTTTTCCAGCCGCTGCCGCAAAGCGGCGGCAATGAGCAGCAGGCCAAAGCGGGGAGACTCCACCACCGCGTAGGTAAGCTTGGGGTTAAAGCAGAGAGCCAGGTTGGCCGGGATCGTCCAAGGGGTAGTCGTCCAGATGGCCGCCCGCAGGCCTGGCAGGAAGGGCTCTAAAACCGGCCGCGCCGCCGGGCTGAGGCTTTGCAAGGGAAAAGCCACGTAGATGCTGGGGGAGATGTGGTTGTCGGGATATTCCAGCTCCGCTTCTGCCAGGGCCGTCTGGGAGCTGGGGCTCCAGTGGACGGGCTTGAGGCCGCGGTAGATGTAGCCCTTGAGAACCATCTGGCCAAACACCTCGATCTGGGCCGCCTCGTACTCCGGCGATAGGGTCAGGTAGGGCCGATCCCAATCTCCCCATACCCCCAGCCGCTGAAAACTGGCCCGCTGCACGTTGACGTAGTGCAGGGCGTACTCTCTGGCCTTTTGCCGCAGTTGCAGGGGGGTGAGGCTCTGCCGCTCCTGGGGGGAGAGGCTTTGCAGCACTTTCAGCTCGATGGGCAGGCCGTGGCAGTCCCAGCCAGGTACATAGCGCACCTTGCGCCCTCGCAGGAGGTGGTACTTGTTGACGATGTCCTTGAGGATCTTGTTGAGGGTGGTGCCCATGTGGATGTCGCCATTGGCATAGGGTGGCCCATCGTGCAGGACAAAGGGATCCCCCGGATTGGTTTCCGACAGACGCTGGTAGATCTGTTCTTCCTGCCAAAAAGCCTGGATGGCGGGCTCTCTCTTAGCGGCCTCCGCCCGCATGGGAAACTGAGTCTGCGGCAGGTTGAGGGTACTCTTGTAGTCCACGGCAACTTGAGCAGGCTAAAGGGCGTTTTTCTATCCTACGCCGTTGCCTGGTTCTCAGTCGTGTTCTAGGCTTCCTCTCCCTGGCCTGAGGGAAAGGGATCCAGACGGCCACCTCGGCTTTCTGCCAGGAGTCTGGCTTGCTTGGGGTTCCTTATCTCTTAGGGTTGAACGGTAAGGCGCCGGCTCTCGACAACCAGGCCACTTTGGTTAACCAGCATCACCGAGATCCACTCAGCACCCGCTTCTGGGGGGGCATCCGCCTGCAGGAAGATCCCGCCCGCCTGCAGAGGTTCGAGGGCAAACGAAGTGACATCCAGGTAGCTTGCCCCGGCAACGGGCCGCTCCGCCACAGCGCCCAACAGCAAAGATTGGGTGAGGGGCTCGGCCACAATGGCCTGCAGCGAGTAGGTGGATCCCGGCTTGACCACCTCCGGCAGCTTGAAAGTAACGGTGGGGGGTGCTGAGCCGGAGGTGAGCGTGCTCGACTCCCGCAGCACTTCTTGCTCTACCAGCAGCAGTTGTCCTGGATTGGCGGCATCCGGGCGGTAGCGGTTGCGCACCAGGACGGAAGCCTTTACCTGAAACTCCCCCCGCCCCGAAGCCTGGGATCCCTGCACTTGGCTAGCAATCTCAGCTACAATCTCAGGGCCTATCTGCCGCCAGGAGACAATTTGGGCGGAGTAGGTCAGCTCAGGATGCGCGTCCCACAGCTTGCGAATGGCCTCTTCCACCCCCTGCCGATCCAACCCGTCGCGGTGGCGGAAGTCGGGGCTGTAGCCGGCCATCACCTTCGGCAAGTCCCGTCGGTTAGCCGCGGCTATTTGCTCGTTCAGCCACTCGACCAGAGCCGCTGGCGCAGGGGCAGAAACCTGCCTTTGCAGCCCGCTTTCTAGGCGCAGCGGGGGAGTCTGGGCCAGCACTTTGCCTGCAAGCGGGATCCCCCAGCTCAAACTCAAGGCAAGGGGCCAGAGCAGTTGGGAAAAGGCGGATCGAGAGCTCAAACTGTGGGCCTCCGGCGGGCAGGTCTGTGCTTAGTTTAGCCTGTCCGGGTAGGGATCCGGCCCAACTTGGCCGAGCGACTATCCACACCCCTAAAGCCCGGTTTATTCTGGAGATTGGGTTGCATCGGCGAGGTTCCATGGCGTCCCCTCACTCTCCTGCTTTCTTGGCTTTGGTCAACGAGGCCAAAAGCCGCATCCAAGAGCTGACCGTCGAGCAAGTCAGGCAGAAACAACGGCAAGGGGATCCCTTCTACCTAGTCGACGTGCGGGAAGAATCGGAGTGGCAGGCAGGTCGCATTGCTGGCGCCATTCACTTGAGCAAAGGCATTATTGAGCGGGACATCGAGAAGGTGATCCCAGACAAAGAGGCGGAGATTGTCCTCTATTGTGCTGGTGGGTTTCGTTCAGCCTTAGCAGCCGATAACTTGCAGAAGATGGGCTACCGCCGCGTGTTTTCGATGGACGGCGGCATCCGCGCCTGGCGAGAGGCTGGCTTTCCCGAAGAGTGCTAGAAATTCTTGCTCAGCTTTCCCAAGGAGAAAGGGGACGTCTGTAACATGGTCTCTAGGGCCGATAGCGTGGACTCTTCCGTTGCCTCTGCCATGCCTCAAACCTTGCCCCGCCTGGAGATTGCTGCCCGTTTGCAGCAGCTGCGCCAGCTTTTGCAAGAACAGAATTTGGATGGGTTTTGGGTACCCTCCGCCGATGAGCACCTCAACGAGTACCTGCTGGAGTATCGCAAGCGGCGGCAGTGGATCACGGGTTTTACTGGCTCGGTGGGCGATGCTTTGATTAGCCGGGACAGGGCTTGGCTGTGGGTAGATCCCCGCTACCACGAGCAGGCCGAGCGGGAGGTGGATCCCAACCTGTTTACGGTGATCAAAGGCGGTCTGCCGGATCAGCCCAGCCTGATGGAGATTGTAGAGGAGTTAGGATCTGGCTTTCGCCTGGGGGTGGATCCCTTTACGGTGTCCGTAGCCACCTACCGCCAGTTACAAGCCCACGCCCAAGCCGGGGGAGTGCTGCTGGTGCCGGTTCGCGAAAACCCGCTAGATAAGCTGGCCAAGGAATCTAGCCAACCTCTTTTGAAACAACCCATCTATCCTGTCCCTGCCCAGCTCTGCGGGGCCACCCCCAGCGACAAGCTGGCTCAGGTGCGCCAGGAGATGCGCCGCAAGCGGGTAGGCCTGTTGCCCTTAACCAAGTTGGACCAGGTAGCCTGGCTATTGAACCTGCGTGGCTCTGACATCCCCTACAACCCGGTGTTCCGCGCCTACGCGCTGGTTGCCCTGGAGAGGGTTGCCCTCTTCACAGATCTGGAGCGCCTTACTCCCTCGGCTCGGCAAGTGCTGGCCGAAGCGGAGGTAGAGCTCTGGCCCTACGAGGCTTACCCGGAACAACTGCCCCAGTGGGCCGAGCGCTACGGGCCGGTGGGATTGGATCCCAAGCAGACCACTCAGGGCACGCAAGAGCTGCTGCACGGGATCCCCTGTCGCGAGCTGGATCACCCCGTGGATGTCCTCAAGGCGGTCAAAAACCCCACCGAGCTGGAGCAGATGCGGCTAGCCAACCGCAAAGCCAGCCGGGCCAAGATCCGCACGCTCGCCTGGATCGACCGGCAGATCCAAGCAGGGATCCCCATCAGCGAAGCCGATGTGGCAGCCACCCTGGAGGCCCACTACCGCGAGGAAGGGGATTGGGTTGGCTTGAGCTTTAACACCATCGCTGGGGCCGGGGCCAATAGCTCTATCGTTCACTACGGCACCCCGGATCCTCAGAAGCTGCTGCAGCCAGGCGAGTTGTTTTTGTTGGACTCGGGATCCCACTACCTGGGGGGCACTACCGACGCTACCCGCACCCTCTGGATTGGCTCGCAACCCGCGGATCCCTTGTGCAAGCGGCGCTACACCGAGGTGCTCAAAGCCCACATTCACTGCGCCCGCCAGATCTTCCCCCCCGATACCTACGGCCTCTCTTTGGATGGCATTGCCCGCTCCAGCCTCTGGCAGGCAGGGCTAGACTACGGCCACGGCACTGGCCACGGCGTCGGCGCCTTTTTGAACGTCCACGAGGGGCCCAATGGGATCCACCGCCGCGCCAGCACCCCCTTCAAGGTAGGCATGATCACCAGCATCGAGCCAGGTTACTACCAGCCAGGCTGGGGCGGGATTCGCCTGGAGAACCTCTACGAGGTGGTTGCCCTCCCCGAGCCAGAGGGCTGGATGGGCTTTCGCTCTCTGACGTGGATCCCTTTTGACAGGCGTTTGATCGATTGGGATCTCCTAGACGCGGCACAGCGGGCTTGGCTTGATGAGTATCACCGCCAGGTTTACGCCCTGCACCAGGCCAGTCTCTCAGAAGAGGATGCCTCTTGGCTAGAGTGGGCCTGCGGTCTTGCCAGCTAGCCGTTATGCCACGGGTCTTGCCGCTAGCGCAAGCTCTCGCAAACCACAGCTTGCAAGGAGCAAGTTTCCTGGATGCAGCCCCAGCTAACTAGAGCAGGCGGGCTGCTTTTACGAGTTTGGGGTACTGGATTAGGAGCAGAGACTGTTGGTCTGGCAGGGGCTGAATGATCCCCTGCTGCTGCAAGCGGTTCAGCACTGCCGCCACTGTTTCCTGGTTAACCTGGCTGAGGTCGGCCAAATCCTGGAGGGGCGGGTAGATGATGCGCACTCCCTGCTCAGTCTTCTCGCCAAAGGCTTCCGCCAGTTGCACCAGCGCATGCACCACCCGCACAGGAGGGCTCTGTTGCTCCAGGTCGGCCTGCAAATTCGCTAGGCGCAGACGGCGGGAGAGGCTGCGAGCCAGTTGGTAGCACAGGCGCGGCTCCTGCAGCATCAGCGTCTTGAAAGTTGCCGCTGGGATCCCGGCAGCCCGCACCGAGGTTAAGGCCAGCACATCCCGCGAGCGGGGCGCTTCGTCCAACACCGCCATTTCCCCTACCCAGGCGCCGGGCCCGAGTAGAGCTAGGGTTTGGGCGCTGTCCCAGGTTCCTTCGGCGGTGTGGATCCGCAGAGCTCGCCGCACCTTGACCCAGCCAGATAGGATCAAATAAACAACGCTGCCCCAGGCATCCTGCATCAAGAGCGCCTGCCCTGCTGGGATGTCCCGCAGCTTTACCTGGGATCCCAGCCACTGCAAAGACGTGGCCGAAAGTTCCGCCAGCGTCGGCACTGCCTTGAGCTCAGAAAGAACAGCAGCGGCGTCGGAAGTCATGCCAGATCGGGCGTCTACTCTACCGCAAGCTCACTGTAGCCCAGTTGCCAGCCCAAGAGCTATCCTGCAAGGGTACTCTCGCCAAAGATAGGAAGGGAACCCGGTTGTCCTGAATTCGTCTCTCAAGTAGAGGTTCCGGTTGGGAGGGGATCTCTTTCTGGGGATGCTTATGGATGCTGCCCTCAGCAACATCAGCGGCCAGTGCTGGTCAGCCTCACTGAGGAAGGAGCCTGTGCTGCCAGAAAAGCTTGCCGATCGGGAGCTGGTACTGCTGTGTCAGCAGGGATCCCGGCCCCACCGCGAGGCCTTTGCCGAGCTCATACGCCGCTATCAGGCCTACGTAGATAAGGTTCTCTACCATCTTGCGCCCAACTGGCCGGATCGCCAGGACTTGGCCCAGGAAGTTTGGATCCGGGCCTACCGCAACCTCAAACATCTGCAGGAGCCAGCAAAGTTTCGCAGTTGGCTGGGGCGGATTGCCACCAACCTGGTTTACGACGAGCTGCGCAAGCGCAGGCGCCAGCAGCAACCCCTCTCTTTGGATGCCTCGATTTCCACGCAAGAGAGTGAGATGGAATGGGAGCTGCCCAGCAGTAGCCCAAGCCCCCACGACCACCTCGCCACCTGCGAGTTTTACGAGCGATTGCACCAAGCCGTCCACGACCTGCCTGAGGCCTTTCGCCAAGCCATCCTGCTGCGAGAAATTCAGGGGATGGCCTATGAGGAAATTGCGGAGATTACGGGGGTATCTCTGGGTACTGTTAAATCCCGCATTGCCCGGGCCCGCGCCCGCTTGCAGTCCATCCTGAAGCCCTACCTCAATGGCGAATGACTATGTTTTGCCCCAACCTCAACCCCGACCGCGAGGATGCCGCCTCCCCTCCCCCCGCGGAGCTGCCGCCGGTGGAGGAGCGCTTTGAGCAGCTAAGCGCCTACCTGGATGGAGAACTGTCCCCCCAGGAGGCGCGACAAGTGGAGGACTGGCTAGCCAGCGATCCCCAGGCGCAGCAACTGTACAGCCAACTGTCGGCCTTACAGGCCGGTTTGGCTAACCTCAAAGCGCCAACCCTGGATCCCGTTCAGACGGAGCTGCTGATTAGCCGTGTGTTCGAGAAGCTGGATCGAAGGCCAGAGGTTGCTCTGGGCTGGCGGCGGTGCAGCGGCTTTCCTTGGCGACAAGTGGCAGCGGCTGCAGTAGCCCTGGCGGGAGCGGGCTGGGCGGGCTGGCGCTGGCTTCACCCTCAGCCGTTGGTGTCTCTGGAGGATCCGCCAGTGCGGGTGGCAATTGTGCCCGCCTCTGCTTGGGTTGCCCAACGCTATCTATTTGAGCCAGGACAGAAACAAGACGCCTACTCAATTTTATTCGAGTCGCTGCCCAACTCCCCAACCGACTTGAGCTGGGAGTGAGCTAATTGGCTTGAGCTAGCTTGAAGTGAGGAACACAGGGTGAGAACAGCGGTTTGCCAAGCTTGGGGGCTAGCAGTTTGTCTTTGGCTGGGCAGTCTGGGATCCTGGCCAGCCCAGGCAAACCCCAGCGCCTTGAAGTCCGCTTCCCAGCCCACTCCGCCGCCGGCCAGCTCTCAGGCTCCTGCTCGAAAAAACCAGCCGCCCTCTGGTGAGATAGAGCTTTCCCCTTTCCCCAACTTCCCCCTTCTCAAAGAGGTAGAAGCGCCTCCACCACCCTCGACTAAGCTGGGCATCGATTGGGCTCAGCTGCCCCTCCTTCCCGATCCCGAGCTGGCGGCAGAAATGGATAGGGAGTTTAGCCGCCGCCTAGCCCGCTTGAACCAGCAGATTGCCAGCCAACAAGACCGCCTCTACCGCCTTTTGCAAACCTGGGACGCCAACGTAGAGGACATTCGCCAGACCCAGGCCCAACTCAGCCAGTTGCGCTTCGAACGGGATCGCTTGGCTCTGGAGCACCTGTTGCTGCTGCGGCAGTTGCAAGAGAACTTCGCCCTGCCTCTACCGCGCCGCTCTGCCGCCAGCTCTCCCTAAAGTGGGGCCAGGCTATGATCAACGCAGGGCAACCAGTAGCGAAGCTGAGCCATGGCCCAAGTGCCGAGCAACCCCGAGATCGAGCAATTGGCCGCTGCCATTGGCAAGGAAGTTTACATCGATGTAGCCCGGTGGCACCTCTACCTGCGGGATGCCCACCTGCATACCGTTCTGGCGGAGCGGCTGGCCCCTCAGGTGATGGCAGGCAAGGTGGATGAGAATGCCGTCACGGAGATCCTGCAAGGGATCCCAGTGAAGGTGGGGGGCGGGCGCAAAGAGCTGCCTCTGGTGGATCTGCTGCCCATGCAAAGCCTGCTGAACCTGCTGGATGTGCTGGAGGAGTTTAGCCGCAAATGGGCGCAGTAGAGGGAGAGAAAGCATTGCACCAGCAACACCACTCCAAGCGGCCTAAACAATCGCTGTCCCCGGCTATCACCTGGCTCTTGCTGCTGGGACTGCTGTCAGCTTGTCAGGGAACGGAGTGGGGAGAACGACTGAAACGGGCGGTGCGACCGGTGGATCTGTCTGTTCCTCCCTCTGCAGAGCAACCGGCGACGCCAAGGCCTCTCTCAGAATTCCCCTCACCCTCCACCTCTCCCCCTGTTGCCTTGACACCTCTGCCGACTCAACTCAGCAGCCGCTTCACGGATCTGGAGCCCGGATCCCTAGTGGCCCAGTCGGTCTATTACCTGGATCGGCTGGGGATCTTTGCCGATATTGCCGGCAGCGAGTTTCAGCCGCAGCGCAGCGTGCGTCGAGGAGAGTTTGCCCGCTGGCTGGTGCTAGCCAACAACGCCATTCACGCTGACGAGCCCAGCCGCCAAATCCGCATAGGATCCCCCTCGGAGCGCCCTCTTTTTTTGGATGTACCGGAGGAGGATCCCAACTTCCGCTACATCCAGGCCCTGGGGGCTGCCGGCATCGCTGCTGGGGATGCCAATCGCGAGTTTCGCCCCAACAGCCTGCTGTCGCGAGCCGAGTTAATTCGCATGAAGGTGCCTTTGGATTTGCCGCCCGGCCAGATCAAGGGCTCCCGGGCAGAGCTGGAGGAGCGCTGGGGCTTTACCGATGCGGCGCAGATCCCCGACGAGGCTGTTGCTCCCCTAGTGGCAGATCGCAGCCTAGAGAATGCCTCCACGGTGTTGCGCACCTTCGGCCCCATCCGCACCTTTAACCCCCTCCAGCCAGTTAGCCGTGGGGAAGTGGCAATTGCCCTGTCTGCCTTTGGAGAGCGGACGGCTCAAGAGGCCGTAGCCCAGCTCTCGGCTCTCCCAAGTCCAACTCCTGCCGTCGAATCCTCTCCCCTGCCAGCCGAGCCGGAACCAACCTCTTCCCCCACTTCCGAACCCTCCCCTGCTGAACCTCCGGCAGTTACCCCAGGGGTAGGGAAAATCGTTACGCCCCGCGAGTCTCAACCCTGAAGTAGCGGGATCCCAGCAAGAGGTCGAGCCGCCCAATAGAATGGGAGAAGCCAGCTTTGGAAAAAGGGATTCCGGCGGTGTCTGCAACTGTTCCCGAAATTCGCTCTGAAGACCTGCTGCGCTACACCGTCATTGGGTCGCGGCGGCCCAGCGTTTACTTTTGGGCAGTGGTTCTGACGGCAGGGGGTCTGGGCTTTACCCTGGCTGGTCTTTCCAGCTATTTCCACCGCAATTTGCTTCCCTTTTCCGACCCCGCCAGCCTGGTGTTCCTTCCCCAGGGCATTGCCATGCTCTTCTACGGTGTGCTCGGCTTCCTGGCAGGGTTGTACCAATGGCTGAGCCTGTATTGGAACTTGGGGGGCGGCTACAACGAGTTCAACCGCCGTACCCAAAAGATAACGCTGGTGCGGCAGGGCTTTCCGGGCAAAAACCGCGAAGTTCGTCTGGAGTATGACTTTGCCGAGGTGCAAAGCCTGCGGGTGGAGCTGCGAGAAGGCCTCAACCCCCGCCGAGCTATCTACTTGCGAGTGAAAGGACGCGGTGACATCCCCCTCACCGGCGTTGGGCAGCCGCCTTCTTTGGCCGAGATTGAAAACCAAGCCGCCGAGATTGCCCGCTTTCTTAATGTCAGCCTAGAGGGTATTTGAGGTTCGACTCAGTTGCAGACGGTGGCGGGGCAAGGCTGAAACGCTTAATTCCCCCTCCTACAGGGAGAGGGGTGGGGGCATTTTTAGGAATTGCGGCCCGAGTAGCTAGGCAAAGCTGCAGGGCTGGCTGCCTCGGGAGCAAAAGCCTGGGCTGTCGGGAACCCCAAAAACGGGCTACGCTCCACTGCCTGAACAGAGAGGGTAAACAGGGGATTGGAGAGGATGCCAGCAAAGATGGTGGCCACGAGGGTCAACACCATGCCTACTCGCAGAGCCGGCATGCCCTCTGCCTGCCAGTCGGTCTCGGCGTAGTTTTGCACCGAAAGCGACGTCTCCTGCGGCTCTTTCACCACCATGGTTTTCACCACTCGCACGTAGTAGTAGATGGAGATGACGCTAGTAACCAGGCCCACCAGCACCAGGGTGTATTCTCCTGCCTGCCAGCCAGCCCAGAAGAGATAGAGCTTGCCGAAAAAGCCGGCCAGTGGCGGCAGCCCGCCCAGGGAGAGAAGACAAATGCTAAGGCAAAGGGTGAGGAAAGGATCCTTCTGGTAAAGGCCACTGTACTCGTTGATTTCGTCAGTGCCGGTCTTAAGGCTAAACAGGGTGACGCACAGAAAGGCGCCCAGGTTCATGGCTAGATAAACCATCAGGTAAAAAATCAAGCTGGCGTAGCCCGCTTCCGTGCCTGCCACCAAACCAATCAAAACAAAGCCCGCCTGCCCAATAGAGGAATAGGCCAGCAGGCGCTTGAGGCGGGTTTGGGCAATGGCCACCACATTGCCCAGCACCATGGTCAAGATAGCCAGCACTGAGAGCACCGCCCGCCACTCTTCCGTCATGGCTGGGAAGACGGTAGCCAGAAAGCGAATGGCCAGGGCAAAGCCTGCTGCTTTGGATCCCACCGACAAAAAGGCCACCACCGGCGTTGGGGATCCCTCGTAGACGTCGGGAGTCCACTGGTGGAAGGGCACCGCCGCCAGCTTAAAGCCAATGCCCCCAAGGCAGAACACCAAGGCCAGGATCCCTGCTAGGCCAGCATTGGCCAGGTGGGGCGCGATGGCCGACAGTTGGGTTTGCCCCCCCGACAGGCCATAGAGCAGCGACATGCCGTAGAGGAAGATGGCCGTGCTGCTAGCGCCGGTCAGCAGGTACTTCAGGGCAGCCTCAGAGGAGCGCGGATCTCGCTTCGTGTAGCCAGCCATGAGGTAGCTGGCAATGCTCAGCGTTTCCAGCGAGACAAACACCATGATTAAATCCATCGCTCCCGCAAGGAACATTCCCCCCAAGGTGGCCGTGAGGAGCAGCACATAGAACTCGCCCGTGGACGTGCCTGCCTGGGTGAGGTAGCGCTCCGCCATCATCACCGTCAGGGCTGCTGTCACCACCACCAGGCTACGGAAGAGAATGCTCACGGGATCCGCGGCAAAGCTGCCCAAGAAGCTCTCCAACTGGGGCTGCTGCCACTGCAGCACCAGGGGCACCAGGGCTCCCATCAACCCCAAGAGGGAAAGAGTTGGCAAACTTCTGCGCGCTGCCGACCCGCCCACCAGATCCACTGCCAGGACGAGCAACAGCGTGAGGGTGACCACCACCTCCGGCCAAATGGCGCCGGCATGCAGGTTTCCGGTTGGGGCAAAAACATCCATAGGAGGAAACTGTGAAGAGAGATTAACGGGATCCAAAGCCAGCATACCGCGATTTCCGGCCTCCCCATCTTGCTTCTGGCATCTCTTCTCTCAATCGTCTCCATCGACACTCCCTGGGTCTAAGAAAGCTTGGCGCTGGAGGTAAGCACCAACTGCAGGCGGGCGTGGATAAGACTCAAGTCCGCCAAGCCCAGGTCGAGCTCGCCGTCGACGACGATCCCGGTGTTGATCAGCCGATCCAAGAGTTCCAAGAGGGATCCCTCGCCGTCGGGCTGGCCGGGGTAGTAGTCTCCCTGGCGGGGCAGAAGCGTGCCCAGATCCCCTAAATCCAGATTGAGATCTGCCGGGTCAATCTCCAGCAGGGCGCAGAGTTGCCGAATTTGCTGCCGCAGGGCTTGCAGGCTGCTGCCGGCCCGCTCGATCTGCTCCGGCGAAAGGCGATTGGCCTCCATCTGCCGCACCACCTGAGCTTCCATCAACTGGCGCAGCAGCTCCACCAAGGTCAGCACCAGGGAGGCAAGGCCAGCTTCCAGGCGTTTCCGGTCAGGGCTAGCTTGGACCCGGCTCAGCTCTTGCGGTTCCGCTGGGCTGATGGCAAGACCAGAGGAAGGAGGAGGCGGGATCAACCACTGCTCAAAAGGCTGGGAGAGCTGTTCCAAGCTAAGGAGATGCAGGCGGGGATCCCGGGCGGCCTCTTCTCGCTCCTCCGGCAGGTTGTAGCCCCAGCCAGCCAAAAACAGGAGCACCGGCTCTAGCTCCGGTACGCTCTGCACCTGGCGCAGCGTCTGCAAGCGATCCTCGACAAACCAGAGTTCCTCGGGCGCTACCTGAGCTGCAGTTAGCAGCCGCTGAAGGGTGGCGGCCTTGGGAGCGCGCACCTCCTTGCCCAGGATGCGGTGGCGCGGCAGTTGGATCCCTTCGCGGAGCAAAAGCTGCTGGATAAAGCGCCCCTCTTTGGTACTGAGAATGGCTAGGCGCGGCTCGCCGGCAGCCTGTACTTGGCGCATCCAGGCTGTCACCCCCGGATAGAAGCGGTGCAGCTCCAGCCACCCCTGCCGATCCTCTGCAAGCCAGCGATCTCGCACCTCATCCAGCGCTTGGGCCAAAGCCCTCTCGGAAACCCCCGCCTGCTGCAACAACCGCTGTCGCCAGCCAGGCCAGTCTTGGCGCAAAGCGTCTTCCGGGATCCCTTGCTGCAGCCCCCAGAGCAACAGGGGCATCTCCCAACCCGTCTCGATTAGCGGGCGCAACTGGTTAAAGGCTGGCTGCAACGGCTGCAATTGCGCAGGAGCCAGGCCCCACACCTGGGCACAGACACGACAGGAGGAGGCAAAGTACTCTGCCCGCCCATCGCAGAGCACGCCATCAAAATCCAGAACCAGAATGCGGGGGGACATTCGCCGGGGGCTAGCGAACTCCATACGGGATCCCCCTCAAGGCAAGTTGCAAAAACCCAGCTAAGGATCAATCAAACTGTTCCACGAGATTAGCTCAAGCTAATGGGATTCCGAGATGAGAATGGGCTTGCTCTCCACCGGGTTTAGCGGGCAATCCTGCGGGCCAGTTGGCCAAAGATGGTGGAGTTGGGAGGTAGGGAATAGTCACTGACTGCCGTTGGTGTTAGGGCCGGCATTGGCCATCGCCAAGATCGCCCGGGGGTAGGGACGTTGCAACGGCTCATCGGGACAGCAGTAGCCTCCTACCCTGCTTTGTGCCTGTGGGATCCCCGCCTTGGGCCATGAAGCCCCGAATCCCGCGCTGGAAGATGAAGCCATCGTAGAAGTGAGCGTTGGCCCAAAAAGACGAAGCTGACAGTAAGGGAAGCTTCTTGCAGGAAAAGCTCCAGAACTATCGTGCCGGCAGTGGCTCCCCTCATAGCCGTGTAGGATTTGGCCGAGCCAAGCACCACTGGCGCGGGCTGTTGCAGGTTTTTTGCCAAACTATTGGGAAGCTTAGTCTTGACCGAACTTGGATGGGAGCTTAGCTCGTCGCACCAGCCAGTAACTTACCGACAGAGCCAGAGTTGCTGCCCCCAGGCCAATCAGATCCAACCCCCCCAGCTTCTCGAAATCAAAAATGATGATCTTGCGCGCCACCGCAATCAAAGAGGTAACAATGACCAGCTCCACTTGCACAACCTGCTTTCGCAGGTAAGCAGTAATGTTCTCCAAAATCTCCAGGGCAATCAAGATATTCAAAAAGAGGCCAAAGATCTCAATCAAAGTGGTGGAGAAAAACCCGATTGGCTCCCGTAGCAGATCAGCCACCAAGAAGCGGGCCAAGTCCACCACGGCCACCACGATTAGCCCAATCATCAAAACTGACAGTAGCTTCGAGATCAGGCTTTCGATGCGGGTGATGGCCCGCAAAAAGGGATCCTCTTCTTCGGTTTCGTGGGGATTGTGCAACAGCCACTTGAGAAACCGCATGCTGCCCTTTTGTCCCCTCCTCGACCCCACCATTATCCGTCCTGGCCGCCTAGGAGGAGGAGCGGGCTCCCCTGGGGCGATGGTTGCGGCAACGCTCGGAACAGTATTTCACCTCTGGCCAACAATCAGCCCATTTCTTGCGCCAAGTAAAGGGCCTGCCGCAGGTGAGGCAGATTTTGCTAGGCAGATCCGACTTTTTCCGGTGGCGGGGCATAGCGTGCTGGAGACAACAACCCTTGGATCAACTTGTACTTTGCAACTGCAGCAGCGGTTGAAGCTGGGAACGGCGGCGCAGAGCAGCCTCAATCAGGCCCAAAAAGAGGGGATGCGGGCGGTTGGGGCGGGAGCGAAACTCGGGATGGAATTGGGTGGCGATGAAAAAGGGGTGGCTGGGCAGCTCGATGATCTCCACTAGACGGTTGTCGGGCGAAACACCGCTAATCACGTAGCCAGACTCGAGGAACAGGCTGCGGTAGGCGTTGTTGAACTCGTAGCGATGGCGGTGGCGCTCGTAGACAATTGTCTCACCATAGAGCTTGGCTGCCAGGGTGTCGGGCAGAATGCGGCAGGGGTAGAGGCCCAGGCGCAGGGTTCCCCCCAGGTGCTCCACATCTTTCTGCTCCGGCAGCAAGCTGATGACGGGATGAGGAGTGTCGGGATCGAACTCATAGCTGTTGGCCCGCTCCAGGCCGGCAATATGGCATCCCCAGTCGATCACCGCACACTGCATGCCCAAACACAGCCCCAGAAAGGGAATGCCCCGCTCCCGCACGTGGCGGATGGTGGCCACCTTGCCCTCGATGCCCCGGTTGCC
>NZ_JANSHI010000010.1:45479-101736 GCF_047461615.1 Synechococcus sp. W65.1 | reverse complement strand
GGCCGGGATCTCCGGAGCCACCAAGACGACGTGGAAAGGCATAGGCTCAGCTCACTTGCTGCCAAAGCCGCGGCTGTTGCCCCCCTTTTTGCCCCCCCCTTTGTCTGGCTTGCGGCTGGACTGCGAACGCCCTCGCCATTGGGGGCCACCTGCCGGCAGTGGGCCCCGTCCGCCCAGCATGCCCGGAAAGCCGCCCATGCTCATGGAGCGCATCATGTCGCGCATGCGCTGGAAATCGCTCACCAGGCGGCTGACATCCTCCAGCTTGTGGCCAGAGCCCAGGGCTACCCGCCGCTTACGGCTGACGCTGCGGGCCAGCAGATCTGGGTTGCGCCGCTCCTCTGGCGTCATGGAGTTGATCATGGCCTCCGCCCGGGCTAGTTGCTCTTGGCCTTTTTGCAGCTGCTCGTCGCTAATTTTGCTCATTCCCGGCACTAGCCGCAGCAAGCTGGCTAGAGACCCCATGCGCTTGATGAGGCGCATTTGCTTGAGGAAATCGTTGAAATCGAACTGGGCGGTCATCATCTTTTCCGCCATGGCGGCGGCATCTCCCAGGTCGATTTCCTCCTGGGCTTTTTCCACCAAGCTGAGAATATCCCCCATGCCCAGGATGCGCGAGGCCATGCGATCCGGGTAAAAGGGATCCAGGGCCTCCACCTTTTCGCCAACCCCGATAAACTTAATGGGCTGGCCGGAAACCTGGCGAATGGAAAGGGCTGCCCCGCCGCGGGTATCGCCGTCCAGCTTGGTGAGGATGGCGCCGGTAAGGCCCAGCCGCTCGTGGAAGGCCTGGGTGAGGTTGGCCGCCTCCTGCCCCATCATGGCGTCCACCACCAGCAGGATCTCGTGGGGCTGCACCGCGGCTTTGATCTGCTCCAGCTCTGCCATCATCTCTAGGTCGATCTGGAGGCGACCGGCGGTATCCAAAATAACGTAGTCGTAGCCTTGTCCCCGCGCGGTTGCCACCCCCTGGCGGGCAATCTCGACCGGATCCGCTTTGCCCAGCTCGAAGACGGGGATCTGGATCTGCTGGCCCAGGCTCTTGAGCTGGTCGATGGCCGCTGGACGGTAAATGTCGCCTGCCACCAGCAGCGGCTTTTTGCCTTGCTTGCGCAAATACAAAGCCAGCTTGGCGCAAGTAGTGGTTTTGCCAGATCCCTGCAAGCCAACCATGAGCACGATGGTGGGGGGGTGCTCGGCCTGGGCAAGGGGCACGTTGGCTTCCCCCATCACCTTCACCAGCTCGTCGTAGACAATCTTGATAAACTGCTGATCCGGCGTTACCCCCGGAATCACCTCAGCGCCCAGGGCTGCCTGCCGCACCTCCTCGATGAACTGCTTGACCACCTGCAGGTTGACATCGGCCTCCAGCAGGGCGCGCCGCACTTCCCGCAGGGCTTCTTGGATGTTGGTTTCGGTGATCCTGTCCTGGCCGCGCAGCTTTCTCCAGGCCAGTTCCAACTTTTCGGCAAGGACATCAAACATGGGTGCTGTTAGTCAAGGGCTGCTAGGGCATTTCCTACCATAGTCCAGTTGGAGCCGCTCCAGCTTGGGATCCCGGCCCCAGCGGCTACCTAGGCCGAGGAAGGCTAGCGACTTTACGAAAGTTTAAGCAACAATAGAAGGCGTCGCTTGCAGACTGGC
This sequence comes from Synechococcus sp. W65.1, assembly GCF_047461615.1. NCBI lineage: Bacteria > Bacillati > Cyanobacteriota > Cyanophyceae > Synechococcales > Synechococcaceae > Synechococcus > Synechococcus sp. W65.1. The sequence goes on along the minus strand of NZ_JANSHI010000010.1, from coordinate 100,092 downwards.
CATGGTCAGCGTTGCTTCTTGCTCCTACAGCATCTCCGACTGGCAGTTGGGCTATCGCTCTTTGCGCCAGGAGTACGACTACTGGGTAACGGAGATCGAGGGGCGGATCCCCAAAAGACTGCAGGGAACCCTCTTTCGCAACGGGCCCGGCAAGCTGGAAGCGGGATCCCAGCGCTATGGCCATCCCTTCGACGGCGACGGCATGGTCTGCGCCATCACCTTTGTGGGAGGGCGGGTGCATTTCCGCAACCGGTTTGTGCGTACGCCAGAGTTTGAAGCAGAGGAGAAGGCGGGTCGAGTCCTCTACCGCGGCGTGTTCGGCACCCAGAAGCCAGGAGGCTGGTGGGCCAATTTTCTCGATTTGCGCTTTAAAAATCCGGCCAATACTAACGTCATCTACCACGGCGGCAAGCTCCTAGCCCTTTGGGAAGCCAGCGCTCCCTACCGCCTAGACCCAGCCACCCTGGCTACCGAGGGGGTCGAGACCTTTGGCGGTGCCCTTGCTCCTAATCAGCCGTTTACAGCCCATCCCCGCCGCCATCCAGAAACTGGAGATCTCCTGGCCTTTGGGGTGCAAACGGGTCCCCCTTCTACGCTTCTATTCTACCGCATTGACCCCCAAGGGCGGCTGGTGGAAAAGTGGGACTACCGCCTGCCAGATTTTGCCTTTTTGCACGACTTCGTCTGGACGCCCCGCCACTGGATCTTTTTCCAAAATCCTGTGGCCTTCAACCCCTGGCCCTACATGCTGGGCCTGCAGCCAGCCGGCACTTGCCTGACCCTCAAAAAAGGGGAGCCTACCCGTATCTGGCTATTTCCTCCCAAGGGGAAGCCGCTGCACCTGGAAACGGAGCCAGGGTTTGTCTTTCACTTTGTCAACGGCTACGAGGTGGGGGAAAAGATCTTGGTCGATGCCGTCGTCTACGAGACCTACCCCGCCCTGGAGCCCGGAGCCGACTACCTGCAGATTGACTTTGCCCAGGTGCCAGCGGGCAAGCTATGGCGGTTTGAGCTGGATCCCAAGGCAGGCAAAGTCAAGCGGGAGCTGCTTCTGGATCGTTCGGTGGAGTTCCCTGCTATCCACCCGGCTTGCGTTGGCCGACCCCACCGCTACCTCTATGTTGGCGCTACCCATGCTCCCGGCCCCAACGCACCCCTGCAGGCCATCCTCAAGCTAGACACCGCAACAGGCCGCAGCGAGCAGTACAGCTTTGCCCCCCGCGGCTTCGTGGGAGAGCCGGTATTCATCCCCGATCCCGAAGACACTGCGGAGGAAGCCGGATGGGTGGTAACAGTGGTCTTTGATGCAGCCAGTCAGCGCTCGCAGGTGGCGATCCTAGAAGCCGCTAACCTGGCAGCCGGCCCAGTGGCGCGGATCCCCTTGCGGCATCACCTTCCCTATGGCTTTCACGGCAGCTTTACCCCCTGCCTCTGGGCTGAGCCGGACAAGAGGTAGAGCCCTGTCCGCCCTAGCAGGTGTGAGGCTATAATGGTCGGCGGAGGTGTGGGGCTAGGGGCCAAACTTCTCCTCGGGGGAGAGGGTGTCAGAATGTCCTCTGGTCTGGAACTTTCCCTCCATGGGCTAAGCCCAGTCCCAGAGCCAAAGAGCTCCTCTGGACTAGAAGCAACGGTTGGCGTTAGCAATCTGCCGGTCTCAGAGGGGGGAGTAGCCTCTACCTTCTTCAACTTAGGTGATGCCGCCACGTCGGGAGAAAAAGCAACGGTGGCAAGACAGCGACCCTGCCTAGAGCCCATCCCTCCCCCAGGGGAAGTGATGCAGTATCGGGCCATTGGCCTCATTGAGGGTCAGTATATTCCTTCCCCAGATCGCTTTACGCGGGGGGTTTTGCGCACCTCAGATGGTCTGGATATCCATGCTGTCCTCCTGGGCCGGGTGATGAGCCTAGTGCGCAAGCACCTAAGGCCGGAGCGCAACTACCTGTGGGTGGTCTATCCCCGCACCCGCGACAAAGGCCAAAATCTCCACGTCCAGCTGATGGGAGTCTGGGCCCCGGAGGAAATGGGGCAAACCCTGCCTGAGGGCTCCTGCCCAAGGGTGGTGCCGGACTGGTTTTCCATTCGCGGCGAGGTCGTTTTTCAATCCCAGGAGAGAGGGTTCATCATCGTCAAAATTCGCCGCTCCCATCCCCAGTTGCCCTCCCCTACTCATCCCCTGCCAGCCGCTAGCTCCAGCTACCAGCAAGTAGCTAGGCCGGGGGGCCAGCAGCAAGCAGGATCGGCTTTGCCGGCAGCGCCCCAGGCTTTTAAGTTGCGCCTCCTTGGATCCCTGCCAGGCAAAGGAGTAGGTATCTTCTGGGATCTGCAGGCGCGCCGCCGCGGCTCCCAGCTCTACATAGAGTCAGCAACTCCTATTGGCCCTGTGCCCAGAGAGCGGCCACAGCCCCAGGCAAAACGTTCAACTTCCCCTTCCAAACCCAAGAAGAAACCTCCCAGCGCCCCAAGGCGCGCGCAACAACCGCTCCCCAGTCAGCCTGGCCTGCCGCTGGATCCCGCCAAGGCAGCCAAACCTCCCAAGCCCACTAAGAAGAAACGTCCATAGTTTCTACCTTCGCCATGACAGAGTCAAACCCTCCTCCCAGCAAAGATGAATTCATCTCCCCCCGCTACCCCTACTGGGGCGAGGTCAAGCCGCAGAACTTGGTTTTTGATGCCAATTTACAAGAATTCAGCCATAAGGTGTCCCTAATTTGTAGCTTAGAGACAGGGGGCAAGATTACCCCAGAAGAAGCCTACCGCCAAATTAAAAAGCTGTGGAAACAACTCAAACAAACCAAAAAAGCTATCCTGGACGAGCCTAAGTGGAACGAGCCTCCTCCCAAGTTGCCAGAAGAAGAGTGAGTTAGGGCTTTCCTCTAGCCCTCCTTCGGGACAGTGCTGCGGAGCAGCTTTGTGGCACCCTGGGCAACCTCGCCAACGAAACAAGCTAGCAACTTAGCACGTCCGTTTCTTCTAGTAGGTTTAAAATCGGGTCTCAAACTCGATGGAAAGGGTGTTGTTGCCCTGGAAGTCGGTGCTGGCGCGGGTGAGGGTTTGGTCGCTGAGGCGGTAGCGGGCGCTGTAGCGGGTGGGCTGCAAGGGATCCGTCAGGTTGCGTTGCACGGAGACGGAAGTGGTCGGCCCCAGATCGCGGGCTACTTCCAGGACCAGGCCCACCGAGGAGCGTCTGGGAGCACGGGTGTCAACTGGGGGAACGGGGCTGAGGCGAACCTCATCCAGGCCAAGGGTGTCCCCCAGCGTTTCCACCACATCGTTGAGTAGGGCCGTTCCCGCCAGCCCGGCCACCCCTGCTTCTGGGTTGAGTCGGGCCAAAGCTGTTCCTCCTAGCAGGGCGACGATCTCTTCTGGGGAGCGGCTGGGACTGCTAGAAAGCGTCAAAACCCCGTTGCGGGGATCCGCAGCCGCAAGCTGGCTGGCCCGCCCGTTGACGGTGGCCCAGATCTCGATGCTCTGCTGGGATCCCGGCAGGTTGCGGTTGGTGTCGAAGGGAGACAGCTCCTGGGGAAAGCGGTAGACCTCGAAGGCTTGGGTCACCAGACGCAGGTTGAGGAAAGGATCGAAGGGGTTGTCCAGGTCAAAGGTGGCGGTGTTGGGGCGGGAGCGATCCAGGCGAAAGTTGGCAATGGGCAGGCTGACGCGGCCTCGCTCCAGGGCGATAGTGCCCGCCGGGCGGAGATCTGAGGGGGTGCCGAACAGGCGCAAGCTGCCGGTGGCGTTGAATTCGAACAGGTTGGGGCGCTGCACGCGGATCCCGGGCCCTAAGACCAGCTCCAGCCCGTTCAGCCGCGGCTGCCAGAAGGGATCTGCCTGAGTCGAGTCGGCGGGAGCTGCCGCTTGGCGGGGGCTGACCTCGATAATCCCATTGGAGGCCTCTAGACGACCCTCGAGCAAAGGACGCAAGAGCAAGCCTTCCACCAATACGCTGCCTTCCAAGCGGCCGGTGTAGAGATTGGGCAGGTTGAGCTGGATCCCTTGCAGTTGCAGCGTTAGGGGTGGCGAGGTTTCGTCCATCTGCAGGGCGCCGCGAGAGTTGACCGGCAAAACCCCTCGAGCCACCAGGGATCCGCCCCCCACCTGTCCCTGTAGCTCCCGCACCTCCAATTGGTTGAGGTTAAAGACAATTTGGCCGGTCAGGTTGGTGATAGGCTCCGGCAGGGCAGCCAGCTTGAGGATCCCGGAGCTGAGGTTGAGGTTTCCCTGCAGGCTAGGCTCTTGCAAGGTGCCGCGGATGGCCAGCTCCAGTTGGCTTTGGCCACCTTCCCAGCGCACCTGGTCGGTGAAGAGGTTGATTAGGCGCAGGCCGTCCTTCTTGGCTTGCAGGGTAAGGTCGATCTGATCCGAGACAGCCCGCACTTGGGCAAAGGGCAGGGTGTAGGGCACCAGGCCGGAAAGGCGGATTGGCTCGTCGCTGTTGGCTAGGAGAGCACCCTCCAGACGCAGTTGACCCTGGTTGTAGTCAAATTGCCCCTTCACCTCCCGCAGCGGCACCTGGTGGATCCGGGCGTTCACCACCGTCAGGGAGCCGCGGGCCCGGGGATCCCGCAGGTTGCCCGCTAGTTCCACATCCAAGTTGAGATCCCCTTGGAGTTCCAGCCCCTCGGGCAAGAAGCGATCCAGCAAAGCCAGAGGAAGCCCCTGAATTTGCAGGGATCCCGACTGCTCCTCCAGGCCCAACTTGCCGGTGAAAAGGGCTTGGCGTTCCCCACTGCGCAACAGCAGCGGCTGTAGCACCACCGCCCCCTCGACCAGGCTGCCGACAGCGGTGAGGCTTTCGACCCCAAACTCCTCTGCTTGCCAATTCCAGCCCTCCAGGTGAAAACTGACGCTGGGCTGGTCGAGACTGCCAACCAAGCTGAGGCTAGCCTGGAATTCTCCTTGCAAGCTGGTGGGTGGCGGGATGCGGGGATCCATGCGGCTGGCCAAGGCCTCCAGGTGGGCGGCCAGGACCTGGGCGTAGTGCTCCAATTGCTGCAGCAGGGGAGAACCGGGCAGGCCAACCGGCTCTGTCTCTAGCACGGTGGCGGGGCCCAGCGGGGGCAATTGCAGGCCGCGGGTGGCGAGGTCTTGCCACTGCCGCCACTTAAAGGCGGAGACAATGTCTTCCAGGCGACCCTGGGGGGTGCGGATCTGCAGGTCAATTTGCGGAACGGGAAGCGCTGAGGTGGGCTCCAAAGCAGCCTGGAAGGAGGCCGCCGGCAGCTCCAGGGTGCCACTGGCGGTGTAGGTGCTCTCGAACAGCTCCAGTTGGGCTTGGGCAATGGTCAGGCGAGAGGGGCTGGAGCTGTCTCCAGGACGGTAAGCGAAATCCACGGAGAGGCCCTGGGCTTCGATCCCCCCTAGCCGCAGATCTGCCACCGCTGCCCGTCCTCGGGTAGCGCCGCTTGCCAGGTCAACGGTCACCTCCCCATCGAGGCTCCCCTGCAGACTGGCCCACGGCCCAGCAGCCACTCCCCCCAGCAGAGCCAGCGGCAAGCGGTTCGCCGCCACCTGAAGCTTACCTTGGTGGCGTTGGCCGCGCAGTTCCCCCTCGCCCCGCCGCAGCTCGAACTGCAAGGGCCGAAACTGGGGATCCAACTGCAGCGCCAGCCGCTCCCGCGTCCCCTTCAGCTCCACTGTCATCCCCTGGCTAGACCCCTGAAAGGGCCCGGCCAAGTCAGCAAAGGCCACCTCTCCCACCCGCAAGCCGCGCACCTTGGCCTCGCCGGCCACCTGCAGGTTGTCCAGAGATCCGCGGAGCCGCCCCGATCCCTGCAGCACTCCTGCCACCCTCGGCGGCAAGCCGGGCACTTTGGCTAGGGGGATCCCGTCAGCGGCAAAGTTGAGATCTAGAGACCCCACCTGCAAGGTCTGCGGATCCGCGAGGATGCGCCCCTCTACTCTGCCCAAGCGGGTGGTGTCGGCCAAGACTTCTGCTGCTTGGATTGCCAAGCCCCCGCCATCCCAGGCCACCTGGCCTCTAATGGAGTCAACTAGCCCATTTTCCTCCCCAAGCCGCGACAGGGTCAGGGATCCCTGGGCCCGCAGCGCCGCCAGGAGACCCACCTCCGCCGCCTCCCCTGTATCCACCTGCGCCGTCAGCTCCCCAGAAACGGATCCGGGCCAGTGTGGGTTGAAAAATGCCAGCGGCACAGCCTGAGGAACCACCTGCGCCTGGAGCTGTCCTGCCTCCCACCGCCCCGCTGCCTGGATCCGGCCCTCCCCTACGGCCAACACTGCCTGGGGCACCTCCACCACCCAGCCGTCCCTGCCAGGCAGGATCTGCAGCTGTCCTCTTCCAGCGAGCTCCTCCCCCTGGATTTCCCAAGTGGCCTCCACCTGGGGCTGGGATCCTGCCAGCACCACCTGGGCCTGAGCAGTTACCCGCCCCGCCCAAGGCAGCTTGCCCCTCTGTGGCAGGTTGACGCCGTAGAGGGACAGCACCTGCCCCGCGTCGGCCGCGGTAACCTGCAGATCCAACTGGCCTGCCAAGCCGCCAGCCCACTGCAGTTGGCCGGATCCCTCGAGGCGTCCGCCTGCAGCTTGCAAGTCAATGGCCTCAAAGGCCAAGGTCTGGTCGGCCAAGCGGAAGCCAAAAGCATATTGCGGCACCGGCAGGCGATCCACCCGACCTGGCGAGATCCCTTGCAACTGCCCTTGGATCTGCGGCCCCTCCAGGGGGCCGGTGACCGCTAGGGATCCCGCCACCACCCCTTCTGCCGCCACTGGCAGCTTGAAGTTGAAAGTCTCCTGGATTTGCTGCAGGCTGGCCGGGGCGATGGCGGCTTGCAGATCCAACCCCTTGTCGCTGAAGGCGATGGAGCCGTTGAGATCTTCAAAAGCAAGCTGGCCAAAGCGGCCGCTTATCCCCTCCAGTTCCAGCTCCTCCAGGGTAAAGCGAACAGAGCCCCTCACCTCCTCAAAAGGACGAGGCAACCTCTCTAGCCTCAGCCGCGCCTGCTGAACTTGGGCTTGCCCCGTCAACTCCAAAGGGCGTTTGTGCAAGCGGGACGGCGTCCCTTCTCCTCCCCAAAGGACTTGCAGAGCTAGACTGGCTTCCCCCTCCACCTCCGCCCAAGGCGCTGCCGGCAAGATGCTGGGCAGCAGATCCAAAGGCAGGCGAGCAGCAGCAACCGTCACCGAACCAGAAACCTGGGCAAAATCCGCCACCCCCCGCAACTGCAGAGGGTACCTCCCTCTACCTGCCAGCGGGCGCAGGACCGCCGAAAGCTGGAAACTGGCTCGTCCTCCGGCTTTCTCCCCCGGCAGGGCACTCAGCCTCACCTGCACCTGGCCCTGCAGCCCCTCGAACTGCCGTCGCTCCCCTACTAAGGGGATGGCCGTCAGGGATCCCCCCCGCAAACGGATGTTCAACCCCTGCAAGGGCAGGGATCCCTCCCCTTGAGGCAGTTGAAACTGCACGTCTGCCCAGCCGCGATCCAGCGTTTCCATGAGCAGCAACTGGGGCTGGTTTAGGGTAACATTGAGCACCCACTCGCCGGTTTGTAGCCATGTCCAGAAGTCGGGGCTGAGGTCAATAGAGCCAATGCTGGCCAAGTGTTCAATGAAGCTTTCTCCCAGCCGCACTCCCCAGGGAGCCACAAGCCTCACCTCTCCCAATTCCACCCGCCGGCGCATCGCCTGCGAGAGGGCAGCTTCCACCTGGGGCAGCACCTGATCCTGAAAGTAGACGCCGATTCCCCAGGCGGCGCCAAAGGCGGCAGCCGTCAAGCCCAAACCCAGGCCCGCCCCTATCCTTGCCCAAGTCTTGTAGGAGAGGGGAAAGGGTTGCTGCGGCACTTCACCCTCTTTGTTGCGTCGCTCTTCGCCCAACACCTACCCTCAGGATCCAAAGCACCCCCCTTGAGAAGCCCTCCTTGGGGATAGCCAAAGCTGCCCCCATCCTACCCAAGGACTCCTGGCTTGCCATGAGGGGCCAGAGAGAAGAAATCCCTACTCCCAGCCGCAATCCCCTGCCCATGGACATTGCTTGATCCAGCCCTCTACAATGAGGCCCACGGGTGGTTTGTCTACACCCCCAGCTTGCCGGGGGGATCCCCCTGGCAGGGCAGTGGGAGTGAGCTACCACGTAAGTAGGGAGCAGTACGAGGGGCTTACAGTTTTGTCCCCTGGTGTGTTGTATAAGGTTGTATAAGCCTTTTGGAGCAGTCGAGATAAAGGAGAGAAGCCATTCCGGAGCCTCTGTCTTTGACAGTTAGCTTGCGTGGTAGCCACGAGGCCCTGGAAGACTGCCAGGTCTTCCACCTAGCCGGCCTTCTGGATGCCTTCTCTGAGCCGGTGTTCGTGAAAGTGGTTACCAGGCACCTAGAAAAGGGATCCCCCAACCTTATCCTGGACTTGACAGGGATCGATTTCATCGACAGCTCCGGCGTCGGTGCCCTGGTGCAACTGGCCAAATTGGTGCAAGAGCGCGGGGGCATCTTCCAGGTAGTGAGCAATCCTCGCATTACCCAAACGGTAAAGCTGGTGCGGCTGGAGAAGTTCTTGTCCCTGCGCAATTCACTCCAGGAAGCTTTGGATTATCTAGCTGCAGAGAGCAAAAGGCGCTCCGAGCAGGCCTCTCCCCCCTCTGAGGCTGGCTCCGAAGCCGCCGGATCTAGCCCGGAGGAGCCCAAGGGCGAAGCTTCCTAGGCCGCTGCTGGGATATTGGAATGGGTCTGGGGACTTTTTGGGGCATCAGCGCCGGCGCCGGGGATCCCGAGTGGCTGACCCTAAAAGCTGTTCGGGTTCTCCAGGCTGTCAACTGGGTGGCCTGTCCCCAAAATGCTGCTGGCCAGCCTGGTTTGGCCTACCAAATCGTGCGTCCTTGGCTGCAACCGGGACAAACGCTCTTGCCCCTGCCTTTGCCCTTTGTTACCCAGCCTGAGCTCCTCCAGGCGGCGTGGGAGGCGGCTGCCGAGCAACTAGCTCCCCTTCTGGAGCAGGGAGAAGATGTGGCCTTTGTCTGCGAAGGGGATGTGGGCCTCTACAGCACCTTTGCCTACCTGGCCCAGGCCCTGCGGCAGCGGCTCCCTGACCTGCCCATCCAGGTCGTACCGGGGGTATGCTCTCCTCTGGCTGCTGCGGCGGCTTTGGGATCCCCTTTGGCCCTCGGCCCCGAGAAGTTGGCAATTTTGCCCGCTCTTTTTGCCCTAGCAGAGCTGGAGGAGGCCTGTGCTTGGGCTGAGGTGGTTGTCCTCATGAAGGTGGCTTCCGTCTACCCCCAAGTTTGGCAGTGGCTGGCCGAAAAAGGCTGGCTGCAGCGGGCTAGCCTAGTGGTCTGGGCCGGCTGGCCCCAGCAAGCCCTTTTCCCCACCCTCGACGGATTGGCCGACTACCGCCCCCCCTACTTTTCCCTATTAATCCTGTGGCCTCAGAATCGCAGCTCTCCTCGAGTGGCTGACTTGCCAAAAAGCTCCTAAAAAATGAGCTTTTCTCCAGGAGAAAAAGCAAGAAGATTTGACCGCAGGATCTGCGTGTAATACCCGTGAAGAAAGATGGAAATCAAATTGAAGAAGTAACATAAACTGTTAAAAACAGTTGCCAGCCGCTACAGGGGTAGGCGGCCTGGGCTAGATTAGAGGTGTAGTGATTCAGGAAAGGAGGTAGATCCAGCGGAAAGGTAAGACACCGGCTTGCAACTTGCTCAGCCTCAAAACTGCCAGCAAAGCAACCTCTCAAGTTGATCCCACGTAAGCTCTCAATTGGCTGTGCTGGCAGGTGTACCAAGCAAGGGGTTGTCTTGCCTAGTGGAGCACCTGGCCTCTCCGACAGGTTTTCCCCCAAGCTAAGGGACATGGGAGTTAAATCAAATAGCGGCTGGGTTTACTGAAGCCAGGCACTGTAGCGTGAGGGGTCGCTTACCTCGTCTGGAGTGGTGAAAAGACAGTAAGTTCTGCTGCTTCTGGAAGCGCCGGCCTGCTATTTCGAGTCTCCAGCAAGAATCAGCGAAGATTGACGTGGAAAACCGGTGCTTCGGTGAGGTTCAGGTGCTCCTCCTGCCGGCTCTAGCGAGCCGAGATTTTTAGTAAAACTTGAGATTTCTTGAGGTGGGGGGTCTCTATGTTTACCTTTCTGTCGAAAATTGCAAGAGCAGTTATTCGCGTGTTCACCCCTGCCAAGTCCGACCTAGTGGAAGTCGGCTACCAGCCCATCACAGATGATATCTATCGCGGCAAGCGCTCGGCTCGCTATGCCGGTGAGCTGTAGGACGAGGGGGGAAGGAGAGGGGTTTGCCACGTCCAGGGGTTGAGCTCCTAAGAGGTGGCCAGCGGGTTGGTCTTCGTTTCAGGGCTGTTAAGCTCTGGCTTTGGTGCTGGGGTGGCGGTTCTCGGACAAGGGCCGCCACTTCGCATTGTTTGCGAAGATGGTAGGGATACGTAAGCGCTCCCTCCACAGTGCCCTCCCTCGTGGTCTATCCCGCCACAGCCGTCGACCTGGATCCTGTGGTGGAGGTTCTTGCCCAGGTCTTTTACCCGCCCCTAGGCCTGCAACGCTGGCTGCACCCCATTCACAAACGGATCATTCGTCAGGATTTACGCCTCAAGCTGGCAGCCAGGGATCCCTACTACTGCTGCTTAGCGGCGGCGGTGGAGTCGAAAGTGGTGGGGACTGCTGAGATCTCGCTGCGGGCGATGGCCCACGGGAAGTATCCCTACCTTTCGAACTTGGCGGTGCTGCCAGAGTGGCGACGGCAGGGAATTGCGCGACAGCTTTTGCTCAGCGCCGAGGAGGTAGTGCAGAAGTGGGGCTATCGCCGGTTACAGCTGCACGTCCTGGAAGATAACTTGCCCGCCCAGCAACTCTACACCCAACTGGGCTACGTGCCCCTCGAGCGCACCCCTCAGCTTTGGCAGTGGCTGGGGATCCCACCCCAGCTTTTGCTCTGCAAGTGGCTGCCGTAAAGTTATGTAAACTAGAGGGAAAAGGCGAGAGAGGCGTTGCCGTGGACGTTGAGACCGTAAGCAGGAGGGGCTGGGGGGCCGTATTTGTAGCTTTGTTTGTAGCTTTGCTGGTTAGCTTTGGAGGGGTTCAGGCCGCCTTTGCCCAGTGGGGCACTACTCCCCTGCCCTCGATTGGAGCCCCAGCGCCGGAGTTTGAACTGCCAGATCAGTCGGGCCAGGTGCGGCGCCTGGCGGATTTTCGCGGCAAGTGGGTTGTGCTCTACTTCTACCCCCGCGACTTCACTGCCGGATGTACGATCGAGGCCCGCCGCTTCCAGCAGGATCTGCCCAAGTTCCAGGCCCTGGGAGCGGAGATTGTGGGCGTAAGCGCCGACTCGGTGGACTCCCACCGCCGTTTTTGCCTAGCAGAGGGGCTGCAGTTTCTTTTGCTGTCGGATCCCCAGGGCACGGTTAGCCGCGCCTACGGCTCGTGGATGGGGGATATGGCCCTGCGCAACACCTTTCTCATTGATCCCGATGGGATCCTGCGGGCTATTTACCCAATCGTCAACCCCTACCGGCACAGCGCCGAGGTCTTGGCCCAACTGCAGGAGCTTACCAAGAAGGGCTAGTCCTGGGGGCCAAAGGTCTGCTCGAACTCTTGCAGCAGCTCGTCAATCTCCTCTAAGGCTTGGTTGACATCGACGCGCAAGTCCCCGAGATCCGGCCTTTCCAAAAGCTTGACCAGGACGGGCTGGCGCTCGCGAATACGTCTGATGCGCTCTTTTAGGGCGGCAATTTCCGCTGGCTCCATAGCTGCAGTGGTTGCCTCAGCTCCTCCAGCTTATCGCTTTCCTAGTCCGATCGCGGCCTTTGCTAACCCCTGCCCTAGACCATGGGCACAAATTGCACGGGGAAAGCTTCCTTTTGCACCACTCCCTCCGGCGTTTTGTGGAGAATGAGCAGGGACTGGGATGCCTTGCTTTCGCCTACCGGTACCACTAGGGTACCTTCCACCGCCAGTTGATCCAGAAGCGCTGTCGGCACGGTTGGGGGTGCGGCTGTAACCACAATGGCGTCGTAGGGGGCGTGTTCCGGCCAGCCCTGGTAGCCATCTCCCTGACGCACCTCCACGTTGCGGTAGCCAAGGGAGGCCAGAGTTTGCTGAGCGCGGGTGGCTAGGGGAGACAGTCGCTCCACGCTGTACACCTGTCGGGCCAGCTCAGCCAAAATGGCCGCTTGGTAGCCGGAACCAGTGCCGATTTCCAGCACCACCGACTCAGGCGTGAGGCGGGCTGCCTCGGTCATAAAGGCAACGATATAGGGCTGAGAGATCGTCTGGCCGTAGCCGATGGGCAGGGGGCAATCTCTGTAGGCGCGATCCCGCAGCTCGGGGGGAACAAAAAGGTGACGCGGCACCTTGCGCATCGCCTCCAGCACCCGGGGATCCCGGATCCCGCGCTGAAGGATCTGCTCCCTTACCATCCGTTCCCGTTGGTCAGCCCAGGGATCCAAGCCACTCTCGGCACAGGGCTGAGGAGGGCGAACCCCACCCGTCCTGCTAAAGAGGGACGAGAACAACCTTACCATTGGCGCCTAACCTCCAAAGCTAACAGCTTGCCCGGATTTCCCTGGAATGCTGCGCCGTAACTTGGGATCCCTCACCTCGATCCTGGCCCACTTTTAAACCTGCTGCCACAAATTTCTCCCGGAAATTCCATAGCCCCGATCCTGCAAGGGCCCAGGGTGGCCAAAATCCGTCGGGGTGAGTCGTTGCTAGCGAAGCGGCATCGCCGGGAAGTTTCCCTCCTCCCCCGCCAAGAAAACCTGACAATTCCGGCTTTTCCCCGCAAGGGGATGGAAGAATCTAGGAGCTACAGGAGGGCTTAGCGGTGTCTGTCGAACCAGCGCATCAGCATTGCCGCTAGGCGCTCAGGGTTGTGGCGCACCAAGCCAGTTTCAGGATCCTCTTGCATGACGTTGGCCAGAACGGCCCGGCAGCCCAAGTAGGCTAGCTTATCCGGGTCCAAAACCACAAACTCGGAGCCGTTGCGGCGGTAACGCTCTAGGGTGCGAGGGGAAGGGGGATCCCGTTGCACCAGGACGGCATCGAACAGGCGCAGGCCCGCCACCCGATCCAAAGCCATGACGTGATCCCCAACGGTGTAGCCGTCGGTTTCCCCCGGCTCCGTCATGATGTTGCACACGTAGATGTGGGGCGCCATGTTTCTGGCCAGGGCTTCGACAATTTCAGGGATGAGGAGGTTGGGAATGATGCTGGTGTAGAGGCTGCCCGGCCCCAGCACTACCAACTCTGCTTTCTCAATAGCCTCGATTGCCTCGGGCAAGGCGGGAGGGTTGGGGGGATCGCAGCCAATGCGGCAGATGCGCCCCCTAGCTTTGGTGATGTTGGACTCACCCACGACGCGGCGGCCATCGCTTAACTCGGCCCAGAGGGTGACATCGGCTAGAGTAGCCGGCAGCACCCGTCCCTGAATGGCCAAAACCTGAGAGGTAGCGGTGATGGCCCGGACCAGGTCGCCCCCGGTTACCGCGGTGAGGGCGGTGATGAACAGGTTGCCGAAGCTATGTCCACTCAGCCCTTCCCCCGCCTGGAAGCGGTACTGGAACAGCTCGGTGAGGAGCTTTTCCTCGTTGGCCAAGGCCGTGAGGCAGTTGCGGATGTCGCCAGGGGGCAACACGCCGATCTCCCGCCGCAGGCGCCCTGAGGAGCCGCCGTCATCGGCCACGGTAACGATGGCGGTGATGTTGGAGCTGTAGTGCTTCAGCCCCCGCAGCAGGTTGGAGAGGCCGGTGCCACCCCCCAGCACCACGATGCGAGGGCCACGGCTTAGCCGCCGATGCGATAGGAGCTTATCCACCAGCGCTTCGTCCCCTTCCGGGATCAGCACATCTTCGATGGAGCGCAGGGCGCTGCGAAAACCTAGCACCGCCATCACCAAGCCAATCCCGGTTACCAAGGGACCACTGATGTTGTTCGGGATCCAGGTGGTGATCCAGCGCAGGGTAATGTCGATTAGCCGCTTCAGGCGAAAGATGGGGGTCAGCTCCGTCCAGATGGCAATGCCCAGCAGCATCAGGAGTACGCCTCCCACGGCCAGGCTCAGCCAGCGTTTGACCGCCAGGCCAGGGAAGAGCCATTTCCAGCCACTTCGCCACCAGGCAGCCTTGCGGCGGCGAGGTCCCCGGATGGGGGACTTGTTGCGGAGCTCAGGTTTACTCATGGGAAAGAACGCCGGCCAAAGGGATCCTAGCCTCTGGCTGCTCCTTGCTGGGGCCAGCAGGCGGTGCTCCAAAGCAGGCTTCCAGCTCCCGCTGCGACTCCAGCAAATGGCAGTGCTGAACCTGGAGGTTGAGCTCGGGCAGGCCAGAGCCGTTGGCAGGAAGGGTCCAAGGCTGCAAATCCTGGGCCAAGCGTTCCACCAGGGCCACGGAGCGGTGTTGTCCGCCGGTACAGCCAATGGCGACGGTTAGGTGAGGCCGCCGTTCTGCTCGATAGTGGGGCCACCAGGCCCGGAGGAGGGAAAAGATCTGCTGGTAGGTGGACTGGGTCAGCGGATCAGCAAAGAGAAACTCCTGCAGCAGCCGATCCTGGCCAGTGAGGTGGCGCAGATGGGGCTGAAAGAAAGGGTTGGGCAGAAAGCGCACGTCAAACAGCAGGTTGACCTCAGGAGGAATGCCGTACTTGAAGCCAAAGCTCACTAGCCGCAGGTTGAGAGGTTGGGGGAGCCCCTGCACCAAGGCTTGCAGTTGCTGCCGCAGTTGTTGGCTATTGAGCTCCGAGGTATCCAGCAGGTGGGTGCAGCGCTGCCGGATGGGGGCTAGTTCGCGGATTTCTTGCTCGATGGCTTCCAGCAGGCCGCCACCGGTGTGGTGGGGGTGGGGGCGACGGTGGGCGCTAAGACGCTTGAGCAAGACCGAAGGCCGGGCTTCTAGGAACAGGAAAGGGATCCCCTGGGCTCGCATCCAGGCATCTAGCTCGGGGAGCTGCTCCCGATACTCTTGGGCGTGGAGATTTAAACTCATGGCCAAAGCGGCGTGGTGAGGCCGCATCGCCTTAACCAAGGGGAGGACCTGGGCAGGCGGGATCCCTTCCAGGCCGGTGTAGCCCAGTTGCTCGAGTTGCTGAACGGCCAAAGTTTTCCCTGCTCCGGTCAGGCCGGCAAGCACCAGAACGGCTGGGGCCGCAGGGGTTGGTTTTGTCGGCTGATTGTCCATGCAGCCTATTCTAGGGCGAGGGGGGATCTACCTCTACTTGCTAGCGGCAAACTGTCAGGGCCTGGCCACGCACCGAGGGATCCACCTGGCCGTTTTGAAAGACGATCTGCCCGCCCACAATGGTTAGCAACGGCCAGCCCACCAACTCCCAGCCCTCGAAGGGGCTCCAGCCACATTTGGTCAGCAGCTCTTCCCGTCGCACTGGCTTGGGCGTATGCCGATCCACCAGCACCAGGTCGGCGTCGTAGCCCACCTGCAGCCGCCCCTTGTTGGGGATCCCGTAGAGGCGGGCCGGCGCCTCGCACATCCACTGCACCACCTGGTGTAGGGTACAGCGGCCCTGCTGCGCGGCCGTCAGCATCAGGGGCAAGGCCGTCTCCACTCCAGGCATGCCAGAGGGGGAGTGGGGGTAGGGCTGGGCCTTCTCGGTCAGGGTGTGGGGGGCATGGTCGGTGGCGATGCAGTCCAGAATGCCGTCGTGCAGCCCCTGCCAGAGTTGCTCCAAATTGGCGGGATCCCGCAGCGGCGGGTTCATCTGGGCCAGGGATCCTAGGCGAGCGTAATCGGCAGTGCTCAGCAGCAGGTGTTGGGGGGTAACCTCAGCGCTGACCCAGGCCGGCTTGTGCTGGCGCAGCAGCTCCACCTCCAGGCCAGTGGAGAGGTGCAAAATGTGCAGGCGGTGGCGGTAGCGGGTGGCCAAGTCTAGAGCTCGGCGCGAGGCAATCAAGGCTGCTTCTTCGTCCTGAATGAGGGAGTGAACCGCCACATCCGTACGTCCGGCAAAAAGAGCTCGGCGGGCCTGAATTCGCGTGTGATCCTCAGCGTGGACAGCAATGACCAGGTTGGGATCCGTTTCGGCAAAGATCCTCTCTAGGGCAGCCTGATCATCCACCAGTAGCGGACCATGCATGGATCCCATGAAGATCTTGATGCCGCAGGCTCCTTGCGCCCGTTGCAGCTCCTTTAAGTTATCGGCAGTGGCTCCAATGAAAAAGCCATAGTTGACGACGCACTTGCTGGCAGCCCGCGCCAATTTGTCCTCCAGCGTTCTCTGGTCAATTGTTGGCGGATCCGTATTGGGCATCTCCAAAAAGCTGGTTACCCCACCGCGAGCGCAAGCCCAGGATCCCGTCTGCAGGTCTTCTTTGTGCTCGCGGCCTGGCTCGCGAAAGTGAACCTGGGGATCGATCACCCCCGGCATCAGGGTATGGCCCTTGGCCTCGATGACCCTAGCCACCCCTTCTGTGGAGAGATGTTGGCCAATCTGGGCAATCCGCCCGTCCTGCACCAGCACATCTCCCACCCAGGGATCCCCTTCCGGTACCACCAGCTCGGCATTGCGGATCAGCAGGCTACTGGCCAAAGCTCCGCTTCCCCTTTCACAGGCGCTTTCAAGATAACACCTGTCGAGCAGGTTAAGAACCGGCCAATCGATGGAACAGCTAGTCGGCAGCTCAAGCTCAAGTTGCCCGAGTCTTGTCTTCCTAGCGATAGAGGTTGCAAGAGCTGCGCAGGTCGTAGCCAGAGGCCAAAACCTCTTGCTGGCAATCCCCTAAGCCAAGGTCGCAGCGCAGGAGATCCCCACTAACAGTTGTATGTGTGTGAGACTCAGTCATCCAACGAACGCCGCTTGAGCTGGCGGTGGGAGGAACAACTTCAGGAAGACGATAGTTGGGGGCTTGCCAAGGATCTTGCAAATAGCGATCCCTGTGGATCCCGCCAAATTCAATATCGGCGTAGGCAGGAGGATAAACCATGAAGTCCATTCGGAAAACTTCTGAAGCATCGCCGATAGCTGCTAGAGCTGTCTGGGCTTCTGCAACTCTGGAACGGCGAATGTGGTTAAGAAAATTGGGAATGCTAATAGCAGAGAGAATGCCGACAATTACGATTACCGCCAGCAGCTTGATCAAGGTCATGACGTGCGGAGCTTTAGTTGCTCGACGGCAGAGCATTAGATAGGCTTTATGAAGAGAAAGTCAGCTCATAGCAGCGTCTGCTTCCCCTTTGGAGCGTCAGTATCCAAGTGCAAACGACTCGGGGGCCTTTCTCCCCTATGCAGCTTGATCTCAGGTTGCCCTTTACAGACCTAAAACTTTCCTCGCCTCGTCTAGCAGGACGGAGCCTTTAGGAGCACTCCTTGCCTGTTTCTCCCTTGCTTTGCCTAGAGACCTAACCGCAGTTGGCAGGAGGTGGCTATGCTGCTCAAGCATTCCTCCTATGATGTTTCCGCATAGTGAGGAGCAAAAAGTAACGCAAGCTACAAAAGTTCCAGGTCAATGTCTCTAGGCTGGGGCGTTGGAACTTGTGAGAACCGCGGCAAGGACAGCTAGATAAGCAAGCCTTAGGCCCAACACCCCTAGCTTCTTTCCCTACGGCCGCCTTGCCCACACCAAGCCAAGTAACAACAGAGGGGGAACATGGATAACGTACGCAGCCTTTGTCCCTACTGTGGGGTTGGTTGTGGCCTAGAAATTCTGGCCGACGGCACAAAAATTCGCGGCGATCGAGCTCATCCGTCCAGCCAGGGCATGGTTTGCGTTAAGGGTGCGACTCTCCTGGAAACCCTCGATTGCAATCGGGCTACGGTGCCTCTCTATCGCCCTAGCCTCAGCGAGGATTTCCAGCCGGTGAGCTGGGATCAAGCGCTGGATTTAATTGTCGAGCGCATTCGCCAGACCTCTCCCGAAAGGATTGCCATCTACGGCTCAGGGCAGTTGCTAACCGAAGATTACTACATTGCCCAAAAGCTACTTAAGGGGTGTCTAGGAAGCAATAACTTCGACAGCAATTCCCGCCTCTGCATGTCTTCTGCCGTAGAGGGCTACAGCCAGAGTCTCGGCTCGGACGGCCCCCCCTGTAGCTACACGGATCTCGATAGCTGCGAGCTGGCTTTTTTGATCGGCACCAATACCGCTGAATGCCACCCAATTCTGTTCAATCGCTTGCGCAAGCGCCACAAAAGCGACCCAAGCCTAAAGATTGTTGTGGTGGATCCCCGTCGTACGCAGACGGCTGAGGAGGCCGATTTGTATCTGAGGATTACTCCAGGTAGCGATATTGACTTGCTCAATGGCATTGCTCACCTACTCATTCAGTGGGGCGCCATCAACCATGACTTCATTGCCCAGCACACCGAAGGCTTTGAAGCCTATGCTGCCCTGGTTGCCGACTACACCCCTGAGCAAGTAGCCAGCCGCTGTGGCCTAGAAGTTGAGGAGGTACTTGCTGTTGCGCGACTGTGGCAGCAGTCGCAGAAAACGCTTTCCATGTGGTCGATGGGGCTTAACCAGTCCAGCGAAGGCACGGCCAAGGTGACCAGCCTCATCAATCTCCATTTGCTCACCGGCCAGATAGGGTTTGCAGGGGCAGGGCCCTTTTCGCTAACAGGTCAGCCCAATGCTATGGGCGGTCGAGAAGCGGGCGGCTTGGCACATCTATTGCCCGGCTACCGCAAGGTTACGAATCCAGAGGATCGGGCAGCAGTGGAGCAGCACTGGCAGCTTGGCCCAATTAACCCTGAACCTGGCCTTGATGCGCTGGGGATGATCCGTGCCCTCGAAGCCGATGCCCTCGATATTTTCTGGATTGCCGCCACCAATCCCCTGGTGAGCCTGCCTGATCTACGTCGGGTAGAAGCAGCTCTGGCGCGGTCGCCCTTTACGATTGTCCAAGACGCCTACTTCCCCACCGAAAGCACTGCCTATGCCCATCTGGTACTCCCTGCTGCCCAGTGGGGCGAAAAGACAGGCACCATGACCAATTCGGAGCGCCGCGTTACCCTCTGTCCAGCTTGGCGTAACCCTCCTGGTGAAGCGCGGGCTGATTGGGAAATTTGGGCGGAAGTAGGCCGCCGCCTGGGCTTTGCCAAGGCATTTGACTTTGCCGATAGCGCTGAGGTCTTTGCCGAATATGTGGGTCTAACTGCCGGGCGTCTCTGCGATCAGTCTGGCCTCAGCCATGAGCTCCTGCGCCAGGGGCCCCAGCAATGGCCATATCCGCGCACAGGTTCAGTGGAGACCCGCAACCTCTATACCGATCACCGTTTCCCAACGCCCACAGGTCGTGCCCGCTTTATCCCCAGCCATTCCCGCGGCCTTGCCGAGCCGCCCGACCCTGAATATCCCTACATCCTCACCACAGGACGTCTCTATGGCCATTGGCACACCCAAACCCGCACTGGACATGTCGCCAAAATCCGAGCAATGCACCCCCAACCCTTTCTCGAAATCCATCCCCGCGATGCCAGCAAGGTAGGGCTAACTGAGGGTGACTGGGTGAGGATTGAATCACGGCGCGGCAAGGCTACCCTGCCGGTTAAAATTACCTGCGCCATCAGCCCTGGCACAGTGTTCATGCCCATGCACTGGGGGGCATTGTGGGGCAATGATACAAGCTGTAACGCTCTCACCCACCCGGTTGCCTGCCCCAGCTCAAAGCAACCTGAACTCAAAGCCTGTGCCGTCAAGCTTAGTCGCATCGAGCTGCCACCAAAATGATCTTTAAGTTTGAGCAAGACTTTGCCGACAGCCTTCGCTGCATTCCCATGATCGTGCGCTTAAAGCTCGATCAGTGCGGCATCAAGCTCAAGTTACATCAGTGGCTGCGTTTTAGTTACCAGCAGCGCCAAAGTTTGGTTGACCTGCCAACGGATACCGCTGACAACCGAGCTGCCTACCGCGCCTACCTAATTCACCTTATCGAAAGTGTCTGCCAAGAGCAGGCCGCTGAGGTAATTGTTGATCCAAACCCTGCCTGGGAAGACGCTACCACCATCCCTGACTGCGTTCTTGAGCAGGCGGCAGCCAAGGGGGTCGTGCTGACTCTTGAGCTATGGCAAAAGCTGACCCCGTTGCAGCGCTTTGCCCTCATTAAGCTCAGTCGCCCTGGCCACGAAAACCGCAATTTCCTACCCGCCTTTCAGGAATTTTCCGCACCCCACACCTATGGTCACTGTCCAGGAAGCTGAAGCCATTATTAAAGACCACTGGCTGCCAGCCAAAACCGAGTCGATCCCGATTGCAAGCTGTGTGGGGCGGGTTTTGGCAGAGCCGATCTACGCCGATCGGGACTACCCGCCAATTAACCGGGTCCTGATGGACGGTATCGCCATCAACTATGCCGCTTATGCTGCTGGGCAGCGAAGCTTTGCTGTTGCAGGCATAGCCCCTGCGGGGACAAGCCCTGCCACCCTGCCCGATCCGCAGCAGTGCTTGGAAGTGATGACTGGCTGTGCCCTGCCGCTGGGTAGTGATCTCGTCATTCCCTACGAGCAAATTCGTATCGAGGGAGGAATTGCCACCATCACCCAGGAAGTCGAACGCAACAGGGGTGATTTTGTTCATCCCCAAGGTAGCGATTGTTCTGCAGGAGCGCTGGTTCTCCGCCCCGGCATTACCCTCAAGAGCATCCACGTCGGGATCTTGGCCTCCTTTGGCTACAGCCGCATCCAAGTTGAGAGGACTCCTCGCATCAAAGTTGTGGCAACTGGCAGCGAATTGATTCCCATTGAGCAGACCCCTGCACCCTACCAACTGCGGCGCTCCAACGCTGAGGCCCTCCGAGCGGCTCTTCTTGCCTACGGGTATACCGAGGTTGAGACCGATCACCTTCCGGACGATCCTGCTGCCATTGCCACCCACTACCAAGCCAATACCCCAAACTACGACCTCTTGATTTACTCTGGGGGTGTTTCAAGGGGAAAGTGTGACTACTTGCCGGCCATCTGGCAAAGCTGTGGTGTTACTGCCTACATCCACGGCGTGGCGCAAAAGCCAGGCAAGCCAATGTGGTTTGGCATCGACCATCAGGCCAATACTATAGTTTGGGGCCTCCCAGGCAACCCCATCTCAGCTCTTGTATGTTTGCATCGTTATCTCCTCAACCGTAACACTGACTCTGGGCACCTAAGTGAAGTCATTACCTTCAAACCCAATCTCACTCTTTTTGTGCCGGTTAAGATGAGCGCCAACCGAGTCTTTACACCGATTATGCCTAACAACTCCGGAGACTTCATCGCTCTAACAGACAGCGATGGCTTTGTAGAGTTACCCCCGGCTCAAACTATCCTCAGCCCCGAGCAAAGCATCCAATTCTATCCGTGGTACTAAGATGCAGCTAGTGGATCAATGGAATCGTCGCATTCGCAAGCTAAGGGTTTCTCTAACCGATCAATGCAACCTTCGCTGCCGCTACTGCATGCCTTTGCATCCAGAATTTCTGGACAAAAGTAGCTACTTAACTCCGCAGCAATACAAAGAAATTATTGGCGAGTTGCTGGACTATGGCATTGAAGAAGTTCGCATTACAGGTGGTGAGCCTCTGGTTCGGCAAGACTTTGATGAAGTCATTCAGGAACTTGCCGAGCTGAAGATCCCGTCCCTCAGCCTAACAACCAATGGCCTGCTGCTCCACCGCTACTGGGACGTTCTCAAGGCTGCCAACGTTCTCAACCTTAATGTTAGCCTCGATAGCCTACAGCCCTCCACCCAAGCTGCAATTGCCCGTCGCGACTGCCTGGCGGATATTCTCCGTAATATCCAGGAGGGTATTGCCCGGGGATTTAGCCTCAAAGTCAATACGGTTGTAATGCGGGGGATCAACGATTGCGAGCTATTTGATTTCGTTGAGTTTGCCCGCAAGACAGGCGTGACAGTTCGCTTTCTGGAGCTGATGCGGGTCGGCTATGCCAACTCTCTCTATGAAGAACACTACGTTTCAGCACAAGAGTGCATTGCCCGTCTGCAAGAACGCTATACTCTAACCCCCCTTCCAGCGGCACCTGATTCGACAGCGTTTTACTTTACAATCGACGAGAATGTTAAAGTTGGATTTATTGCCTCTGAGTCTCAGCCCTTCTGCAGCAGCTGTTCCCGGTGGCGCTTGACAGCTGATGGTCGTCTTTTTGCCTGCCTATTTAGTGAGGAGGGTCTCTCGGTTCGAGACAAAACACCAGGCCAACGTCAGCAAATTTACCAGCAGCTTTTGGGGATGAAACCACTGCGCCGGGTTGAGCAGGTCTCACACCCAATGTACGGCTTAGGGGGCTAGCTCTATGGACAAAGCTGATCGTAAATGGGCCCATCTTAATGCTCAAGGCCATCCGCATATGGTAGATATTAGCCACAAATCGGTGTCTTTGCGAACGGCCACAGCACGGGCAAGAGTTCAACTGCCACCTGCTCTCAGATCCTATGTTGTTGGCCAAGATATCCACCTGAAAAAAGGACCGGTATTTCAGACAGCAACCATTGCTGGTACAATGGCTGTTAAAAGAACTGACCAACTGATCCCCTTTTGTCATCAGATCCCTGTTGAAGACTGCACCTTTGATATCACAATTGATGATCACTTGCTTGTAACCATCCACTGCACTGTCAAGACCAGCGCTAAGACAGGGGTTGAAATGGAAGCTCTCTGTGGTGCGGCAACAGCAGCGCTGACAATCTATGACATGTGCAAGTCGGTGTCGCCCCATATCTGCATCCAGGAGACCCGCCTAGTAACTAAGTCCGGCGGCAAAAACGCCCTCCTGGAACGTCCCCTCTATGGCTTGGTGCTCACAGGGGGACGTAGCAAGCGCATGGGTCGCGATAAAGCGCTGCTGAACCCTTTTGGCAAACCCCACGCCGCCTATCTCTATGAACTGCTGCAGCCCTACTGCCAGCAGGTTTACTTGTCAGCGCGTGCCGGTCAGTGGTCGGGCACAGCTCTAGAGCTCTTGCCCACACTACCAGATCTAGTAGAAAGCGTTGGCCCGATCAGTGGCCTATTGACTGCCTTGAATACTCATCCTGAAGCTAACTGGTTGGTTGTTGCCTGTGATCTACTGAACCTTCGGTCAGAAACAATCCAAAAGCTGCTGGATCACTACCAAGCCGAAACAATCGCAACTTGCTATGTTAACCCCGAGCGCGGCTTCCCGGAAGCTCTTTGCGCCATCTATACTCCTCAAGCTGCAGCGGTACTAGAAAGGGCTTACGCGGAAGGGGTGTACTGCCCTGTGGAAATCCTCAGCAGGCAGCCCTGCACCCTAGTTACCCCCAACCATGAGGTCGAGCTCATGAACGTCAATACCGCCGAGGAGTATGCCACTTTCCAATCAGTTTGGGGTAGTTGCAGCCATGGTAACTCAATCTGTCCTAAGTAAGACCGTAACAATTCAATATGTAGCAGTGCTGCGGGAACAGGCTCAGCGGAGCAGCGAAGTGCTGCAAACCAGTGCAGCAAACTACCTAGAGCTCTATCAGCAGCTGCAAGCAAAGTATGGATTTTCGCTAGCAGCGGAGGACGTTAAGGTTGCTGTCAATCATGAGTTCTGTGACTTGACTAGGCCGATAGATGAAGGTGCCTTGGTAGTTTTCATTCCACCAGTTTGTGGGGGCTAAATGCTGCGTTTTCTAATTGTGGATAGCACCATCCAGCCAGCTGAACTCAGTCGTTTGCTCGTCAATAACACAGCGGGTGCCTTAGTAACCTTCGAGGGCTGGGTACGCAACCACAGCCAGGGCAAACCTGTTCTCAGCTTGGAGTACGAAGTCTACGAGATCCTTGCCCAGAAGGAGGGCGAGAAGATCCTCCGAGAAGCCCACGCCAAGTTTGGCCTCTGCGGTGCTGTTGCCTGTCACCGCCAGGGTCATCTTGCAATTGGTGATATTGCGGTTTGGGTTGGTGCTACAGCTGAACATCGCGGCGCCGCTTTTGCTGGAGCACGTTACATCATTGATGCAATCAAGGAGCGCTTGCCCATTTGGAAAAAAGAGTACTACTGGGGTGAGCCGCCGCGTTGGGTTTTATGTCAGAAAGCAAAGCCTTTGTTCCAGCAATTCCATAAGAACGCTATTGCTCGGCAGCCTTGCGGCGATACCCCCTAGCCTCTCTGCTAGTATCAGTGAGGTACCTGACCTGGGGCTGTAGCTCAGCCTGGATAGAGCAAGCGCCTCCTAAGCGCTAGGTCGGCGGTTCAAATCCGCCCAGTCCCGTCAGCCCTGCTGGTTTCCTAGCGGGTTCTTGGAAAAGTCTTCGGCTAGCTGCTGGAGCTGGAGGGGGCCTGGCGAGCTAACTGTCTGAGGAAAGCCAGGGGATGGCCGTTCTGGAGCTGCTGCCTCAGCCGCTCTTGCAGGAGCTCCTCCTGCCAGGGATCCCCTGACTGCAGCCACTCCAGGTAGCTGAGTCCTGCCACCCGCGTCAGATAGGCTCCGCTAGCTGCCTGCAGAGGGATCCCCATGAGCATCCAGGGGCTGGCTTTGAGGGCAGAGCTGAAGGCATGGGTAGCTAGCTCCAGTCCGCCCAGTTGCACAATCATTTGGGCCAAGCGGTGAGCAATTGCCTGAGCCTGCTGCAGGGTAATGCGGCGATCGAAGACTTGGTGCAGCTCTCCAATCATGCGGGCCTGAATGGCCACCCCCGCCAGGACATCCAAGGCAGGGAGGGGGGTTACCGCCAGAGCTGCAGCCGTTGCCCACTGCATCCGCTCCACGATCTGGCGGCCCCGTTGGCGGCGCTCTTCCCGCAGGGCTTGCTGGACAGCCTCGCTCAAGGTTCGGGTTTGCAGCAGGGCGTTGGCTAGGCGCAGATGGGATCCCTTTTGCTGCAGTAGGCGGGCCATCTGCTGGATGAGGGCGGCGGTATCAGGGGGCTGGGGCTCCCAGGTCTCCTGACGGGATCCGTCCGGGAAGCAGTAGCGGACTTTCAAGGGCTCGGGGTCAGCGGCAATGGCCACCACCTGCTCAGGAGGAATGACGCCGGCAGTGCGGCGGCGCAGGTGGGTTAGGACGGTCTCCACATCTTCCGGCAGCATTTGATCCGTCTTGTTGAGGGCCAGGATAGTGGCTTTTCCCAACCGAGCCAACTCCAGCAGCTCCGCGTATTCCGAAGCCAGCAGATCCCCGGCCACCACCACAATCAACAGATCCGCTTTCTGGGCGAGGGCGCGGGCCTCTGCTTCGCCGGCACCGCCGATGGTCAATAGCCCAGGGGTATCGGTGAGGTAAATGGGGCTGTTCCAACCTTCCAGTTGATAGGTGTGAATGGAGCCCTGCTGGGTGGTGCCCAGAGTGGGGGCAGTTTCCCCAACCGGCCGCCCCAGCAGAGCGTTGATGAGAGAGGTTTTGCCAGCAGAAGCCGTGCCAAACACCACTAGGTGCAATGCCTCCTCAGCCAGCCGCCGATCGATCTCCTGTTTCTTGGCTTGCAGGGCACGGCGGCTGATGTCGTTTTGCAACTTCTGGATAAGGGAATCGACATCCTGCAGATCTGCCTGCACCTGAGCCCGCGTCAACTTAACCCGCCGCCGCGGCTTGGCCCCTGGGGTGGGCTCCCTTTGTCCTCGGCAAACCTGCTGCCACCAGTGGCGCACCACCAGTCCTGCCGTTACTGTTCCTCCCAGAATGCCGGCCACGGTCAGGTCGGCCAGCGGTTCCGAGTAGGAGGCGATAGAGCTGTGGATGCCGCCAACCCACTGCAGGTACTGGCTCAAGGCCACTAGTCCTAGCCCTGTCAATAGCCACAGCCAAGTGGAGCGCGACAACACTATGCCAACTCCCCGTCTGCCCAAATGTTTCCCTATCTCCCCCCAGCCGCTTCTTGAGCAGGGGGCGTGCTGTAGCTGAGCATACAGTCAATCGCTCTCAGCTAATTCAGGCCAGGGATCCCTGCCAAGACGCTCAAGACCCCTGGTGGCTCCGACGGCGCTGGCAAGAACTTACCCCCGCGGTAATCCAATAGCTGCGCCAGCAACAAATAGCCCACCCCCAGAGCAATGGCCAGAACTCCTGTAATAATGGCTACCCACTTGGGCCGTTCCACGCCGGGCCTCCTCAATCAACCGCTAGACTTATCTTATTGCCCCAAAGCTCTGGCGATGACGTAGATGAGGCCGTTGACGGCTCGAATGTAGGACGGGGCTTTATGCCCAGTTTTTCGGCAAAGTTCGGTATTCTGAAGGGGGTTGCTGCAAGGGGAAAAGGGGATGAACCGGATCCCGTCTTGGTGGCGGCAACTGCGCCGGTGGCTGCCCTGGGCCGCCTTGCTGTTGATCCTGGTAGCAGTTGGCTACTGGGTAGGCCCTCGGCCCTCTACCCAAGAGCCAGAGCTGCCCACCCTGGCCCCTCTGCCGCAGCACCCCCGCATCCGGGTGGCGTTTAACCAAAGCCGCGAGAGCACCTATCGGGATCCCTATCGCCAGATCCAACGCTACGGCTACAACCTGGAGGAGTTGATTATCTCCCAAATTCGTTCTGCTCGGCGGTCGGTGGATGTGGCGGTACAGGAGCTAAACTTGCCCCTCATCGCCCAGGCCCTTGCAGAGCGGCGGCAGGCCGGGATCCCAGTGCGCGTGATTACCGAAAACACCTACGTGCGGGCCTGGCACCGGCTGACCCCTGCCGAAGTGCAGGCGCTAGACGAGCGCAGCCGTCAAAAGTTCGAAGAGTATCGCCGCCTGGTGGACGTAAACCGGGACGGGCGGTTTTCCCCCGAGGAGGTCGCCAGCCGGGATGTGTACGCCTTGCTGGATAGAGGCCAGGTGCCCTGGCTGGACGACACCGCCGACGGCTCCAAGGGCAGCGGCCTGATGCATCACAAGTTTGTAGTTATCGACGGGCAGCGGGTGCTGACTGGCTCAGCCAATTTCACCCTCTCCGATATCCATGGGGATTTCGATGCTCCTGGCAGCGTGGGCAATGCCAACCACCTGCTGCTACTGGATAGCCCCGAGCTGGCCCGCATCTATACGGAGGAGTTCAACCTCATGTGGGGGGACGGGCCGGGAGGGCTGCCCGATAGCCGCTTTGGCGTGCAAAAGCGCAAGCGACCCCTGCAGACGGTGTTGATTGACGATGCCGTCGTGGAGGTGCATTTTTCCCCCGCCAGCCGTTCCCTGCCCTATGAGGCTACTTCTAACGGCATTATTGCGACCACCCTGGCCCAAGCGCAGAAGCGGGTGGATCTGGCTCTGTTTGTCTTTACCGACTCCGGCATTGCCAACCAGCTCCGGCAACTGCACCAGGAGCGCAAGGTGGAGATCCGCGGCCTGTTTGATCCCGGCTTTGCCTTCCGCGACTATAGCCGCACCCTGGAGATGTGGGGGTTGGCGCTTCCAGACGAAAACTGCCGCCTGGATCCGGCCCGCCTGCCCTGGCAGCAGCCCCCCCAAGCCATAGGCATACCCAACCTCGCCCCCGGCGACAAGCTACACCACAAGTTCGCTATTCTCGATCCGGGCACCCCCCAGGCCACGGTGATCACCGGCTCCCACAACTGGTCAGTCTCGGCCAACCACCTCAACGACGAAAACCTCTTGATTATCCGCAATAGGCAGGTGGTGGATCACTTTGTGCGAGAGTTCGAGCGGCTCCTGGCCGAGGCCCGCTTTGGCCCCAGCCGTCGCTTGCGGGAGGAAGTAGAGGAAGCAGCCCGCCGCTGCCCCAACCCCCTTCCGCTTGCCCCTACTTCCCCCACAGTAGAGCCGGAGCTGCTAGAGGCCACCTCGAGGTCCTCCCCTTCGCTAGCTACCCCCAGTCCCCCTCGCGTTAACTTGAACACAGCCACGGCAGCCGAACTGGAGCAGTTGCCTGGCATCGGCCCAGACCTGGCGCAACGGATTATCGAGGCCCGCCCCTTTTCTTCTTTGGAGGATCTGCAGCGCGTTAAGGGCATCGGCCCAGCCAAGATGGAGCAACTGCGGGGTCGAGTAACTTGGTAGGGATCCCCCCTTTGGCAAGCAGAAACGCCGCCTATGGCCCAGTGGTCCCTCCATCCCTGCTCCCAGTCCAGCGCCAGGGTTCTCCTCATTCCCACTGCCTTTGGCCCGGATACCCAAGCTCCGTTGACCATCCTCAATGCAGGCGCAGAACTGTGTGCTTTTGAGCCGCGCTTGGGGATCGATGTGGATCAGCTGGCGGTGGCGCAGTTGCCGGGGCTGATGGATGAGCCACCCTATGGCCTGTGTGAGGCAGCAGTGACCCAGGCCTGGCGACGACAACAGTGGCCGGTCTTGTTGCCTTCGGTTCTAGCAGCCAGTTGGGGGGCCATTCGTGCCCTTTGGAAGCACTACTTGAGTCTCAGTGTGGTGCATTGCAGCGCTCATGCCAACTTCATGCCCCCCATAGAGATGACCCAGCCAGATCAAGATATGAGCTACGGCAACGGCGCTTGGGTAGAGCTGCTCTACCAGCACGGCCTGCCGGTAGTGCACGTGGGGCTGCGCAGCAGCAGTGCCCGCGCCTACGCTTGGCTAAGAGACCACCACAGCCCCATTTTCTGGGCTCAAGAGGCCTGGGATCCGCAGCAGATCGTCGAGGTTTTGCCGGAGCAGCCAGTGTTTTTGGTGGTGGACTGTAGCGTGCTGGATCCCTCGCTAGCGCCAGCAGTGCACCACCCAGAGCCAGGGGGGCTGAGCTGGTTTCGGTTGTTACAAACTTGTGAGGCCATCTTCGCCGCTCGTCCTGTGGTCGGCGTTTCCCTGGGAGGGGTGGCGGTAAGCTCGGCAACGCGACCAACTGCCCGCATTGCAGCTCGTCTTCTCAATTGGCTGCTGGCCTGTTACGGCCTCTACTCCCTGAAGCTGGATCCCAACCCCGCTAGTCTCGAGCGGCTGGAAAATGAGTCTGGCATATGAAGTCTTTCGCAGTTGTTCTTCCGGAGTTGGGGTCTACCAGCAGCACCTTTTGGCCCAGCTTCACCGTTGGTTGGCCAAGGGCGGACGCTGGAGATAGCTTCACCCCCGAGAGCATGGCTGCTTAAGAGGCCGATGCGGCTGACGGCTCTGCCTTGGATTCTGCCGGAAGCGGGAAACTGGGCAAGAACGAGGCCCGCGTCAAGGGTTGGTCAAGAATCAGCCCTTCTCCCCCTAGCACTTCGAGGGCCTGTCCCTCCACGGAGATCCAAACCCGTGCATTAGGGTTTTGGCTAGTAACCGTGTAGAGTACCTGGGCAATCCGACCCATCATTGCGGTGGATCCCCCCCCTTGCGTAAATTCGGGGGAGAAGTTCAAAAAGATATCGTCGCCTTCCACCCGTACATCCAGTACCCGCGTCTGGGGAGGAATAGCGGTGGTGAGGCGGGGATCCTTGGGTCCAGCGATCAACTCCTCCAGAGCCCTACGAATGGCCTCTTGGGCGTCGAAGGCGCGAAGGGATCGCTCCTGCTGCACGTAGTGGATAGAGTTGTCAACCGTGGTCAGCCAATACAGGGAAAAAGTTTGCCGCGGCCCCCTGCTGTACCACCAGGCTCCTCCCACAAGCCCCAATCCCACCAAGAAGCCAAGCACTCCCACCTGCAAGGCCTGGCCACGTCGTCGGCGGGGGCGTTGCTCTCCCTCCTTGAGGAAGCCGAGTTGGGCAGGACGCCCTTCGTAGTGGCTCATTGCTGCCAATCTCTTTGCTTTACTAGCTCTAGGGTAGCGGAGAAAAGCTCCCTCTGCCGGGAGACAAGCCTAAGAGAAACTCAATTGACGTTCTCCGCAGGCCTAGAGGGGGATCCTTTCCCAGCTTGCTCTCTCAAGAGCAAGGGGCGGCTACCGTCAGCTCGAGGGGAGGTGACGCCTGGCCAGATCCCTCTGGGGGGGTAGTAGCCGGTTGTGGAAGCAGGAAGAAAGAAAAGTCCGCTCCAGAAGAGTGGCACGGCAGGGCCTACGCCGCCTTGGTCAACCTCAACCAACGCACAAGCCGCCGCAGCTCTACTAGCAGCACACCAGCTACACCGGTCAGGATCCAGCCCAGCCACTCGGCTGCCGTGCCCAGGTAGCGCACTTCCACGCGATGCTCTCCCGGGGGAATCCGTACCTGCAACAGCCCCGACCCGTCGTGTTCGGCAGCCCTAAACTGTCCATCAATTTGAACTCGCCAAGCGGGATAGTAAAACGTGCGCAAGACTACGGGCTGCTCTTGAGTCGTGGGATTGATGGCGCGAAAGCGGCGATAGCCATAGCGCCACTCTTCCACCTGTAGCTGCGCGGCTGGATCCCCCAGCTCGCCTTGCCACTGGAGCAGCGGATCCACCTGCGGGGGCGGCATGGTCAGCGTGGCCTGGCGGGGCCGGTATTCCTGCGCATCCACCAGCGCCAGCCCATCGGGAAAGCGCCAGTGCAGGTGCAAGAAAGCAATGCCGGGCCTCTCTTGGGGCTCCTTGGGAAACTGCTTAGCTGTAGCCAGCTCTTGAAAAGTTTGAACAAGCTGTGGATCAAAGCTGGCCTTGGACAAGAGTTGAAAGCCCTGCCAAGTTTGCACCCCCATAGCTAGTCCGATCCCCACCAGCAAGAGAAGCCGCAGGCGCCTTTGCCCCCATCCCCAACCCGCTAGAGACCCCAAAAGCCAGGGCACGGTTACCGCCGTCACTGCCATCCAGCGCCAGGAAAACTGAATGCGCCGCAGGGGCAAAAACCACTCGTAGAGCCAAGCCAGCAGATCCGTCGTCATCAGCAGCGCCACTAGGCTAGCCCCAAAGCTGTAGAGCAAGGTAGCTCTGGCAAGGGATCCAGCCGCATCAAAACTCCTCCCCGGCCGGCGGACCAGCCATTCTAGAAAAACTAAGATCCCAACGCCCACCACAACCGCTGCCATCCAGACCCAGTACCCCACCAGGTTGCTCTCAAACCAGTGCTCTGTCCAGCGCGGCTGAAGCTGAGTTAGCCCGCTCAGCATTAAGCGATGCTGGGGCATGTATTCCTCGGCAAAGTTGACAAAATCCACCTGGACATGGCGCTGATCCCAGAAAGCCGGCAGCAAATAAAAAGCCGCCCACCCCAGTCCCAGACCAAATCCCAGGTAGCAGCGTCCCACTCTGGGCCAGAAGGGATCCCTTCCCCCCACCACCCACGGTAGGGGCAGCCAAACCAGAGTAAAAATCAGCAAAGTGGGCAAATGGGACAGGGCCAGTAGGCCATAGCTAACGGCCAACGCTCCAATTGGCCAAAGGGACTGAGGCCGGCAAATCACCTGTAGCGAGGCCCAGAAAACCCAGGGGGAGACGGCAATGGCCCACACTTCTCCAATTGCACCCCGTTGGTAGATATCTACCAACCAATAGGGGCCGGCCATGCTCAGCAGGGCCAAGACCAGCGCCAAAGCCCAAGGAAGCACCTGCCGCAGCAGAACGTATAGCCCCAGCCCAAAGACCGCCATCGCTAGACCCATGCTGGCCACCAAAGAGCCGGGCAGGTCCAGCCCCAGGGCGCGAAAGGGCAGGGTGGCTACCATACACAAAGGCGGGTAGAAGGCAAAGGTGGGATTGCCGTAGCCGAAGTTGGAGTACTCCAGCCAGCGGGGGTAAAACTGCCCGCCGAAAAACTGGCGCTGATACTGAAAGGCCCAACTGAGGTTGAAGTGGGTGGAGTGAGTCATGGGATAGCCTTGCTGCAGCATTGGCCAGAGCAGGGCCAACACTCCGGCCAGCAGCGCAAGCCCGACCAACAACCCCGGTTGGCGTAACGCTTTCACCATTTCCAAGAGCCCGCCTTTCGCGCACCGGGCGGATGTTTTCGATAGCTCCAGGCCGCAGGGCAGCTTCCGGCTTCTGTGGCAGGCGTTAGCCAAACAGACAGCCTTGGGCCCACTTCCCTCTTGGCCAGGAATTAATAGCGAATCCAAGCATAGGCAGCCTCAGAGAGCACCGGCACCTCGGCGTAGCGGCCACGCAGGTTCTGGGACCAAGCGTAGAGAGTAACAGCCATCACTCCCAGAAGGGCAGTGTTGGCCAAAATGCTGCCCACTGCCCCTAGCGCTAGGCTGCCAAGGAGCCTACCCAACACCTGCAGCAGCACTTGCACCAAGAACAGGGCAATGTTGAGCAGCAGCGCCTGCATGGTATTGAAGCGAACAAAGTGGGCGATGCGGCCGTTGCGGATGACGAAAAAGAGGAGGGCAAAGAACAGCCCCATCCCTAGCCAGCCCGTGACCAGAGGCAACAAATGCAGTAGCGGTAGAAAGATAGGGATCAGTCCTGGCAGGGATTGAAACAGCCCCGAGGGGACAAAGCCCAAGGGCAAAGCCGATACCAAAGGCAGAAGGTAAGGAAGGGATCCCCACAGCCGTTCGCGCCAGCGGGCCGGAGGCCTTTCGCTGGGAGTGATGTTGCTGCGCCAGGTCATGTCCTCGAGTCCCTCAGCTCACTGCAGTGGTCGCTAGAGTCTGCTTGTTTGGGCAATGCCGCTCCCTTGCCAGAGGAAAAGGGCAGACAAGCCTTGGGCCCATTGTAGTCGTTCGCGCAGCGGGACGGAGTCCTTTGGGTTTGGGGGGCTCCACGGGCTGGCTCGAAAGCCAGCTTCCCTTTTTTTGCGGCAAGACGTTCAGGGCGAGCATTCCAGCCGTTCGCGCAGCGGGACGGAGTCCTTTCTGGACTGGTATAATCGACGCCAACTCTCGGCTGTGCAGAGATCTATGAAAATCTCATCCTCTCCCCCTACTCGCCTCGTCGCCGCCTTGCTCTGGAAGTCCTGGTCTGGGCTCATCGGCTTTCTCAACGACCGTCTGTTGCCGGAGCGCTTCCACGTTCGGCCTGAGGCTTTGCCGGAGTGGCTGGCACAACTCTGGGGTCGCTACCTGCGCTATCGACAAGCCTCTCGTCCAGGGAAGATTCAGTTTCGCGGCCTGACGGTGGATCCCAGCCAAGGGGAATCCTCAGCTTCCCTGGTCGGGTCTAGCTTGCTCCGCTACCGTGGCTGCCCTCTGGAGAGGGTTGCCCACTCCCTCCCCCATCAACCCTTTCCCGTTCGCGTCAGCGGGACGGAGTCCTTAACCCCTTTTGTGCCCCCCTACTGGAGGCTGCTCAATACGCTGCGCTTGAAGTTGAGCCTGGCCGATGTCGATAGCTATTCGGTCACGCCGGCCCTACAACGGGTTTACCGCGGCCAAGAGTTCTAACGCCAGCCCAAGAGCAGCGGAGTAGAGGGCGGGGATACGCTTCGACCCACGGAAAGCTGAGAATTCCTTTCTCGCTAGGGGCTAAGACCTTCTACAGTGGATAAGGAAGGTCATTGAGCTTGTTATGTCCAAATGCGGCGTGCTCCTGCTGAACTTGGGGGGGCCAGAAACGCAGGCTGATGTGCAGCCCTTTCTCTACAACCTCTTTGCCGATCCGGAGCTCATCCGGCTGCCCTTTCCCTTTTTGCAGGGGGCATTTGCCTGGGCCATCTCCATCCTGCGAGCGCCCAAATCCCGGCGCAACTACGCTGCCATCGGGGGGGGATCTCCTTTGCGGCGCATCACCGCTGAACAGGCCCGAAAGCTGCAGGCCCAACTGGTGGCGGCGGGCTACGACGTGCCAGTGTATGTCGCCATGCGCTACTGGCACCCGCTCATTGAGTCTGTGGTGCAGCAGATCAAGTCGGACGGGATCACCCGCCTGGTGGTGCTGCCGCTGTACCCGCAGTACTCCATCAGCACAACTGGCTCCAGCTTCAAGCTCCTGGATCGCCTCTGGGCCGAAGACCCAGAGCTGGCCCGCATCGAGCGCCGCCAGATCTGTTCCTGGTACGATCAGCCCCAGTATGTCCAGGCCATGGCTAGGGCCATCCGGGAGCAGTTGGACGCCTTCGAGGATCCCCTAGAAGTGCATGTGCTCTTTAGCGCTCACGGCATTCCCGAAAGCTACGTCACCCAGGCCGGGGATCCCTACCAGCAAGAGATGGAGGCCTGCGTCGAGCTCATCTGGCGCCAGGTGGGACGCCCAAATGGCTACACGCTCTCCTACCAGAGCCGGGTGGGCTCGCTGCGCTGGCTGCAGCCCTACACCGAGAGAGTAATCCCAGAGCTAGGCGCGCGGGGAGTAAAGCAACTGCTGGTGGTGCCGATTAGCTTTGTCTCAGAGCACATCGAGACCCTGCAAGAGATCGACATCGAGTATCGAGAGCTGGCCCACCGGGCTGGGATCCGCGATTTTCGCCGTGTGCCCGCCTTGAACGCCGACCCGCTATTTATTGCTGGCCTGGCAGCTCTGGTGCAGCCCCATCTGGTTCCTTCAGCACCTGCTTTTGTGCCGGCTGCGGTGGGCAGCTCGCTGCTGGAGCGTTAGGCAAAAGGACTCTAGGCGGGGGGCAGGCCACAGTTAGCACCTGTTTTTGCCCAGCGGTTAGGTGCAGGCACGGCCTGGCCAAGTACTTGTGCTCTGGGGATCCTAGCCTTTAAATCAAAGTTTCCCCCTGTGCAAAATCGATGAGCGAAGCCCTGCTGACCGAGTGGCTGCTGGCCTATTTCCACCAACGGCTGCCCTTTCCCAAAGAGTGGCTGCCCCAGGGGAGCTACTGGGTGGGGGGATCCCTGCGGGATGCCTACCTGGCTTGGCTGCGAGGCCAGTCTGGAGACTCCAAGGGGCCAGTGGATTTGGATTTAATGTGTCCGGCGGATCCGGTGGGGTGGGCAGCAGGGGTGGCGCGGCGGCTGAAAGCCGGCTTTGTGGTGCTAGATGCGGAGCGACAGATTGCCCGTATCGTGCTGGGCCAAGGAGGGGCTTCCCCTCCCACAGCGGCGACGGTGGACGTAGCCCTGCAGGCGGGCCCCACCCCGGCGGCGGATCTGTGGCAACGGGACTTCACCTGCAATGCCCTGGCCCTGGAGCTGCGGGAGGGGCAACTGTTGGATCCCACAGGGGGGCGGGCGGACATTCAGCAGGGGTGTCTGCGCATGGTTCACCCCGACAACCTCAGCGCCGATCCGGTGCGGCTGTTGCGGGCCTATCGCCAAGCAGCCCAACTGGGGTTTGCGCTGGATCCGGCCACGGCAGAGGCGATTCGCCAGCGGGCTCCCCTCTTGGCCAATGTGGCAGCAGAACGGGTGCGGGCCGAGGTGGTGACCCTGTTGGAGACGGGGATCCCGGGCCTGGCCCACCTGCAGGCAGCCGTGGCGGCAGGTCTGCTGGCGGCTTGGCTGCCCCGCCTAGCCCCCCAGAGCCCTGGCTTTGCCCAGGCCCAAGCCGTCTGGCAATGGGCCGAGATCTGGCAACCCCAGTACCCCCGCACTCTGGCGGAGCTGGCTCAGCCTTTGGCGGATCGGCGCAGCAGCCTGTTGGCGACGGTGTTGGCAGCCCTGCTCTGGGATCCGGCAGGCACCCCTGCCGAGACGGTGGAAATCGAACTGGAACGGCTGCGCTTTAGCCGGGCCGAGATGCGGGCCGTCCAAAGGCTGCACCAGCTTCTGCCCCACTTCCAGAGGCTTTTGGCCAGCTCTCCCACCCCTCCCCAGCAGTGGCGGCTCTACCAGCAGGCGGGATCCCTCTTTGGCGGCCTAGCCCTGCTGGCTGCAGCCACCGGCAGCTCGGCAGAAACGATCCAGCTTTGGCTTAGCCGCTACGAAGATCCCCAGGATCCCCTGGCCCATCTGGTGCCCCTGCTGGATGGCCGCGACCTACTGCACACCTTAGGTGGCCAACCTGGCCCCTGGGTAGGCCGGCTGTTGCAAGAGCTCCAGGAGGCCCAAGCTTGGGGCCAGATCCAAACCCGCGCCGAGGCCCTTTCCTTTGCCCGCCGCTGGCGCGAGAGAAGCTCCCAAACCTAGCCAAAGCGATAGCCAAAGCCGCGCACCGTTACCAAATACTCGGGGTTACTGGGATCCACCTCCAACTTTTCTCGCAGCCAGCGGATGTGGACATCCACGGTTTTGCTGTCGCCCATGTAGTCGGATCCCCAGACCCGCTCCAGAAGCTGTTCCCGCGTCCAGACGCGGCGGGGATGGGACATGAACAGCTCCAACAGGCGGAACTCTTTAGGCGAGAAACTGACCTCCACCCCCCGCACCAACACGCGGCACTCCTGGGTAAACAGGCAAATATCCCCGTAGCGGAGCACTGTGGCCTCGCTGGTGTAAGCCTGCTGCCGACGGCGCAACACAGAGCGACAGCGGGCAATCAGCTCCCGCATGCCAAAAGGCTTAGTTAGGTAATCGTCGGCCCCCAGCTCCAGGCCCACCACCCGGTCAGTCTCGCTGCTTTTGGCCGTCAGCATCAAAATAGGAAGGGTGTTACCCTCCCTACGCAACAGCCGGCACAGATCCAAGCCATTCAAACTGGGCAGCATCAGATCGAGGATCATCAAGTCCAGCCGCTCGGCTGTATGCACCAGCTCTAGTGCCTCCCGGCCGTCGGCAGCTTGCAAAACTCGGTACCCCTGTTCTTCCAGAGCAAGGGCAACGGTTTCCCGGATCGCATCCTCATCCTCCACCACCAGCAGAGTCTCCTGAAGGGGGGAAGCTTCCTTAGCTTGGGGAAGTTGACTGGTCATGGAAAGCAAACTCCGCCTTGCGCTCCCAGGGAAAAAGCAGCCGCCCGCTAGGATATCAAACTTCAGGGTTGGCCAACAGAGGGGAGAAAGGTCCCAAACCGCGATTCAAGGCTCTAAGACGGCCGGTGGAACCTCAAAAGTTCCAACATCGGTTGGTTCAGGATGATTTAAGATTGGGGCGGAGCCGAAGCCACTGGTGCGGCCGGGCATGCTTGCTTCTCTTCCTGCACTCTGGACTACTGGCGGAGCAATTTTACGGTTGCTGCGCTGGCACAAGCCGGCAGGACGCTTGATTTTGATGATCCCTGCTCTGTGGGGAGCTTTCCTAGCCGGACGCGGAGCGCCGCCTTGGCCATTGGTCGGGATTCTCGTTCTAGGCAGTTTGGCCGCTAGCGGGGCAGGCTGTGTAATCAACGACCTCTGGGATCGGGACTTGGATCCGTTGGTGGAGCGCACCCGCACCCGCCCCCTAGCCAGCCGCGAATTGAGTGTTGGCGTCGGCATCGCAATGGCGTTGCTCTGCTTGGCCTGTGCGGGAGGGCTGGCGCTGTTGCTCAACCCCGTTAGCTTTGCCCTCTGTGTGGCAGCGGTGCCGGTGATTTTGCTCTACCCAGGGGCCAAGCGGGTTTTTCCAGTGCCCCAACTGATCCTGGCGTTGGCCTGGGGATTTGCCGTGCTCATCAGTTGGACAGCGGTGAGAGGTCAGGATCCCCAACTACCCCTGTGGGAGGAGGGGCTGGGCTGGCTGTGGCTGGCCACGGTACTCTGGACTCTAGGGTTTGATACGGTTTATGCTCTCTCGGATCGCGAAGACGACGAGCGAGCTGGGATCCACTCCAGCGCCCGTTTCTTTGGCCGGCAAACCCCAAGGGCGGTGGGGCTCTTTTTCCTAGGCACCACCATTGCCCTCTTGGGGGTGGGGCTTAGCCTGCAGTTGCACGCGATCTATTTCCTCAGCCTGGCAGTTGCCGCCGGCCTCTGGGCTCGGCAAACCTGGCAGCTTCACCGGGTCCATTCCTCCCCCGGCCTCTACCCAGCTATCTTTGGCGAGAACGTGGTGCAAGGCTTTATCCTGCTGGCGGGGATGATTGCCGGCTGCCGGCTAGCCTAGTTGGGATAGATGCGCAAGCGGCGGTTGGGCTCTTCGCCAAAGCTCTGAGCGCGCAAGTGATAGGACTCAACCAGCTGATGCTGCAGCTTGCGGATGTGGGCAGAGCGGGGTAGGAGCTCCACCGGCTGCGACTTGGGGATGACGATTTGCTCCACCGCCAGGCGAGCTTCTTCCAGAGCTTCTGCTTCTTCTGCTGTGCTAGCCTGAATAAACAGCTCCAGGTCTGACTGGGCCCCCTCCTCACTTTCAATGTTGAGGATGCGGCGCAGGGCGCCGGCCAGAGCAATCAGGGTATTGGCCTTGACGGTATGAATGGGGATCTGGCGGGAGTGGGCCAGTTGCTGAATCTTGGAGCGGCTGCGCACCTGGGATCGCAAAGCCAAGACAATATCGGCCTCATCCAGGTCTTTGGTAACCTGCGCCGGCAGCTGCAGGGTCCGGATGACCTGCTCTAGGTGGAAACGGCTAACCCCATAGGGGTAGATCCTCAGGAGCCCCTCTGGGTCTTGCGGGAGCTCCGCTTCCTTTTCCTCCTCGGCTTTGGACTCTGACCGGGGGCTGGCTAGCGACCCCGCGGAGGAGGTAGGTTCTTCCTCCCTCGCTAAGGACAATCCAGGTTGCTGCAGACGGGCCGCAACCGGTTCCAAAGGTAAAGGCTCCAGGCGGCCGGAGGATCCCCAAGTGCCCCCCCCAGCAAACAGGGCAGTGTCGGCAGGAGGGGGCCACTGGGGTCGCAAGAGGCTTGAGCGTCCGTTCATGCCAGTGGTACTGCGCACAATCACCACTTGGCCGCGTTCGTCCAGGCTGCGTATTTGGATTGACGCCTCGCGGTTACGTAGGAGGCAATCCACTGTGGCTGCCACATCTTCGTGGATGACCCAGCGATGCCGCTCTAGCATCTCCACCGCAATCTCAAAAGTCGGGGGAGCCTTGCGCTCCAGGACACTCTTCTGACAGCCCCGCCGCCGTGCCTCCTCGTCCCCCAGCGTGACGGATTGGATCCCGCCTATTAGATCCGAGAGGGTGGGGTTTTTAATCAGGTTTTCGATGCGGTTGCCATGGGCAGTGGCCACCAGTTGCACCCCTCGCTCGGCAATGGTGCGGGAGGCTAAAGCTTCCAACTCTGTGCCAATCTCGTCGATGATCACCACTTCC
This sequence comes from Synechococcus sp. W65.1, assembly GCF_047461615.1. Taxonomy (NCBI): domain Bacteria; kingdom Bacillati; phylum Cyanobacteriota; class Cyanophyceae; order Synechococcales; family Synechococcaceae; genus Synechococcus; species Synechococcus sp. W65.1. Next base: position 61,501 of record NZ_JANSHI010000010.1, on the reverse strand, counting down.
GGCATGTGGTTTTCCACCGCCTCGATCATCACCTTGTGCTGCAACTCTGGGCTGGCCACCTGCATGCGTCTAGCCCGACCAATCCCTGGGTGGGGCACGTCGCCATCCCCGGCAATCTCGTTAGAGGTGTCGATGATGATGACCCGCTTGTGCAGCTCGTCTGCCAAAACGCGGGCAATTTCCCGCAGGGCAGTGGTTTTGCCTACTCCTGGCCGGCCCAGCAACAGCATTGAGCGGCCCTGCTCCACTAGATCCCGGATCATGTTGATGACACCGACCACGCAACGGCCCACCCGACAGGTAAGGCCAATGATCGTGCCCTGGCGGTTGCGGATGGCGCTAATCCGGTGCAGTGTTGAGGCAATGCCAGCCCGGTTGTCGCTGCTAAACTCCCCCACTTGGCTGATGACCAAATCCAGGTCGGCGCGGCTAACTACTTCCTCGGAGAGGTACTCCGCAAAGCCGGGGAAACGGGCTTCCGGGCGGCGGCCCAGATCCAGCACCACCTCCACCAGCAGATTTAAGTGAGGATGCTGCTGCAGCCGCTCCCGGATGGCTGCGGGCAGAACGTCCAGGAGCTTGTTTAAGTCGTCGTTGTAGAGGACTTGTCCGGGAAAGGAGGTGGGTTCCCTGTTCAAGGGCTGGGCTGGGAAACTCATGGTCAAGCGACGCTGTCAAGCACTGGAAAAACAGCTCGGTCGGAGGGCAACTGGCCGCTGCTTTACCTGCTGCACCAACTGCTTGGCTAACAGGATCGCTGTGGTCAGGCCAGATCCTTCCTCTAGATGGGCAGCCACCAACTGGCGGGCATAACTGCCAAAGGCGATCCCCGCCACTGGCCAGCAGGGATCCAACAGCGACACTGTTTGCGCATTGGTTCCACCTGCCAATTGCACATAGCCAGGTAGGCCCATGTCCAGCACCTTGCGGGCCAGCTTTAGGGTGGCCTTGCTGGTGCCAGCGCCAATATCTCCGCTCATGGGCCGGCCGTCCACCTGCCAGATCAACACCTCCGGCACGGGATCCATCAGGGTCAACAGATCCCGCAAATAGGCCTCAAGGCCCGGACCATCGTTAAAGCTAATCGAGACGGCCTGCAGCCGTCCCAGCCATGGCTTCAGGGCTCTCCACACTTGCTCAAACTGCTTCTGCCGGCCGATACAGGTGTGAATTTCTACTGCCTGAACGCCCAGCTCCACTAGAGACGGCAAGACCTCCGCTACTGCCACCTGATAGCCAGAGGTAACAATGCGCCGGTAGGGACAGACGGGCTCGCAGCGGCCACAGCCGTAGCACAGCTCCGCCTGGATGTAAACCCGGGCAGAGGGGCCTAGAGGCACCAAGGCATGGGGCGGACAGACCGCCACACAAGGCTGTGGACACTCGGCAGGGCAGGTGGGCTCTGTCAGGGCTGCCTTGCGGAAATGGACATCCTCGCCGTCGTTAAGGCTAACCATCAGCCAAGGGGATCCCGCTTGCGGGTCTTCTGCTTGGGCTCGCTGGATCCCTTGTTGGGCAGCTCGGACAATAGCCGGCTCAGCGGCAACGTCGATGCAATCGGCCCCAGCTAGGGTGTAGAGAAAGGCTAACTCCCGAATTGAGGGCAAGTGGTGGAAACTTGCGCCACAGATGAGCTTGAACCAAGTGCCCTGGTGCAGCGAGGCTTTCGGCAAGGTCACAGGTACAACTAGCCACCAGCAAGGCCGCCTACTTGAGATGGTAGCAAAGAATCTAAGCCAATCCTCAGGCGCTCTGCAGGGCGCTCTCTAAAGGTTGCCAGCGAATTGACCGCTCTCGAGCCAGCTCCACCACAAATTTCACGCCCTTGTCTTCTTGGCTTAGCTTCACCAAGTAGGAGAGTTCTTGCCGGCTGAGGACATGCCCTTCGTAAAACCAAAAGACCAATCCCTTGGCCTTGGGGGGCAAAGTGGCCCGGTACTGCTCAATTAGCGAAGGGTAGAAGTAGGTGCGCCGCTGCGACTTGCCTAGGGTGGCAGGCCGCACCCCATGGCTGCGCGTCAGATAGCTGGCCAGATCCCCAATTCCCTTGCTAGAGAGGGTAACCACCTCATAGCCGGCCCCGCGCAGCCGCCGCAGGTAGTGTCCTTCGGATCCCCCTTCCGGCGTGACAAACATGGCCAAAGCCCCAGCCTGCTCGAGCTGTTGCACAAACTTGGCACCTGAGCCGACTAGCAACATAAGAAGCTCCGTCTTTGCCTGCGCCCATTGTAGCGGGAGTATGCCCCTAGCCGAGGATAGAAGTTTCCGATAGAACTCCTAGAAACTCCCCGGTTCCCCCCGACGTGCCGAAGAGCGGAGGCAGAGCAGGAAGAAGCGTTAGAATTGAGGACGACAGGAGAGCAACCACCAATGGCTCAACCAAGCTACCCCGTAACCAAAAGCGACGCCGAGTGGCGGCAGCTGCTTACTGAAGAACAGTACTACGTGCTGCGTCAAGAAGGGACTGAACCCCCCTTCCGCAATGCCTACTACAACAACAAGGCCCCAGGGATCTATGTCTGCGCGGGCTGTGGGCAGGCGCTGTTCTCTTCAGAAGCCAAATACGACAGCGGCACCGGCTGGCCCAGCTTTTGGCAGCCAATTGCTCCAGGGGTGATTGGCACCAAGACCGACTGGAAGCTGCTTGTGCCCCGCACCGAGGTGCACTGCTCCAACTGTGGCGGTCACCTGGGGCATGTGTTTCCGGATGGCCCCCCGCCAACAGGCTTGCGCTACTGCATCAACTCGGCAGCTTTGAAGTTTATTCCAGCCAACGCCTAGGCCTTTAAGCCGCCTGCCGGCTGAGCATGTCGGACTACACTTTCCTGGATGCTACCTCGATCCTGCTGCGGGAGGGTCTGGAAGCCCTTCTGGTGCTGTTAGCTCTGGTGGCGCTTCTTGGGAAGAGCGGGCAGTCGGCCCAGCAGCGCTGGGTGTGGCTAGGAGGAGCGGCGGGTCTATTGGCAGCGGTGCTGCTTGGTCTCTTGGTCAAGCTGTTTTTCCAGCAGCTACTTACCCATACCCGCCAGGAGGTGCTGGAGGGGATCACGGGGCTGGTGGCAGCAGCTCTCCTGTTTTCGATCAGCCTCTGGCTGCACCGGCGGTCGGCCACCGCTGCCTGGCAAACTTTCGTCCACGAACAAGCTCAAGTAGCCCTTGCCAGCGGTCAGGTTTTTTCCCTAGCTTTCCTGGCCTTTACAGCCGTGTTTCGCGAAGGGGCGGAAACGGTGGTGTTCTATGTGGGATTGGCGCCTTCCCTGCCGGCTCGGGATCTCTGGCTCGGAATTGGCTTGGGAGCTCTTCTGCTTGCAGGAGTGGCAGTTTTGCTTTTGCCCTTGGGTCTAAAACTGCCCTTGGGGGCTTTTTTCCGGGGTTTAAGCCTGCTGATCTTTTACTTGGGCTTTAAGTTCCTGGGCAGCAGCCTCCACGCTTTGCAAGTTGCAGGCTGGCTTCCGACGACCCCCTTATCCGGGATCCCGAAGCTGCGCTGGTTGGGGATCTATCCCACTTGGCAGACGCTGATCCCGCAAACGGTGCTGCTGGGAATAGCCTTTGTCTTGTGGATGAGGCAATGGCTGCGGGCTGATTCTGCTCAAAAGCTCTCTCCGTGAGAGAAAAACAGAGCCCGCCCCTAGGGAGCTGGCAGGCTGCTGCGTTTTAACCCAGACATCAGGTGTCGTAAACGCGGCACTCGACAGCGTCGGGGTTTTCAGCACAGTGCTGCTCGAGGCTGGTGGGGGCCTTTGGCTGGTGGCTGCGGGCTGCCAGCACCTCCTCTACCGCATCCCAGGCTGCACGGCAGTGGGGATCCCCTTCGCCGTACTCAGAGCAGACTTTGCGCGCGTTCTCCAGCTCTTTGGCAATGACTTCAGACAGTCCCATATTCTCAAGCTCCTTTCGACCGGCAGGGCTCTTCACCCCTGGGTTGGTTGACGCAGATTGTCCACGGATAGGTTGAAGATGATACCGTTGGCCAACCAATCGCAGTGAATCTACTACCTACTATTCTATGTAGCCCCCGCCGGAGGGTGTTGCCATCCTTTTGCAATCTCTTTGGGATCACCTCAAGCCGCCAAACAGTTGGCTAATCTGCTGCCGCACCTGTTCCGGGGATCCCTGTTGGCGTACCTGCCCTTGCGCCAGAAAGATCGCCCCGTCTGCCCATTCCAGCTCTGCCAGCCGATGGGTGACCCAAAGAGCGGTGATCCCCTCTTGATCCACCAGTTGGCGGACGCAGCGCAGCAGATCCCTCTGGCTATCGGGATCCAAGAGGGCCGTCGGCTCGTCCAACAGCAGCACTTCACAGCGCTGGGCCAACGCCCCGGCAACTGCTACCCGTTGCTTCTGCCCACCGCTGAGGCCGTGGATGGGCCGGCGGATCAAGTGGCGCAAGCCCACCTGCTCCAGGGCCCTCTCCACCCGCTCCTGGATTTCTTCCAAGGTGAGGGGCTCTGCCCCCAAACCAAAAGCTACATCGGCCCCTACCGTTGGCATAAACAGTTGCTGATCCGGGTTCTGAAACACGTAGCCTAGCCGCCCCCGCACCTCCCAGAACCCCGCCAGGGGCTGGGGATGGGTGAGCACTCCCGAAAGGAGCTGCAGCAAGGTCGATTTGCCGCTGCCATTGGGCCCCAGCAGCATCCAGAGCTGGCCCTTGGGAACAGCAAAGCTGCACTCCTGCAGAACCGGCGGACTTGCTGGCCAGGCAAAGGTCAAGCCCTCTACCCGGATAGCCAACGGGGGTTCTCTCCCAGTGAGGGAACTCATAGACCCCTAAGAAGCTGGCCTTAGCCCTGCAACTGGGCCAAGAAGCCAGGGCGGACTCCCATGGGCGCGTTGCCGGACTTGGAGGTCATTTGCACGCCACACAGCTCGCCAGTTAGCAAGAACACCTTCTTGCCCGTGCGGTCGCAGGTCAGCTCTAGGCTCTGAGGGGATCCGTTGCGAAGAGCCTCAACCACACTTTGATAGGCGCGGTTGGCCGCTTCCTCCTCTTTTTGGTGGATGACGATCGGGGTAGGATTCCCTTTCAGGAGCAGTTCCAGAGTGTACATGGCTGACCGTTCCCGTAGTGGGCTGTGGACACCTGATCCCAGTATCGCAGGTTAGGGCGAGAGCTGGAGATCCCTGCCCTAGGGACAGGGGAAGGTGGGAGCGGGATCCCCTTCATTGAGGCCGGCAAACCAACTAGAAAGGACAGCTGGCAGGCACAGGCCGGGGTTGCCCCCAATGTGGAGCCGTTCTAGCCGCGGCAGTTCTGCCAAGAAGCTGGGCAGCTTGCCTGTGAGCTGGTTACGGGCCAGGCGTAGATCCCGCAATTGCTTAAGCTGGGCTAGCTCGGGGGGTATGGGTCCGCTGAGGCGATTGTCCGACAGGTACAGATTTTCCAGGTTGCGCAGTTGCCCCAGTTGGGGCGGAATGGACCCAGAAAGCTGGTTGCGATCCAAAAACAGCCCCTTAAGAGAGCTGAGCTGGCCGAGTTGGCTAGGAATGCTGCCACTGAGCTGGTTATCTTGCAAGCAGAGGTTTTCTAGGCGGCTGAGCCGACCTAGCTCTGGAGGAATGGATCCAGAGAGCTGGTTGTGATCCAAAAACAGTCCCCGCAGCTTGCCCAGTTGTCCTAGCTCCGGTGGAATGGGGCCAGAGAACTGGTTGTAGTCGAGAAAAAGCTGTTCCAACTCCCTCAACTGCCCCAGCTCGGCGGGGATAGGGCCGGAAAGTTGGTTGTAGCTTAGGGACAGAGCCCGCAGCCGGCGAAACTGGCCGATCTCCGGTGGCAGGGATCCCCTTAGCCCGCGGCGATCCAACACCAACTGGACAAGGCACTGATCTCTATCAAACAGAGCTACTTCCTCCACCACCACCTCAGGCCGGCCCATTGCGGCCAAGATTTGCCGGAGGAAGAGAGGATCCTGGCAGGAGGCAGCAGGCCAGGCCATCCTCCCCCAGCTCAGCCAAGCCCAAATCACCACTAGACCCAACACCCACCACCGCTGCTGAGCTTTTCCTAGCCCCTGCCCCATTGCCCTGCTCCCGAGGATCCCTGTTCCCCAAAGTGGCCGTGCAAGCCTCGAGCTTGCCCGACGTTGCCTTAAGGGAGCATAGCTCCAGAGGCCTCCCAACTGCCAGGCAGCCTCAGGAATTGGCAGCAGCAAGTGAGAATAGACGAGCAATGGGAAGATTGCCGCGACAGCCAACAGCGGCAGAACTGCTGAGATAAGGGCCTAGAGCTTGACCGCCTGGGAGCGCTGGATCACCTCAGCTTCGTTTAGAGGGGTGGGGGCGTGAAAAGACAGGCACCAGGGAGTTTGGATTTTGCAGGGCGGGTGAAGCTGCTGCGAGGAGAGATAAAACTGTCCCACCTTTAAGACAGCCACATCTTCTCCGCTTCCTCCCCGCTGGGCAATTTGCTCGCGCACTACCTCAATGGCTGCCGGAGACGTGACTCGGCCAAAAAACTGGGTGGAGCAGTTGGCGATGACGTTGTGGTCGATGCTCTTGGGTGCTTGGGTAGCAAAAATGAGACCCAAGCCGTATTTGCGCGCTTGGGCGGCCAGGCGCAGGAGGCTCTGCTTGCAGGGGGTAGTCCCCTGGGAGGGCACAAAGTCTTTGGCCTCGTCGATGACCAGCAGCCCGCGCACTGGCGCTTCCGGCGGGGCGGGGTTTTTCTTGATCCAGGTAAACAGCGCCATGGCCAGTTGATTGAGAAATTGCTGCTGTTCCCCCAGGGTGGGAAGGCCCACCAAGTTGACAACCGACACCCGGGTTTTGCCGTAGTCTGAGCCCAGCCCCAACAAGATGGCCGGATCCAACGCCATCCCCTGTTGATGGAGCAACTTGTTGTTAACCATGGCAGCCTTGAGGAGATTAGCCATCTGCAGCGCCAGTTGCGGCGCCTTGCTGATACCGGCTCCTGCTTCCGGAGGCAGGTCCGCAAGGAACTCGGCAAAGTCAGCTAGAGATCCCGGCTGGTGGGTGGCAAAGTATTTCAAAGCTGCCTTAAGAACCCCCCGCTTCAGCTCGTCGCCGACGGTCTTGCCGGGGGCCACGATCTCCTGGAGGGCGCCCCAGGCCATGTCGACGGCCTGATCCAGCTCTTCGGGATCACCGGCCAGCGCAGCAAAGTCCGGCAGGGGGGCAAGGGTGAGGGGGTTGCCCGCCGCCAGCCCAGGGGTCCAAACCACCACCTCGGTTTGGGCAAAGTAGCGCTCTGCCTTGGCTTGATCCTCCTCTGTCCAGCCTTCGGGAGCGGCAGACCAGGGATCCCCCAGCCGGGCCAAGTCGTTGGCTGCATCGATGACGATGGAAGGGATCCCCTGCAAGGCTGCCTCTTCCACCATTCGCCTCAAGAGCACCGTTTTCCCCGAGCCGCTGCCAGCCAAAATCACAGTGTGCCGCACCAGCTCCTCGATGGGCAGAAAAACTGGCTCACCCTCCCGGTTGGCTATCCAGCGTCGTCCGACAAACAAACCTGGCGAAGGTCTCGGCGGCTGCAAGTCTTGCTTGGCTTCAGGAGCTTTGCCGTTGCCTGCCCTAGGAGGGGAGGAAACTCCCTTTTCCTCAGGCTCAGCTCTCGTAGCCCAGTCAGCCGGGATCCCTTCCCTCAGCCAGGCAAGGATTTTGGCCAGCCCCGAATCCAACTCAGCATTTGCCAGGTGGGTAAGAGGTCGCCGTTCCGCCAGCCAATCTCTAAAACCGGGTCTGGATTGGAGCTGCTCCAGGGCCCGCAGAACCCTGATTTCCCTTTCACTGGGCCGCCAGTGGATCCCACCCTCCTCAAGGAACTTTTGCCACAGTTTCTGAGTACGTTCGCCTCCTGGTAGGGAGGTAGTGCGCACCACTACCAACTTGCGAAATCGCAGGGCCGCGTCGATCCCGGCTGCCGTTCTAGCAGCTACTAAGCGAGTTTGGAAAGATCTAGGATTAGTTGATTGAATAGCTGTAAAACAAAGGTGCCTTTCCCGCTCGTTTGCCTCGTAGAAGATTAGCCGCAAGCGAGAATGCAGAGGCGAGAAACCTCTGGATCCAGGGAAGTCAGTTTCCACTTGGCTGCCAATACTAGCCGGCAACTTTTCCTGCCAGACGAGAAAGTTGCACAGAGAAGCTAGGGGCTCTTTCCATATCTCGCTCTCGTTTTCCTGTAAATACGGGGAAATATCAACCTTTTGCTTGGCCTCCTCAAAGATTCGATCTAGTTCCTTCAGTGGAGGGGGACTTGGAGTGATAGGAGCAGAACTTGGGACACCTAACTCGGTAACTCTCCCTTCCCGTAGGCATTGCTCCCTGTGCTCATGACATTTCTGGAGGAGCTGCCGAGGATTGATAGTCGGCTGGAAGAACTCCGGCTTAAACGGGTAGGAAGGATAGGGAGGGATAAAGCCCACCTTGTGGTAGGCAGCCTGCAGGCGAGGAACAACAACTGCCTCAGCGACACTGGCCGAAAGAAGAGCCGTCAAAGTTAAAGGCTGCTCAAAGCGTCCTGTAAAGGTTTTAACAGCTGTTTTCGTTAGAATTTCCCAAGACTGGTTTAGGCACGAGATGATGACAAGGGATCGGGAGAGGCAGTCCCGTAGCCCAATGAGGCCACCTGCGATGTTATGAATGATGTTTTGGGAAGCTTCTCTTTCTGTCTCTGGCGAGAGCTCCTGCAAGGATGACGAAGGACTAGGACTTGTATGAGATTGCACAACAATGGGATCCAACTGATCCAAAGCAACTACAGTGGGTCCCCTTAGGCTCATCAGCCAAGAAAGCCCTGCAACAACTTGACTAGGATTTAAGCTGGCGTTGGTAAAACCGAATTGTCGGGCAACCTCTGATTCCACACCTAGGCCCTGTATCCAGCTAGTACCTATTGACGCCAGTGAAAAATCATTCGAATTAGCTAGAATGGCAGCTCGTACACAATCTTGGTACTTGATGGTGTGCTTGCGATCTTGAGTGAATAGCCATTGCAGAGTTTGTCTAATGACGTCGAGCAAAGATTCGTGGGAAAAACTGGCGATCTCCTTCGCCTGCTTGGGAGTAGAGAGAGCTCTCAGAAAGACCAGATCGAGAATTTTTTGGAGCTGGCTAGTGCCATCAGGCTCTTCCTGAAGCAGAGAGGTGAGGTAGCCCTGGATTACGGTTTCCCAAAAGTCTTTCACATCGGTCATGTCCACTAGGACAAATCCCACCCCTTTTTCAAAGCAGTGCTGTCTTAAGACCCTGAGAAGGTGGGTTTTGCCAGAGCCACCATTGCCAAGCACAGGGATTCCAAAGGGTGTCTCCATCTGGGGAGATTGGATTAACTTCTCCAGCCGGCTGAATAGCTTCTCCCTGACATCCCGGTTAAGCTCAGGAACGTCAAAATCCGGAGGTTGCCAGATTTTTCTAAGATGAACTGTCCAATCAAAATCAACCTCCTTGAGGGCTTCTAGAGCTTTTTGTTGGTTGATTGAGAAAGAGGTACTTTCCTTGGAAGTCATGGCTAGTTCCTAACACGAAGAACGTGCTTTTTGTAGCCGTACAGGTCAATAGCGGCGGCTTCGATTTCAGGAGTAATGGACAGAGGATCGTCCAGGTTCATCAGCACTATCTTGGCTTGGCGGTTCAAAGTCAGGAGCGCCTGATCCAATAGCCAGGAGGGAACATCGGGAAATCTTTTACGCAAGTCGGATAAGTAGACTAGGTAGTAGCGCCCTCCCATCTCCTCGCAGGTGCGAAAGACCTTCTCGAGGAAGTTAGGATCAACCTCCCCTTCGCTAACTTCCCAGGGCTGCGTTTCTGCTCCACCGAGAGAGGGTCTGTTTGCGCTCCGCGCCGCTATCGCGAACGCGCCACTCGGTCGTAGGCCTAGAATCCGCGCCAAGGGAACGTTCTCCCGCTGTGCGTAATCCACTAGGGTTGCCAACGCCTTTTGCAAAACAACTGCTGCCTCTGGCGACTTGGAGCGGGCGATGGCCGTTGGAGGTGTGGTAGAAGCCCAGTCCCAGGCCTTGTCAGTCAGCACAAGCCGGGTTATCCTCCTTCCCTTTTCGACTACAGTCTTGCATTCAATGAGGCCCTTTTCCTCCAACAGCTTGAGCTCTTTGGCCCTATGCTTTGGCTTCACTTGCGACTTGGTCGGTTCTTCCCCTGTTAGCAGGAGCTTCCAGAGCAAGATTTCGCTTTTGGGCAACAAATCGCTCATTTCCCCAACCTCCAGCCCTGCCTCAAAGCCGGCTCTGTTGCAATTGAACCACCTTGCGGATCATCTCCACCGCCCGCTCGCAGTCGGACATCACCAGCTCATTGGGAATCCGCAACACCAAGTAGCCGGAGATGAGCAACTCGTAGTCCCGCAGGCGATCCTGGTAGTAGTGGTTTGGCTCGCGGTGCTCTGGCCCATCCACTTCCACCACCACCTTACCCTCCCGCCAAAGCAGATCCGCTCGGAAAGCGCGTCCGTTAACACTCTGTACAGTTTGGTTGAATTCCAGCAAATTCTTTAACTGCGCATCTGCTGCCACCCGGTCGGCCAGCTTTCTCTCGGCGGGACTGAAGGGGTGAGGGGATCCCTTGTAACCCACCACCACCTGCACCGAGCTGTCGAACTCCTTTAGCCTCTCAGGAAGCGGCAGTCGAATGGCACCGTAGCTCACGGAGGCCAATTCGGGGTGATCAGTCAAAGCGCTCGGCACCACCAGCACCAGCCGTGCCTGACTGTGGTCAGCCAACCAGATAGCTGCCTTGGCCAAGCCGAGTAAGTAGCTGGGCGCCGGCTCCGTCTCATTGGTTGCCAAAGCCAAGGTCAGCTCGCGAGGGGCAATGGCCTTGGCCAGTTGCTGCACCTGGATCGCCCGCTGGATCCCTGGCAGCAGAGGCAGGCGTTGCTGTTGGCACAGGTGCATGGCCGCCTTGAGCCAGGCGTTGGCAATGGCGGGATCCTGTTTTGCTGGTAGCTCTTGGGCGCGGAGACGATTGTGAGCTTGAACCTCTGCCGTTGTGCCCGGCTCAAACTTTTCCCCATACCAATAAGGCCAGAGGGATAGAGCTACCCTCGCCAGCACCTGCAGACACTCATCGAGGATGGCATCCTGGGCAGGAATTCGGTGCCAAAGCTTGGAGACAAAGACCGTCTCTCGAGTTTCAGCCTCCTCCGCCAGGCTCGCTAGCGCCTCCTCCACGCACGGCGCCAGCAACAGCTTGACCTCCCCCTCTTTGCCTAGGTCTTGCCACGAAAGAACGGCCACCCCGCCTCTCCCACCTGCCTCCTGGAATCCTAGCCTAGGCCAGGCCGGGGGGAGAGGGTATCGCAAGCTGGGTCGGCAGGGATTCGAACCCTGGGCCAATCGGTTAAAAGCCGAGTGCTCTACCGCTGAGCTACCGACCCGAGTTTACACTTTCGTTATGATAGCAGGACTTTTGTCACATTCGCAAAGACTCTAGCCGGATCCCCGAGAGTTTTGCTAGTCTAGGTGTAAGCTAACCCCGGGGCTGTAACGGTTTCGACGGGGTGGCGAACAAGGGTTCATGATGCAGGTCGGGCTTGAGCTTATCCCGTTACCACTAGGCTCAACAAAGTAGGTGCGAACAACGTCGTGCCTTTTGCTCGTAAAGCAGCTGCTCTGGCTGCCTAAGGCTCAGTAAGAGAAGTCTGAGCTCGAGGATCCTCCCACGACCCCGTTAAGTGGGCGGGTCACAACCCCAACGGGTGCAGCTCTCTTCTCCGGCTCCGTCGAGGGAGAGCCTAAGCTTAGGCGGAGATCTCCCATCGCCGGGATCTAAACGGCGATCCCCGCCTTGAGGGTCAGAGAGGCTAAGCCTGTGAAGGAGTGAGCCCCCAGTACCCATCTCGGACACGGGTTCGACTCCCGTCAGCTCCACTTCTATGCCAGTTGGCTGCCACTGGTTACCTAGCGGTGAGCGCGCGGGTGGCTGCACTTGGCCGACGACTGTGTTTCCTAGTAGTAGGGCACCCTACAATAAAGCAGGGTGTCGGAAAAGAGGTGGCGATGCGGCTCGTCGATGAACGGGGGCGTCTGCTGGGGAAGGTCAGCCTTCTGGATCTGGGGGCGCTGGCCATTGTAGTAGCGGCGATTGTGGCTGTCCTGTTTTTCCCCGGGCGGCAGGTGGGCAGCGTCGTCCAGGTGGGGGGTGGCCCCACGCTGCCCGTGGAAGTGGATATGATTGTGCGGGGAGTCAGCAGCCGATCCCTGGAACCTTTTCAAGCAGGTCAGAAGGCTGACTTGATTATCCGCAACCAACCCTACGGCCAGGTGGAGGTGGTGCGGGTGGAAAACGTCAGCCGCACTGTGCCGGTGGTTTTTCCCGATGGACGGGTTGAGAACTTGCCTGACCCAGAGCCCTACCGCTTTGATCTGGTGTTTACTTTACGGGGACGGGGCCAGCGGACAGAAAATGGCATTGTCCTAGGCAACAACCGCGTCAAAGTCGGCCTTCCCCTGGAGCTCGAGACCTTTAGCTACAACTTGCGTGGAACCGTGATGGATGTGCGGCTGCTGCAATCGTAGAGGATCTCAAGCCCAATGCAGCTACAGGAGATCGCCCAAAAATTGGGATGCCCCTACGAGGGAGATCCCACCCTAGAAATTCACGGCGTGGCTAGTCTAGCAGAGGCGCGCCCAGGAGAGCTGAGTTTTCTCAGTGAAGCCCGCTACCTACCCTTGCTGGAGCAGACCCAAGCCAGCGCCGTCATTGTGGAGGAATCGCTGGTTCTGCCCCGCCCCATTGCTTGCCTGCGAGGGAAGGATCCCCGTCTGCTCTTTGCCCAGGCCATCGAGCTGTTTTACCAGCCCTATCGCTTGCCTGTTGGGATCCATCCCACCGCTGTGATTGATCCCAGCGTTGAGTTGGGAGAAGGTGTGGCCATTGGGCCGCATGTAGTGGTGATGGAAGGGGTGAAAATTGGCGACTACACCCAAATCCACCCCAACGTAACCATCTACCCCCACGTGCGGATTGGATCCCGCTGTCAGCTTTTCGCCAACTGCGTTATTCACGAGCGCACGGAGATTGGGGATGATTGCCTAATCCACAGCGGTGCCGTCATCGGCGACGACGGCTTTGGCCACATTCCTCTTCCCGACGGCTCCTGGCGGCGCATGCTGCAGGCAGGCCGGGTGGTGCTGGAAGACGGCGTAGAGGTGGGCAGCAACACCACTATCGACCGGGCCGCTGTTGGCGAGACCCGCATTGGCCGGGGCACCAAGATTGACAACCTAGTGCAGATTGGCCACGGCGTGAAGACGGGATCCCACTGCTTGATCGTGGCTCAGGTGGGCATTGCCGGCAGCACCCAGTTGGGCCACCGCGTCATCTTGGCTGGGCAATGCGGCCTGGCCGGGCACCTGCACATTGGCGATGGCGTGCGCGTGGCTGCCCAGACAGGAGTAACCAGCGACGTCCCCGCTGGTCAAACCGTGGCCGGCTACCCCCATCAGCCTATTGCCGAATGGCGCAAGAGCATGGCCGTTCATCGGCATTTGCCCGAGCTGCAGCGCGCCCTGCGCAAGCTAGAAGCCCGCGTGGCTAAGCTGGAGCAGAGCAGTGGGACATAGATGGGGATCCCTGCCGATGGCTAATTCACTTGCTTGCCCCCAACGCAAAGATGCTAGCCCAAGAGAAACTGCAGGAAATCACTCCCCTCACCCGCGAGCAACTGGCAGAGCTCATGCCTTCGGCCCAGGGGCTGCTCAGCGATGAGCCCGAAATGGAACACTCTCTCCACGCCTTGCAGCTTCTAATTCTGGTGAGCTGCCTCACCCGCATCTGGCAGGATCGCAACGACTACTTCCTGTCTTGGAACCTTACCGTTTACTACAGCCGCGACCAACTCAAAACCAAAGACTTCCACGGCCCAGATCTGTTTTTGGTCAAAGGGGTAGAAAACCGCCCCCGCCCTTCTTGGGTGGTGTGGGAAGAAGGGGGGAAATATCCAGACTTGATTGTTGAGCTGCTCTCCGAGTCCACAGCCAAAGTGGATCGAGAGGAGAAGCGGGAGCCGTACCAGAGGATTTTCAGAACTCCAGAGTACTTCTATTTTTCTCCTGAGACCCTGGAGTTCATGGGTTTGCGGCTAAGGGGGGAGAAATACGAGGAGATTCCGCTCACAAAGGAGGGGTGGCGGTGGAGCGGGGTGCTGGGATTGTACCTGGGGATTCACAACCAGCAGCTTCGGTACTTCTTCCCCAATGGTGAGCTGGTGCCTACTCCTGAGGAAGCAGAGAAAATCGAACGCCAACGGGCTGAGCAAGAGCGGCAGCGGGCTAAACAAGAACAGCAGAGAGCAGAGCACCTGGCCCAGAAGTTGCGGGAGCTAGGGGTGAATCCAGACGTCCTGTAGGCAACCAACCAAGTAACTCAAGACAACAAGGTGGATCCCTAAGAGGCCAATACCAACACGGGCAGCTCTTGGATGGCAGGACGTAAACCCTTAGGAAAGCGCTCGCGCTTCAGAGGATAGCGATAGTTGAGTTGGGGAATCAGCCTCTCCCATTGATAGGGGTTCAAGCCAGCTACCACTGAACAGAACGGCTCTCTACTGAGTTCTAACCCCTCTTCCATGAGCCTGAGAGCTATGTTGCCTGCAGCTATCTCCAGAGTTTGATTGGCCAGTTGCGGATCCGGATCCCCTAGGAAGATCAGAGCATAGTCTTCTGGCTGAGGACTGCGCAGAATTGGCTCCAGCAAGCCCTCCAGTTCTTGGATAAGCTGCTCTGTCTCCATTTCCCAGTAGGGGAAAAGGCCCACGTTGATCTTGCTCAGGCGGATCCCTTGTGGTTTGGAGGTTTCTGTTAGGCTATCTCTCATCACTACCAGGTTTTCTGAAGGACTCAGCCAAACCCCTGAGTAATCGACGCTATGCAACCTGAAAAAGGCTCCGATTTCCTGCTCGAAGTCATGAACAGCTTTCCGACATCCCTGCCAGTGTCCGTAATCATCGATTTGGATGAATCCTTGAGAATGAACCTGATCATAGAAATGATGAAAAATATCCATCGTCGACTGATACCAGTCTGCATCCGCATGCAGCAAGGCAATCTCGCCCACCTGCTCTCGATAAACAGGCAAGGTGTCGGCAAACAGCCCCGGCACAGGAACAATTAGATCCCAGACCCCTAGTTCCCTGGCAATCACCTCTAAGTTCTCCGAAATGGGTGCCGCTAAAGCACCGGATCCAAAACCCGTATCGTTGGCAGCAACTCCTCGATAATCTCGATCCACCTCTGTTGGATCAGGCATACCTGAGAAGGTATCGAAAGCATATAGCTTGCGAGGTCGACGGCTGTAGTTCTTAATCACCCAGGCCAGCAAAGCTGAGCTTCCACCCCTGCAAACACCACATTCTACAAAGTTCCCAGGAATGTCTTCTTCACAAACCTGCTTAGCCAGTGAATAAAGGCTCCAAAGACGCTCAAAGCCCAGCAAGGTAAAAAATTTAACTTTCTCTAGCACCCTAGACAACTCAAGGTTACAGACCGGATAGTCCTTGAGGTGCTCTGGCAATGTCCAATTCACAGCAGGGTCTGGAATATGCTCAACGGGCTTGACATTGCCTCGCCAGGCCACTCCCATAATTTGCATGGTCTGGTAAATCATCGTGTTCCAGCCCCTGTCTCTCAAGTAATTCAAACCTTCAGCCACATCCGGCGAGGCTAGATTATGAAACAGAATCAAGGCATCCTCAGCAGCATAGCGCTCTGCCACTTGAGCATCCTGCAAGGGGGCTGGTGAGGTGTGGTCTCCATCGATAAAAATCAGAGACCAGCGGCGATTCTCTGTCTTGGCGATCTCCTCTACCTTTGCTGGGCTATAGCCAGGGTAGAGATTGACGTTGGAGCGAACTCCAGCTGAGCGGAGAGACTGATCAACGCTTGCGTAGACTTGAGGATCAGCCAGAGCAGGATCCACCACATCAAGGGTAACTCCTCCTGCTGCCAAGTGAGCAGTTGACCAACCTAACCAACACCCAATCTCCAAAGCGTTTTTTCCTTGTAGCTTAAGGGCAGTGTT
Source organism: Synechococcus sp. W65.1 (assembly GCF_047461615.1). Taxonomy (NCBI): domain Bacteria; kingdom Bacillati; phylum Cyanobacteriota; class Cyanophyceae; order Synechococcales; family Synechococcaceae; genus Synechococcus; species Synechococcus sp. W65.1. The sequence continues at coordinate 45,505 of NZ_JANSHI010000010.1, read as the reverse complement.
ATAAAGAATGTGGGCTTCATCTCGAC
>NZ_JANSHI010000010.1:42718-45379 GCF_047461615.1 Synechococcus sp. W65.1 | reverse complement strand
TTTTGCTCCCAAAGCAAGAAGCTCAATTGCAAACCAGTCTTGCACCCAAGCATCCGCATCAATCCAAATGTAAATTTCGTAGCCTGGGAAGTATTCAGGCAGGAAGGGTCTGGAAACTAGCGCCTTGAGGTACTTGGGCTGTCTATCGGCCTCTGGAAGGGTATAGTTCCAACCTGGCTCAACGATGTGGTCAACGTACTGACCTATCCATTGCAACTGCTCCGGTGTACAGCCTACATCCAAGAATCCAATATCTACAGAGTGCCCCTGAGGTTTCTCTCGGATGGAGAGAATAGTCCCCTGAACCAATTCAAAAAACTTGCTGTCAGCAGCCGTAACGATAATGGTTGAGTTCATAACCTTAAGTCTCCTCTCCAAGGCTTGAATTGTTGTTGACAAAACAAGCTCTACTTAAGATAGCAAAGGACTCCTCTTTGGCCTGCTACAACTTCTCCCTGCCAGAGGAGATGGGTAGGGTCCAACATCTGATCAATCTGTTTGCGGTCTTGTTCTGAGCAAAACTCCACATAGATGACCTTGATATCTTCGAGCTGCTCTTGCAAGCTGGTCCCTCCACCTCCTCTCCACCTGTAGCCACCCTGAGCACATCGATGAACTCCAGACCCAACTCCTTGAGGGCTGCCCTGGCTTCCCGGAAAGGGAGCAGCTGCTCCACTCCCCACTCGGCCTGAGGATCCTCCGGCCAGAGGCGACAAGTTCTGCAGCTATTCTGCCCCGCTAGCCCCACCGAATGCACAAAGCAGTTGCCCAAGCTGAGAATATTCTGCCGCAGCAGGTGTAGAGCTAGGGGATCCACCTCGAAACAGTGAATAGCCGCCTCAGGGTGAAGAGTTCTGAAACAAGCGCTGGCCACGCCCACCCCCGCTCTCACATCCACGACAACCCTGACATCAGAAAGAACAGAAACAGCAGGCTGATAGACTCGACTAAGTCTGGCCACCGTTCCTTCGTACTCGACGCCTTCGTACCCCCACAGCCAAGCTGACGGAACGGAGCTGCGGCCTTGGACTAAGTCAATGAGAAAAGTTTCTGTGTATGTTTCCCGCATTGGCAAAGAGGAGCTGGGTGTCTTCTCCCAGGATGAAAGCAAAGCTGGTTCTCAAAGGCCGCCCCAGCCGCTGCAAGTCTCCCACCGTGCACACCACCGCATCAAAGCTGGGCCAACTGCTCGGCTCCCCCCTCACCTCATGAACTCGCTCGGGCACTCCCTTCTGCTGCAGCAGGGCACAGGGATCCCCAAACCCCTCTTCCACGTACAGCTCCAGCCGCGGCAAGTCCAGCAAGTCCGCGGCTATCACCCCAGGACAGCCTCGGCCAACAAATACCCTCAGTCGCTCCTGCACGCGATGCAGCTCTTGAATGGGCTCGTAAATCCCCAGCCGTGTGTCTATCCAGGCAGAGCTGGCCGTGCTGACAAAGTAGCGCACATCAGAGCGGGGCGAGTAACGAAAGGGCTCCGACAGCTCTCCCCCAAACACCCAGTCCAGCAGGTTCTGAATGCGGTGGCGGGGATGCCACTTTTCATCAAAGGTGTGGTAAGCGCGGCGGGCAATTTGAATGGCTTCTTGGGGATGGTCTAGGTAGTAGCGAACTTTTTCCAGGAGTTCGGCTTCGGAGTTGTAGGTGTCGCAGTAGGTGCCGGGCGCCAAAAGTTCGTCCAATCCTGAGGCGAAGGAGAGCTGGTCAGTCAGCAGAAAGCCCCCTGCAGAAATCACTTCCAGGTTCCTTAAGTTCAGATCCCCATTTTGGCTGCAGTTAAAGGAAATCAGAGAATGGGCAAACCATTTGGCTGCCTCTTGGCGGTTGGCTGTTTTGATGAGGATGGGCAAATCTGCATTCTTTATGGCTTGAACCAGCCGGCAACGCCTGGGATGGCGGGATCCTTTCTGTCCAATGAAGACAACTTGATTTTCTCGAGTTTCCACCCACTCGTGGCTGACAGTGTGCAAGGAGATGAGAGGCAACCAGGCCAGGTTTTCCACACCCGCTGCAGCAAACCAGTGCAAATGCTGGCGGTTGTAAGCAGTAGCTACATAGTCGAAGCCTTCGGTGATCCAGTAGGTCAACAGATGGTTGATGGGGAATTTCCAGTGGCGGGTGTCTCCAGCCAGTAAAACAGTTGGACAGCCAAACTTTTTGGTATTAAGAGGATTGCTGTAGTCGAAGCTCGAAGTCCAAACAACAACTAGGTCAAACTCCTTGTCTGGAATCTGCTTAGATTGCTGCACAAAGTCAAACAGGTCATAATCTTCCCCTCCAGCAGTTGCCTACATGAGATCCTGCCGGTATTTAGCCCTAGCCAAGCCTTTGCCGATAGCCGCTTCACTATCAATACTTGGCTAGGAGCCAAGCAATTCACCTAAAGGCTTGCAGCTCCACCATGGCCAGGGTTTGCATAATTACCACTGTTCGGGATCCAGGCGTGTGCTTGGAGTCGTTCATTCGCTATCACCTTGCCCTTGGAATTGCCCATATTTATATCTTCTTTGACGATCCAGAGGATCCCGCTATTCAGGTGGCACTTCAGTTTTCCGATGTAACGGCTATTCCCAACGATGAAGCTTTGCAAGTTCAACAAGCATTGGGGAATGTTCTCTACCCAAAATATGGCCCTCATGTTGGCTATGAGGTCATGGCTCG
>NZ_JANSHI010000010.1:0-42618 GCF_047461615.1 Synechococcus sp. W65.1 | reverse complement strand
TATTTGAAGTCGAGGACTATTTTCGCGATGTCACTCTATTTAAGAAAAACCCTGCTGCCTTAGAGCCAGGACTCTGTACTGAGCTTCAGAGAGTTTCCGGCAAGAGTCAATACTTTTTAGCTTATCAAAATGGAAAGTCAGCAGCTCGGATCCATCCCACTCTCTTACCCAATAGCGTACATAGCTTTGATATTCCAGAATGTCATACCTTGGTAACATCATTCCCCTCTATTTTGCACTACTTAAACTTTCGGGTTCCCTTTCACTTGGCCTCACGGGACGCTTATTGCTCAGGAGATAGAACTTGCATGGCAGCTCTTTATCAAGAGTTCATACTTTACAACAATCCTGAAACCAACCAGAACCTCATCGAAAAGGGTATTCTTACTCGCATCTCCTACCCATCACAGTTACTGTCCTCGCTCTAGTTCACTGGTTTAGCCTAGAGCCCTTGCCTACTCTTGAGGGAGACTGGAGCAACTGAAATAAAAAAGCTCCCCACAGGGAGCCACGGAGTACATAAAGTAGAGATAGAAACTAGTCAAAGACGTTGCAGCTCTTACCAACGAAGGTAGGTAAAGTCGTCACTACTGGTTCCTGTGCTCCCAGCCCAATGGTGCATTGAATGTTCTTACCAGACTTGTTGATGTATGGAGCACCCTTGGATGTTGTGTCCCACCTTAGTGCGTGAGGATTACTGGTCGAACGCTCACTAGCCACTGGTGTCTGGTAGTTGGGAGCCCTCCACGGATCGTTCATGTACTTGTCATTATTTTCTCCACCGTGCTCGATCCTAGAATACTTGTCAGGATAGACGCCGAAGTCGAGTCGGTAGACTTCAGAGGCACGGCCTACTTCAGTGAGAGCCGCTTGAGCTTCGGCTGTACGGGAGCGGCGCACTTGGTTTAAGAACTGCGGGATTGCCACTGCAGACAGCACACCCACAATTACAATCACCACCAACAGCTCAATCAGGGTGAAGCCCTTGGCTTTGGAGAGAATTTGCTGAGCCAGTTTGGCCCGAAACAGAGACTGACGAGACTTCGCGCTCATGGTACTCGATCCTTTGACAACCTAGAGAGTGAACCGTGCAGGTTACCTGCCGCTATTAACTTACCCCGCTGGCGGGCAGTTCATAACAGTCCCCTCCCACGGAGTGCAATTGCGGATCTCTGCTAGGGGCAGCCCAAAAACCGGTGGTCTAGCTGAGCTGGCTGCAGCGGGGCAAACTAGGACTAGTGATCTCCTTCCCACCCATGAACCCTACACTGCAAGCCCAGATCCTGGAAGCTAGGCAACTGCTTCAGCAGGCTCCCAATGCCTTTGCAGAGTGGCTGGTGGCTTTCTACCGAGAGCAAGACCGAGAGCAAGACGCAAAGGGTTGGCGGGAGTTTTTGCGGGGCTTCTGTGACCTCCCCTCATCTTCATTGGCTGATGAGTCGGCTTCTCCCTCTGAGCCAGAGGCAATCACCCTATCGGCGCTGGAGCAGGCCTTGGTTGCCAACCGGCTGAACCTTGCCTACCAGCTCTACACACCTTTGGTAGAAGCAGGAATCCTGCCGGCGGAGAAGGTGGTAGAGGTGTTGCTATCCTTGGCAGAAAGCCTGGAAAAAAGCTCCACTGAAGATTCGCAGCAACAACGTTTCCAGGTTTGCCTGAAGCTGCGCGAGCTGGCTTTTGAGCTGGATCCATTCCGGCGGGATAACACCCAAGTTTTGCTGATGCGGGCTCTGCAAGCTCAAGACGAGCTGGCCGTGGGCTTTTACGGGCAGGCTTTGGCGGAGCAATTGGCCAGTTTGGGAGAAGAGCAGACCCTAGACATTACCCAGGAGCCCCTCCTGACTCAACTTCTCACTCGGCTATGGGATGACGGCTACCTGGATTTGTTTTTTGAGGTGGCCACAGCTTTACAAGCTCGTCTTTTGGAGGACCAGAAATCCGGATTTGCTGCTTTGCTAGCCCAGCTGGCTCATGCTGTGGATCCCGAGCAGGCGAAACGCTATGAAGGTTTGTGGACGATAGAGGACTTAATCGGTGACTTTTTTCAGAGGGCAGCCCGCGCCTTCTTCCAGAACTCTACCAGTGATGGCTATTCCATTTTAGGAGAAGCTCTCATCACGGCGGCCGAGAGCTCACAGGTGCAAGAGAACTTTACTCTTCGTCTATCCCTTCTATCAGAATCGCTGGAAAAGTTGATCCATGCTGCACAGCTGGAACGGGTAAACTTTGTTATCCAGAAAATTATAGACTTAATTTTATCGAGGGAAGCCGACTTAGGATCACTAAGAATTAACGATGAAAATCTACTCGAGAGTCTAACGATTGCTAAAGCCATTCTGTTTCGAGTTTGCTTTTGTTGGAGTTATCTAACTGACGATTGCTCTCTGATTCGTCATTACCAACAAATTGGTGGTAGAATCTTTAACGACTGCCTAAGCTTAATGGCTTCTCAGCGAGACTTTCTTTGGTCGGAATATTGGCAGAAGAATCAGCGAGACTACTGCGGATCTGGCAGAACTAAGCGAAAGCTGAGGGTAGGCTTTCTGGGTAACTGCTTTCAGCGACATTCGGTTGGCTTTCTCAGTGAGGCTACTCTCAGGAACCTATCTCGCGATCTTCTGGACGTTGTCTACTACTACTACCAGGGGTGGAAAAATGAAGATATGGCCAGTCATGACAATATGTATCAAAAGTTTCGCTCTCACGAAAATCTCCATTTTCGCTTTTTTCCAGGAGAAACCAAGCCGCCTCAAGTAGCTGCTCAAGCGCGTGAGGATCGCATCGATATCATGGTTTTTATGGACTCCCTTACCAGTCACGATGCCAGCATCGTAGCAGCTTTGCGGGTCGCTCCTATCCAAATTGGTTGGCTTGGCGGAGATGCTGTTGGTTTGCCGGAATTTGACTACTTCTTTGCCGATCCCTATATCCTTCCTGAGGAGGCCCAATCTGACTACCATGAAAGAATTATTCGCTTGCCCAGCTACTGTGCTGTTGATCATCTGGACGTCTGTGCTGCCAACGAGGTAGACTTTAAGACTAGTCTGAGAATAGAGCCGAAAAATGTTGTTTTCCTAACCGCAGCTAGTGCTTACAAACGTACTCCCAAATGTATCGACGCTCACCTGCAAATCTTAAAGGCCGTTCCCAACGGAGTTTTGATTGTCAAAGGATCAGGAGAAATTGCTACGGTTATTAGACGCTACCAGGAAAGAGCCAAAGAGCTGGGCGTTCTCGATCGCGTCCGATTTCTTGCTCGAGCCAGCAGTGTGGAAGAGCATCGTGGCCAACTAGCCTTAGTGGATCTCGTTCTGGATACCTTCCCCTACACAGGTGCAACCCACACCATGGAAGCTCTCTATATGGGTGTGCCAGTCCTTACCCTAGTGGGCAGGCATTACTATGGCCGAATGAGTTACAGCCTGCTGAAAAATGTTGGCCTCGAGGATTGCATCACCTGGTCGGTGGAGGAGTTTATTGAGCGTGGGATCCAGCTAGGCAATAATCCAGAACGCTTGGCTAAAGCTAAGCAAACTATTCGAGATTCATATCACAGATCAATAGTATGGGATCCAAAGCGGTTGGCTAAAGCCATGGAGAGAGTTTTCTTCGAGCTAGCTTATGAGCATCAACTTATTCAATCTATTCCTCCTCTAGAAGATCGCCAAGCTGAGCCCAAGCCCGCTGAGTCTATTCGTCTTCATATTGGAGGTAAGCAGCCTCATCCAGACTGGAAGATTCTAGATAGTCAGGTAGGAGACCATGTGGATTATGTTGGAAGCGCCATTGATCTCAGTCAATTTGAAGATAACTCTATAGAAGCCATCTACGCTCCCTATATTCTGCAGCGCTTTAACTACACACGTGAACTACCTACTGCTCTCAAAGAGTGGCACCGGGTTTTGCGCTTTGGGGGCCAGTTGATGATCAGTGTCCCAGATATGCCTACTCTCTGCCGTCTTTATCTGAAGGATGAAGTTTCTTTAGAGCAGAGGTTTCGCATTATGCGTATGATGTTTGGTGACCAAGTAGATGAGCAAAACTACCATAAAGTTGGCTTCTCGTGGGAATACTTATTTGCTTTACTTGCTCAGGTAGGTTTCAGGGTTATTCGAAAGGTGGACAGATTTGGGCTGTTCAATGATTGCAGCGATATGGTCTTTCTCGGGGAACCAGTTAGCCTAAATGTAGTTGCAACTAAGTAGGGGTGCAACTTCAGCAACCGGAATACGGTGTGTTGAGCTGCTTGTCGATCTAAAAGCTTACTCAGGAGTTAGATTTGCAGTTTAACCCAAAGAGCGCAGGGACTCCATTAGCTGCTTGGGTGTCATCTGCTCGTAGGGTTCGAAGGGCTGGTGAATCCAAGGGTTATCGGGCAAATAGTCCACATAGTAATCCGGTTGATAGATGGAGGCTGCTTTGTACCAGAGTACACCGGTGCGGATTTCCTCGATGTAAAAGCCGTAGTGGTGCTTGAGCCAGTGGACAGAGCGCTTCAGGGTCATGCCGGAATCGACCAAGTCGTCCACCAACAACACGTGGCTGCCCAGGTTGGCGGTAGTCATGGCCAGATCCCGCGAGAAAATTAGCTGCCCTCGCTGACGATTGCCAGGGCCGGAGTAGGAGGAAGCAGCAAGAATTGCTAGAGGGAGATCGAATAGGCGGGCTAGAGTGTCGCCAATACGCAGCCCGCCCTTGGCGATGCAGACAATTTGGTTAAACTCCCAGCCGCTTTCGTAAACCTTGACGGCCAGCTCTTCGATTTTGCGGTGGTAGTCGGCCCAGGTGATGGAAATCTCGTGCAAGGGATCCCTCTCCAGCTCTAACTATCTATATCGCACCTAGCCAGCTTGGAGATGGCAACCTAGTTCAGGGGGATCACCTTTACCCAGTGGGAATAGGCGGGATCCCGGTTTTCCATGATGGCTGTTAGCTTCTGCCGCAGTTGCTCGGTAATGGGGCGGGACGACGGCAGGACGTACTGCTCGATCTGGCGGATGGGCGTGATCTTGGCGGCGGTGCCAGTGAGGAAGGCCTCGTCAGCGATGAACAGCTCTGACTTATCGACAGGGCGTTCTTGGGTGGGGATCCCTAGGTCGCGGGCCAAGGTGAGGACGCTGTCGCGGGTGATCCCTTCCAGGATGTCTTGGTCGAAGCTGGGGGTAATCAGCACGCCGTTGCGCACGATGAAGATGTTCATGCCCGAGGCTTCGCTCACTTTGCCCTGGGAGCTGATTAAGATAGCTTCGTCGAAGCCAGACTGTACTGCCTCGGTCTTGGCCAGGGAGGAGGTAATGTAGGCACCAGTGATCTTGCCCCGCAGCGGTAGGCTGCGATCCTCCTGGCGGGCCCAGGAGCTGATGCGGCAACTTACCCCTTCCGGCGAGAGGTAGTCTCCCAATTCCAACCCGTACACAAAGAAGTCTTTCTCGATGTTGTGCAGCCGCGGTGAGATGCCTAGGTCGGAGGTATACACCAAGGGGCGGATGTAGAAAGAGGTGGAAGGGCGGTTTTTCCGGATCAGCTCCACAATGACCTGCTCGATCTTCTCCGCAGGCAAATCGAAGCAGAGTAGGCGGGCACTCTGGCTTAGCCGTCGGCAGTGGCGATCCAGGCGAAACACCAGCACTTGATCCGGATTTTGCGGATCGGGGATCCCGCGCAGGCCGCCAAACGCTGCCGTTCCGTAGTGCAGAGCATGGGTGGCAATGGAGATCTTCGCCTCGGCAAAGGGAACGATCTGGCCCTGAAAGTAGGCGTAGGGCAGAAAATCGGGCATGGTCGGCACCTACTGCAGCAGGAAAAGGGGTAGGAATATTATCGCCGATTGACGCAGCAGCGGGAGTCCGCCGTTCTCTAGCCCACCTGACGGGCGCCAGAGAATCAAGGGCCGGAGGCGCTCTAAGCTAGAATGCTGTCTATCCGTCTTGCTGCTCCCCTGATGGACGACCCTCCTTTAGGCTCGGCACCTAGCTCTAAGCTTGCGTGGGGAGAGGCGTCTCTCAGTCTCCTCTGGATTATTGCCCTTCTCCTCATCAACGCTTTCTTTGTGGCGGTGGAGTTTTCCTTGGTTTCGGCGCGGCGCTCCCGCATGGTGCAGTTGGCCGGTGAGGGGAACCGCCAGGCGGCAATGGTCCAAAAAGCCCAGGAGCAGTTGGAGTATGCCCTCTCCACCGCCCAATTGGGCATCACCCTAGCCAGCGTCCTGTTGGGCTGGATCGGGGCTACCCAAGTGGCGCCGACGCTGTTCTTGGCTCTGAGGCAACTGCCCTGGTTTCAGGGTATGGATCCCGCTCTTGTGCAAGGTGGGTCGGGGGTAGCGGTATTTTCGCTTCTCACCTATTTGCAGATCGTGTTGGGGGAGCTGCTCCCCAAGACTCTGGCCATTCTCTACTCGGAGCCAATTGCCCTAAAGCTGGCCTGGCTCAACCGACTGGTAAGCCGCTTTTTACATCCTTTTGTGGAGCTCCTGCGGTTTTCCTCCCGCTGCGTGCTGCGCCTTTTGGGCGTCCGCGTTCCGGAGGCTACTTCTTTTTACAGCACGATGACGGTGGAGGAGCTACAGCTGCTGATTGCCTCGTCGGTGGAGTCGGGCAACATCGAGGCGGAGGAGCGGGAGCTGTTGAGCAACATCTTTGAGTTTGGCGAGACAGTGGCCAGCGAGGTGATGATCCCGCGCACCAGCATCGACGCCGTGCCCGAAACCGCCACAGTCCAGGAGGTGCTGGCGGAGGTGGCCGAATCAGGGCATTCCCGCTACCCGGTCTACGGCGAGTCTTTGGACGACATCCGGGGGCTGATTCACGTCAAGGAGCTCATTGGCGAGCTGGCCAAGGGATCCTTAGATTTGCACAGCCCCATTGCTCCCTTCATTCGGGAGGTTCACTTTGAGCCGGAAAACAAGCTGATCGCAGAGCTCTTGCCGGAGATGCAACGGCACCACTGGCCGATGGTGGTGCTAGTGGATGAGTTTGGCGGCACAGCGGGCCTGATTACCATTCAGGATTTGGTGGAGGAGATCGTCGGCAAGCTCTCCGATGGGCCGGATCCCAAAAGGAAGGAGCCGGACATCGAGGAGCTGGACGAAAACACTCTCCTTATCCAGGCCCAGTTGGACATCGAAGAGGTCAACGAGCGCTGCCACCTTAACCTCCCCTTGCATGAGGATTACCAAACGCTGGGAGGCTTTTTGATTTACCAGATGCAGAAGATCCCGCGCGTAGGGGAAAGGTTTACCTACCAAGGCCTCGAGTTCCAGGTGGTGCGCATGGAGGGGCCGCGGGTGGATCGGGTGAAGGTTGTCCGCCATCGCCGCAACTCTCCCAGCCCCCTGCCAGCACTCCCCCCTGCCCAGACGGCGAAGCCTGGCAGTTGAGGAGCTAGGTTTTGACGACTTTGAGGGTCTGCAGCCGCACGTCTTCGGGGCCGTTGATGAAGCCGCCCGCCTCGTGCACCAGCAGCAGATAGTCCACTGCCTCTTGGGTTACCTCTTCGCCAGGCACCAAAATGGGGATCCCGGGCGGGTAGGGGGAAATGATTTCGGCACAGATGCGGCCCACAGCTTCTTGAAAAGGGATCCGCTCGATGGGGGCAAAAAAGGCCTGCCGCGGCGAGAGCCGTTGGGGCGGGAGGGGGGGGCGTTTCAATTCGGCCAGGCGCCGCAGTTTCTCGGCCATTGCCAGGGAAGGCGGGGATCCCTGGGCATACTTCGACAAAGCCGCAAAGCTCTCCACCAGCCGGTCGATATCCCGCTGGGTATTGCCGAGGCTAACAATAAAGACCACGTTGTGCAGGGTAGACATCTCCGGCTGCACGTGGAAGTGCTCGTTGACCCAGTCGTGGGCGTCGAAGCCAAAGAGGCCCAGCCCCGACACCGTCACGGTCAAGCGGGTGCGATCCAGATCGAAAAAGCCGGGAGTGGAGCCAATGCGCTCCGGGCCGAAGCAGAAGATGCCTGGGATGCGGTTGAGGCGGGCGCGGGCCTGATCCGCCAAAGCCAGGGCTTGGCCCAGGAGAACTTCCCCTTCCAGGGCCATCTGCCGCCGCGCCACGTCCAGCGACATCATGAGCACGTAGTTAGGGCTGGTGGACTGCAGCAGCTGCAGGATGTTGCGGACTCGGTTGGGATCGACTCGGGATCCCTTGAGGTGCAGCATCGATGCCTGGGTCATGCCGGAGATGACTTTATGGGTGGACTGCACCACCAGGTCAGCCCCGGCTTCCAAGGCGGAGAGGGGCAGTTCTGGGTGAAAGCCAAAGTGGGGCCCGTGGGCTTCGTCCACTAGCAGAGGCAGGTTGTGGGCATGGGCAATGGCTGCCAGCGCTTCTAAGTCGCAGCAAACCCCATAGTAGGTGGGGCTGACCACCAACACGCCCTTGGCGTCGGGGTGCTGGGCCAGGGCTTGCTCCAGGCTGGCAGGGGTGATGCCGTGGGCAATGCCCAGCTCCAAGTCAAAATCTGGCTCAATGTAGACGGGCACGGCCCCAGAGAGGATCACGCCGGCGATGGCCGACTTGTGACAGTTGCGCGGTAGTAGGATCTTGTCCCCTGGGTCGCACACCGCCATCACCAGGGTTTCTACGCCACAAGTGGAGCCGTTGACCAAAAACCAACTGCGATCGGCGCCGTAGGCCGCTGCGGCTAGCTCCTGCGCCTCCCGGATCACGCCGTCGGGATCGTGGAGGTTGTCCACCTCCGGCAGCTCCGTCAGATCCGCTCGGAAGACGTTTTCTCCCAAAAACTCCCGCAAATCGGTGGCGATCCCCCGTCCCTGCTTATGGCCGGGCGTGTGAAAGGGAGCCTTATCCAAGCTGCAGTAGTGGCGGATGGCCTCAAAAAGAGGGGCCCGCTCCTGGGCTTTGCGATCCAGCAGGCGCAAGCGATGAGACGCTCTGGACAGATGAGATAGAACCACAGGCCACTCCTCAACACACCAGGTGGACGTCTCTGTAATTATTCACCCCAGTGGGGGTTAAGTCCACCGCCGCTACATTTCCTGCTAGCCTGGGTTTCAGGTAGCTTTTTGCCTGCGATGCTTAGTATTGCTGGCTGGAGTTGCCCCCACGGTTGGGGCTTTGCCAATCGGCCTGTTGCCGGGATCCCTTTGCTGCTGAGGGGGGCGTGAGCGTCAAGCTAGGGCCTGCGCTGACATCCCCTTCTCCGGAGGTGCTCCCAGCTTTCTCCAAAAACGAGTCCGCGCCGACATCACTAGCTACGAGGCCAACGCATATCTGGAGTTTTTCGGCCTACGGGGCTCTCTAGAGGCGGAGCTGCCCAAGGTGAGAGGGTGTAGAGAAGAACTGCGGGATGGACGGTATACTTTAGGGCTTCTGTTATTCTCCCAAGGTTTCCTTTCAACAATGGCAGGAAAGCTACCAGAAAAAAATGCAAGGCTTCTTTGGCCGAGATGTGGAGGTGCAACTGGGGCAGCCCCAAGAAAATCAGGTGGAATTGGCGCTTCTTGCCCGAGGTGGATCCCAGGCCACTTGAAGAAGCCATTAGCTGCTGAATGCAACTCAACGGATCCCGAAGCTAATGCAGCCAGTAACTCAGGACTGTCGAGAGTTAACTCATGAGGGGTGTGGGGAGCTATGGGTCCTGCGCTGTGCCTATAGTATCAGTGTTGGGAGGATGTCACGAAACTTGGCAGTTCGGCATAACCCTATTTTACGGATTGGGAATTTTACGGATTGGGAGGAAGACCAAAAGCAACATTATCATCCATAATGTAGGGCGTTAGCATGAAGACCACTTCATTGCGCTCGTTATCTACACTCTGAGAGCGGAACAAAGCACCCAAAAGAGGCAAGTCGCCTAGGAAAGGCACTTTTTGAACGTTAACGATGTCCCTGTCTTGAATGAGGCCAGCAATAATAAAGGTTTGCCCATCTCTTAACCTGAGCTGAGATGCTTCCAGCCGCCTTTTGTCGATGTTAAAAAGTTGAATGCCTGCAAAGTCTCCGCCTTGCAATACTTGAATGGGTATAGGAATAGAAATTTCCGGCTGAATGGTCAGGGTGACAAACCCATTGTCATCTATCCTAACTTCTGAGACGTTAAGGATAACCCCAGCATCCTCTCGCTGCAAACGCTCAGTCGTAATTGGAGGCTGGTTTTCGCCCTGGGGTATGGTGATGACTTCAACGTTAACAGGCACGCTGGTTCCAATGCTAATTCGACTGGATCCGCCATCTGCCACCACAACTTTGGGGTCAGTTAGAATTTTTCCAGTTCCATTTCGTATTGCAGACTGCACTCTTAGAGCCAAAGACTGCTGCAGCCGGTTGAGAGTGTTAAATATTCCCGTGATGGATCCTGATGGGCTTGCAGGGCCGATAGAGCTTACCGAGGATCCCGCAGGTTGATTGAGCGGTTGACCACCAAAATCGGCGTCTCCCAAGGTTCCAAGGGCAAAGTTGCCAGATGCCCCTCCCAAGTTAACTGATAAGCTTTCGTTTTTGTTCAAGCGAATATCAACTGCTCTCAGGGAAATCAAAACCTGTCGCCGACGCACATCCAACTGGGCAATCTGAGCAGCTACAATATCCTGCTGTTGTGGCGTGCCAATCACAGTAATAGAGTTGGTGCGTGGATCCTCAAAAAATTGAGCACCTGGTGCAACGGCGTCTAGAACTCCTTTGAGCCGCTCCACCAACTCCTTGGTAGCGACTGCCTGATTCAAGCGGTAGTTCCGCACCAGAACCCCTGCCACTCCTGGCAACGTTTTTCCAATGAATACAGTCTGACCCCGGCGCTGAGCCTGCAACTGTTTCAGCCGCAAGATATAGTTGAATGTCTCCTGCAAGGGCGAGTCTTGCACGTCCAGAGAGATGGTTAAGTCGGGCGGGACATCGTTGAGCACCACATTCAACCCTGCTCGCCGCGCCAGCAGGCTCAACACATCGCCTACGGGAGCATCCTTTAGGGTCAAGCTAATCTTGGCTGTGGATCCAAGGTCAATCGGAGGAGGATCAGGCAAGATGGTGCCGATGGCAATATCTCCAGCAGGAGGGGCCACAGCTCTCCCCTGGAAGGGGGATCCAGTGGGCAAGCTTCCTGGCGGCAATTGCGGTTGGTTAAGCTGGCCCACGGAGGGCACCTGAGAAATGACCGGCCTAGGAGAAGCTGGCTGAGGAGTAGGAGCTGTCTGAGCTGGCGGGGAAGAGGGGGAGTTTTGGGCAAGAGGCTGAGGAGTAGCAGCTGCCACGGGGGGAGAAGGAGAGTTTTGAGCAGCCGGAGAAGAGGCAGGGGTTGCCGGTGGGGCACCAGGCTGAGCTCGAGTTGGCGAGGCTGGTTGATTGGGCACTACTTCTTGGCTGGGCGCTGCAGCTACAGGAGCTGGCAGGGCAGAGGGCAAGCCCTCAAACTCGAAGACTAACTGCGTTGGGCTACGCTGGGCCAGCAAGCCTTGGGGAGCTGCCGCAACGCCGGCAATTTCTACCCGCACGCTGTCACTACCTATTTGCTTGGCTTCGATGAAGCGCACTCCCGGCAGGGGAGAATCCTGACGATAGCGGCCTTGACCTCTATCCAGTTGGGCATTGGCGATATCCCCAATCCAAGACCGGCCCTGTTGGGTAAAGAACACCTGCGGACGGGCGCCCCCCGTGGTTTGGATCTCCAGTCTCATGCGGTTGCCGTGGGGCACTAGCCGAATATCGGTGATACGGCTGAGGCTTTGCGGATGGGTGGAGGTCAATTGTTGGGCAGCAGCCTCATCAGGCCGGCTTTCTACGGCCAACAGGGGCAGAGAAAGGATCAAGCTCAATGCCCATCCCCAAGCAACTCGACGGCTCATTATCCTCACACCTCACTCCCTTGTCCAAGCGTGTTCCTGCTTGACCTTCAGCACAGGTCTAGGCCGTGCTTCCCTAATCAAAGCCGAAATTTTGGCTTTTGCCACTACCTGTAGAGGCCTTTTTCTCCAATCTTCCCTACAGTCACACTAGATAGATGTCCCTCACCTCTGGGTTGCCCCTTGCGACAGAACCCGCTGTCAGCCACCAGAGCCTAAGCAGGGTTCAGGCTGACCTATTGACCGGGTGCTGGCTGCTCTGGTTCAGATTGAGTAGGGGCGAGCTGTTCTGGTGCAGGGGAGGGTTGTCCTTTGGGCGCAGGGGCAGTACCCAAGGGAATGTCTTTGTTGTAGTAATAGGCGGTCAAGTCGAAGGCGACGTTCAGCTCCCCCCTCCCTTGAACGGGATTGAGGGAGAGGTTGCCCACGCGAAACAGAGCCCGAAAACGCTCGATGTCTCTCATGAGGTTGATAATGTCAGCGTAGGGACCCTGCACTGTGACGCGCGTGGTCTGCACCTGGATGGCTGGAGCAATGATTGCGGGCACTTCGGGGTTGTCCGAAGAAGCCGGCGTTAAAGGAGAAGGGCTGAAACTGAGCAACTGACTGTTAGGTTGCCCCTGCACCAGGCGGTTGAGATCGATCAGCTGAGTGTCGGCATTCTCAGGAGTAGCAAACAAAGCGCTGAGCTGTTGCTGCTGCCCGCGAGCCCTCTCGATCTGGTTGGGCAGATCCTGCAGGCTGGCAACCCGGCCCTGCACCTCCTGCAACTGGCTGGTTTTTTGGGCCACCTCTCTTTCCAAGGCTTGCACTTCTTCGATCAGAGGACGGAGTTGGGTGAAGGCCAGAAAGCCCGCCATGCCCACACCCAAGATTCCAATCAGAAGTCCAATGCGAATGGGAGTTAGCTCGACACCCAGCAGTACCGGCGGCCCTGCTGGAGGTGCCATCAGTTGTTCATCGTGAAAACTTTCCAGCGAGCCAGTCATCAGTTCGCCTCCGCTTGACGCAAGGTACGGATCTTTTCAACTAGGCCTATTGCTCCCCGCTGTTCCAGCTCACGGGTAAACTCTGGGTCGGGATCCCCGATAGTCCGAACAGTAACTGTTATGCTGTAAGCAACGCTGGCTTCAGTTTCAGGTGTGCCCTCCGCTCGAGAGGCACTGTTGAGAACGGCGCTGGTTACGAAGTTGGAATCCAGCAAGGTGAGCAAAAAGTCGTTCACCAAGGGAAAATCCAGCGCCTCTCCTTGTATGTTTACGGTGTCCCCAGAAGCGCTGATGTTGGTTATCCACACCCCTTGGCCAGGGATCCGGCGCCGCACTTCCTCCAAAATGGCTGACCAGGGCTGGATGGATCCCAGGAAAGAGCGGAAGCCCTCCGTCTGGGTGCGAATGGTTTGTAATTCTTGGCTGAGGCCCTGGAGTCGGGTTAACTCGGCATTGGCTGTGCTGAGTTCCCCTTCGAGGCGGGTTCGCTCTGCCCTTAGGGCATCTCTTTGGCGCAAGAAGTGGGCCTGGAAGTACAAAAAACCCCCCATGGCCACGGCAGCCGCAGCAAACCCCAGGCCAAGGGCCAGGGCCCAGCTCCCCGCTCCTGCGACAGTGGGTGGGGCAGCTATTGCCTCTGCCCCTGTCTGGACGGAGGCGGGAACTTCCGGTCTTTCTTTAAGAAAGTTGATCTCTGGGGTGTACATCTGTCGCCTCGCTTAGGTATTGCAGGTCATCCCTTGCCGGCTTCCCGCATGGCCAGACCCAGAGCTACTCCCATCGCCGGGCGCTCCTCTAGAGGCACCTCGATGGCATCCGGCACAAGGATGTTGCCAAAAGGATCCGCCAGCTCTACAGCCATGCCCAACGACTGAGATAGGAAAGCATCCACCTGGCCGATAGTGGCCCCGGAGCCGGCCAGAAAGACCTTCACCACCGGGAAGTTGCTTTCCGTGCTTGTGAAGAAGTCAATGGAGCGCTTCAGCTCATCGGCCAAGTCGGTAACAACACGCGCCACTGCGGCCACGCCTGGGTTGCTGGAAACCGCCTGCCCACCGCCAAGCAAAACCTCGTTGGGGTTGAGCAGGGGTAACCTCAGAGTTCGCAACAGCTCGCCAGTGCGACTGAAGGGCAAACTGAGAGACTGGGTCAGCACCTGCCGCATGTGGACGGTGCCGATGTTAACCGTGCGGGTAAATTGGGGGATGCCGTTGACCAAGATGCTGATCTCGCTGCTGTCGTAGCCGATGGAGCTGAGCAACACTGCCTCTTGAGGGCTGTACTGGAGGAGCTGGTCGCGGATGGTGCGAATGAGGGAGAAGCTGGCCAGCTCCACACAGCGCGCTTTCAAGTTGGCTGCTTGCAGCACCGCCAGGTAGTTGTCCACCACCTCCTTGGGGATTGCCACCAGCAGCACCTCGATGCGCTCAATGCCATCCTGGGAAAGGTCAAGGCCCAGGGGTTGGTAGTCCACATCCGCCTGATCCCGCGGGTAGGGGATGTAGAGTTCCGCCTCCTGCTCCAAAACCACCCGCCGCAGTTCATCGGCAGGCAGATCAGCCGGTAGGCGAAGGAGGCGAACAATGGCCTCCCGCGCCGGCACCGCGGTTGCCACCGGCAAGTTGGTGGGCACCTTGTACTCGCTGAGCAATTTAGCCAAGCTCAGGCCAACGGTGTTGGGATCGAGGATGCGCCCCTCGGCCATTGCCCCCTCGGGCATTGCCACGCTGTGGTAGTGAGCCAGCCGATAGCGGCCACTACCCTGCTTTTTGAGTTGGGCGACGGCGATGCGCTCGGGGTTAATCTCCACCCCAAGCATGGTTTGGGCTTTGAAACCGCCAAAGAAGCCGAACACGCTGGGAAACCCCACCCTCTGCGCCACTGCTAGACGCATACTACCCAATCTGTTGGGGGGTTACCACCACTCGTAGTTGACTGCTGGCAAAGATTTGTGATAGCAGACCCTCCCTTCAACCCCTTCTAAGCAGGCGAGGCCTGCCCGTGACTACACCTGAGGTGGGAAAGGCAGAACTTGCGGCTAGAATCGTAGTCTGTAATTGCCCCTTTTGGGAATGAGAACTTGTGAATTTGACCTAGCCATCCCGGCGCCGGCCCGCCTGTACCGGGGCAGGGGCATTCTGGGGACTGTACCTCTGACGGTTCTGGGATCCCGGGTGTTGGTCATTGGGGGGGAGCGATCCCTGGCCGTGGCAGAGCTGCCCCTGAAGCGCAATTTTGCTCGGGATCCCGCCGTCCAGGTTTACTGGACTACCTACGGGGTTGACTGCAGTGAGTCGGAGCTGGCTCGCCTGCAGGCACTGGCCACAGCAGAATCGGTAACCGGCATTTTGGGGGTAGGAGGCGGCAAGGCCCTGGACACGGCCAAGCTGGTGGCCCATCGTTTGAAGATTCCAGTGGTAACGGTGCCCACCTCTGCCGCCACCTGTGCCGCCTGGAGTGCCCTGTCCAACATCTACTCCGATGCAGGCGCCTTTCAGCGGGATGTGGCCTTGGATCAAGCTCCCGATGCCCTGATCCTGGACTACGAGCTCATTCTGCAAGCCCCAGCGCGCACGCTAGTGGCTGGGATCGGAGATGCCTTGGCCAAGTGGTACGAGTCTTCTGTAAGCAGTGGCAACTCGGAAGATGCCTTGGTGATTGCTGCTGTGCAACAAGCCCGTGTCCTGCGGGATCTGCTGTTCCAGCAATCCTTGGCGGCCTTGAGGGAGCCGGGCGGAACAGCTTGGAAGCAAGTGGTGGATGCCTGCATTTGCCTAGCGGGGATCGTCGGCGGCTTGGGAGGGGCCAAGTGTCGCACCGTGGCCGCCCACGCTGTCCACAATGGCCTTACTCATCTGAGGGGGCACCGGGCCACCCTGCACGGGGAGAAAGTGGCTTTTGGCATCTTGGCCCAGCTCCGCCTGGAAGAGATCTTGCAGGGAAGCCAGTTGGCGCTGGCGGCCCGCACTCAGTTGCTGGAGTTCTACCGCCAGGTGGGACTTCCCCTGAACTTGCGGGATCTACAGCTAGATCACCTGGGATCCGCCGAGCTGCTGCACGCTGCCCAAGTGGCCTGCCAGCCGGGATCGGATATCCACCACCTACCCTTCCCTGTTAGCCCCGAAGCCCTGCTGGTGGCCCTCACCACCACTGACGTGACCAGCTCCAGCCCCGTCCTGCCACGGGTGTAAGTCATTGTCCTTGGCAGGCTCCCCTGCTACGAACTTGGCGGGCCTCGCCGTATGCCGCGGAGGTGGCGCCTGCTAAAATCAGGGTTCCGCCTACCCAAGTCCACCCATCCGGGATCTCGGCAAACACCCAGAACCCGAGCAGGCTAGCCCAGAGGAGGCGGGAGAAATCCAAAGGCAGGAGCATCGTTACGTCGGCTAGCTTGTAGGCTTGGGCAAGGGCCACCTGGCCAAGGCTGCCCAACAGTCCCATCGCCACCATCCACAGCCACTGCTCCGGCGAAGGCCAGGTCCAAACCCAAACGGCAGCCAAGAAGGAAAGGGGAGTCTGCAACAGGCCCATGTAGGCAGTGATCGTGAGGCTGGACTCGGTGCGGGCGAGGATCTTAAGCACGATGATCACCCAGCCAAAGAGCGCCGCCGCCGCTAAGGCTAGCCCTGTGCCCAAAGAGAACTCGCGGAAGCCTGGCCTTAGCATCATTAAAGTCCCGACAAACCCCAGGCCCAAACCCAGCCAGCGGGAGGGGCGCATCTGTTCCCCCAGCAGCCAAACCGCCATCATGCCAGCAAACAAAAGCTGGACAAAGCTCAGGGCCGTGGCTTCTGCCAAAGGCAACAGGCTGGCCGCCCAGAAGGAAAGCAGCATTCCCAGGGTGCTAATTGCCGAGCGCAGGAGGTAAAAGCTCATCTTGGCAGTGTGCAGAGAGTGGATCCCTGCTCGCAGAAGCAGCGGTACCAGGGCAAGAAACCCGAATAGGTTGCGCAAAAACACAATTTCAAAAGGGTGCAGGGCGGGAGTGTTGAGCCGGATGATTACCCCCAAGCAGGCAAAGCAAAAGGTGGCTAGCAGCTTTAGGGCAACTCCTTGCCAAGCCCTCTTGTTTCTTTGCTCAGCAAGGCGGCTCCCTTGATGGCTGTACCTCCTCCTTGGAGTCACAGCTCACACCCAAATGGTTTAGGGACAGAGTTTTCGGCATCAAACTCTCAGCTTAACCAGACTTTTAAGGATCCAGCCTGCGCTCCTAGGCACCCTCTGCTGTCTACCAGACTGCTCCAAGGGGCAGGGCAAAACGGGACCCCTAGCTTTTCTTGAGAATCTCCTTGAGGTAGCCAATGACCGTTTCCGGCTTGAGGTGAACCATACAGGGGTGGCCTTCCACTAGGCAGGCTTCGTTTTTGAACTTGTTTTCTGCGCAGACCCGACATTTA
The DNA here is from genome assembly GCF_047461615.1 of Synechococcus sp. W65.1. Lineage (NCBI taxonomy): Bacteria > Bacillati > Cyanobacteriota > Cyanophyceae > Synechococcales > Synechococcaceae > Synechococcus > Synechococcus sp. W65.1. Next base: position 25,437 of record NZ_JANSHI010000010.1, on the reverse strand, counting down.
TAGGGAGTCTGGGTAACGTAAACATGGGGCAAGCGAGGTGCCCACAGTCGCACGGGGCTAGCTCCATCGCCGTCGGCATCGTTGCCAAATAGAGCAATGGTGGGACAGCCTACAGCTGCCGCAATGTGCATTGGCCCCGCATCCACGGAGATACAGACCCGCGCCCGCTTCAGGGCCCCCGCCAGCTCGAGGAGGGTGGTTTTGCCCCGCAAGTCAATCATCTCCGTCTCAGCCAGCAGTTGCTCCTCGCCGTCGCCGTGGTAGAGGGATCGCTGTAGCTCGGGGGCGCTACCTACTAGCCCCACCTGCAAGCCCTGGCCCTGGCACCACTGGATTACCTGGCGCCAGTATTCAAGCGGCCACATCTTGGCGCGGCGGGTGGTGGTGATGTGCACGAGGACCTCCGGCACCGGAAAATCGGGATCCCGGCTAGGGAGCTCTAGGCGGAAGAAATCCGTCTCTACGTAGGCCAGGCGGCAGAAGATCTCGGCAATGTAGTTGCTGGTGAGGATATCTCTATAGCGCTGCAAAAACTCCAGGCTGTTCCAGTCGTCGTCCTGGAGCATGCGCTGCACCGGGTCGGAGCCGGGATCCAACTTGCGGCGAAAATCCAAGGTCAGGCCAGCCCCGGCAATGTACTGGGGTCGCAGGGCCGTTACCGCTACCAGGTTGAGCTCGCTAAACTCGTCGCAATTGATGGCCAGATCGTAGGGACCAGCTTGAGCCACGCGATCCCGCACAGCGGCCGCTAGGGCCTCGAGGTAATCGGGGCGGCGGCTGTAGAGGGGGAAACTGAAGTCGATGTAGGGGCAGTGGAGCTCAAAGTCGCGGGTAATTTCGCTGCCAAAAAAATCCAGCACACAGCCGGGGTATTTTTCCTTGAGGCCACGCAAGAGGGGGATGGTGACCACAAAGTTGCCCACCTTGCTGGAAGAAAATACCGCTAGATGTGGCCGTTCCCGCAGGGGTTGGTTGGCAAACCGTTGCATAGGGCTATGCCGTCTGGGTCAGTGGTGTAGAGCCCTCTCGCTAGGCTAGCATCCCCAGGCCAGCCTTCCAGCCAAGTCCTTGGGGAGGGGCTATACCTAGGGCAAGCTGGCTTGGCTGCCATCCCAGATGACCACCACAGCAAAGCGATCCAGAAAGCCATCGGCGGCGTTCATCTGGCGCAGATTGAAGGCATCTTCGGCAGAGATCACCAGGTCATAGCCCAAGGTGCGCAGGGCGCGGATGCGGTGGGGCCGCTCCCCAATGCGGTTGACTAGCGAGCGGGCCTGCTCTTCCGAGGTGGCGTAGGCGGCTGTGCCCTCGCTGCCCACAAAGGCGGCGTTGAGATCCTGGCCAAGGTTGATGGGCGGGTAAACAGGGTTGCCATCGGGATCCAAAAGGCGCATCGACTGGCTGGGCAGAAAATCCAGGCCGCGGGCATCGACCAGCAGCCCTGTTACCTGGGGCTGGGGCCGCTGGGATCCCGCCTCCAGGCCAGTTCCACCCCCTGACCCTTGGCCTGTGCCCACCCCTGAGCCAGGACTGGAGCCGCGCACCCCGCTCTGGCCGCTGCCAGGCCCGATTACTCCCCCTTGCCCAGACCCCAAGCCACCGCCGCCGGAGCTGGGGCCAAACTGGCGCAACAAGTCCAAATTGAAAATCGGCCCTTCTGATCCTGCGTTCTCGTCAGGAAATAGCTGGTCGGGAGTGACCGAACGCCAGGGCGCTTCTTGTTTCTCAAGGGTTGGGGTAGGGGATCCCCCCTGAAGGCGGCGGGGGGGAGGAAACAGCGTCTGCGCCTCGACCGCTTCCCCCGGCAAGACAAGTCCCCCTGCCAGGAGTCCCAGGGCTGCCGCCTTGATCCGGATCCCTGCACCTTGAGTTCTCATGCCCACACCTCTTGGCCTGAAAATCCGCAGCCGCTCGTTCCCCCATGCTATCCAGGCGGGGGTGGTTCGGCAGGGGATCGCGCGCAATCCTCCTTTCTTTTTGATCCCCAGCGATCCCCAAGCTCTTGACCAATAGGAAGAAATACGTGAACATAGGGTCATCATTACTGATCCCCGCTGATCCCAACCTGTAGTCATCATCGGTTGGAAGACGCAAAGCCGGCTGTCACCCCAGTAGGTCAGGGGTTGCGCTTAGCCGCAAGCTGGGATCAGCCTTATCGGTTAGCCAGTTGAGTGTGCGCACAAGCCCGATTTGTTGAGGAGAGGAGGCCCCGACCATGCCACCAGAGCGGATCCCCTTAGAAGAAATGACCATCCGGCAGTTGCGGGAAGAAGCGGCCCGCTATCAGATCCCCAAGTACAGCCGCATGACCAAAGACCAGCTTATCGAGGCCATTCGGGAGGCCAAAGCTAAGTCTGGGCGCCCTGTCGATACCATGCCAGCGCCCAGCGGGCAAGAATCGGTTACCCAAACGAAGTTTGTGGGTCCGGAGGTTGCCAGCAAGCCGGATCTGGCCGATGTGGATAAAGGGCTGGGGGATCTGCCAGGTGGCTATGGCGAAAGCCGCATTGTTCTGCTGCCGCGGGATCCCCAGTGGGCCTACGCCTATTGGGATGTGCCCAACGAGGCCAAAGAGAGCAAGCGCCGCGAGGGAGGTCAGCAGTTGGCGCTGCGCCTCTATGACGTAACGGATATCGATTTCGACCGCCAGCCGGCCCACAGCATGCAGGAGTACCCCTGCGACGAGTTGGCGCGGGAATGGTACCTGCCGATCCCGGTGAGCGATCGCTCCTACCTGGTGGAGATTGGCTACCGGACGGCGGATGGTCGCTGGCTCGTGTTGGCCCGCTCGGCGGCGGTGATGGTGCCGCCAGTCTTCCCTTCTGACTGGTTTGAAGAGCACTTCCTGACAGTGCCCTTTGACATGCCCCTCCAGGGCCGCACCCTCTACCAGCTCACCGAGCCCTACAAGCGCAGCGCTACCGGCATGGGCGTGGTGGCCTACAAAGGCGACGAGCCGCAGCGGGAGAGGACAGCGGATCCCTTCCTGGACATGGTGGGGGCTTTCGAGGCGATGCGAGTGGCGGGATCCTTGTTTGGCAGCCACCAACTGGTGCCGGAGCAGGCCATCAGCTCGTTCATCGTTCCGTCCGGGGTGGGCATGATGGGCATGGCAGAAGTGCCTGCTGCTCCTTGGATGGCCTCTGGCTCGGGGTTGGGGCTGTTCTCGGGCGCTTCCGAAGTGCTACCGCGGCGCTCCCGTAAGTTCTGGCTGGTGGCCGATGCCGAACTCATCGTCTATGGAGCCACGGAGCCCGATGCCACCGTCACCATCGGGGGGCGCAAGATCCAGCTCAACCCTGATGGCACTTTCCGCTTCCACATGGCTTTCCCCGACGGCAACATCGATTTTCCCATCTTTGCTGTAGCTGCCGACGGCGAGCAAACCCGCGAGATCCACATGACCTTCGATCGCCGCACCCTCTCTCGCCGCACCAACACCAAAGAGGAGGCCCTTGAGGAACTGCTGCCCTAGAGGTTCTGCTCTTGCCCTTCCCCCTGGTTGCCAGGGGGATTTTTTTGGTCGGTAACCGAGGACTTGCCGACCCTGGAAGAAGCAGGCTAGAGTAGAAGAACGACGCGGGGTAGAGCAGCCTGGTAGCTCGTCGGGCTCATAACCCGAAGGTCACTGGTTCAAATCCAGTCCCCGCTATAACATCTGCAAACAGGAGGAGAGCTTCTTTACGTTGTCTTGGGCCAAAGCCAGGAAGACGGCGCATGGATTCGCGGGAAATTGAGGCGTTGATACAGGCTGCCCTACCCGGCGCCAAAGTGCATGTAGAAGATACAGTGGGCGATGGCAACCATTTTCAGGCTGTTGTTGTAGCTGAGCAGTTCCAAGGCCTGTCCCTCATCCAACAGCACCGGCTGGTGAACGAGGCCTTGAAGCCCTACCTTCAGGATGGCCGTCTCCATGCCCTAGCTCTCCGTACCTTTACTCCTAGCCAGTGGGAGGAGCTTCAGGGAGCGGATCCCGGTTCAGCTCTTCAATCATCCCCATTCCCTCCTTCTTGAGCTACTAGCCAAAGCTGATACGGAGCAGAGAAAAGTCATCTTCAAGAGCCGCCCTGCCGCGGAAAGATTGGATGTGTTGCAGAACGTGATCGACGCCAATGCAGGCATGGGCGCCTAGGAACGACTTCCAGTTCTCTATCCCCCAGATCCCTTCCGAGCTGGACACTTCGTAAACCCCGTCGCTGAACACGTAGAGACAACTGTTCGCCGGGATCCGCACTTCGTCCCTGGCAAAGTCCTGCTCGGGCCAAACGCCAATGGGCAAATTGGGTGTCTTCAGCTCTAGGGGGATGGGATCCGATTGAGCAACCAACAGAGCGGGGGGGTGGCCAGCGCTGGCAAAAGAAAGCAAGCGAGATCCCGGCTGGTAAACCCCATACCAGAGGGTGAAGTACATGTCATGGTGGGAGCCCATTGGGAAGGACTGGTTGAGGGCGCGCAACACCGCATCTGGCTGACGCAGGTCGGTGTCGGGCAGGCTCTGGGAGCGCAGCTGGTTCACCACCGACACGGACAAGAGGGCGGGTCCCACCCCGTGCCCTGAGACATCCAGAAGGTAAATAGCTAGGTGATCCTCGTCCAGCCACTGGTAGTTAAACGAATCGCCCCCCAGCTCCTGGGAGGGCAAAAAGCACCACTCAATCGCTATCTGGTGAAGGGGGAAGTGGGCCGGTTTGGGCAAAAGCGAGCGCACATAGCTAGCTGCTTCGGCCAACTCCGCCCGCAGTCGAGCAGTTTGCTGCTGCAGGTCATAGCTGAGCTGGTGCAAGCGCAGACCAGCCCTCACCCGCGCCCGCAATTCATTGGGATCGATTGGCTTGCTGAGGAACTCGTCTGCTCCAGCATCTAGGCCCTGGATGCGGTCTTCGACTTCGGTGCGAGCGGTAAGCAAAATGAAGAAGGTGGTGGAAAACTTGGGATCAGCCTTGATGCGCCGGCAGACTTCCAGCCCATCCATATCAGGCATCATCCAGTCGCAGATAATCAGCCCTGGGACTAGGAGATGGGCCTTCTCCAGCCCTTCCGAGCCATTGCTGGCTATCTCGACGGTGTAGCCTTGCCGCTCTAGGGATCGCTTCAACAGCAAGCAAATGGTGGGATCGTCGTCAACAATCAGAATAGTCGTCATCCCTGCCCTCCTATCCCCGAGGCTGAAACCGCGTTCAGGCGCTCTGCCAGAACGCCCCTCTCCTCACTCGCTTTATCTGGTCGCTAACCCGCAAGGAGGGAGTTGCCGCCAGTTAGCCCGCTAGCAGTAGTAGAGGTTGCTTCCGCAATCCCCTCTATCTCTCTCTGACGCTCCCAAACCGTAATTGCCCGCTACCCAGAAACTAACTTTCTCAGGATACTGAAGAATGGGGCTAAAGACCTTCCAGGATGCCCTTTCCCTTTGCCGCCAGGGAGAGTCGCCAAGTCCCTTGGGAGATGCAGATCACACCTACCTGGGAATACTTCCTTCTATAGTCTACCTGCAGATTCGAGAGCGTCTAACAGTCCCTTCTCCCTCGCGTTGGGGTGGTGTCCCATGAGCGCATCTCCACGATGGCCATCTTCTTCTCCACTTGAGGATGGACGCACCGCCCCGCCGCCCATGCCAACTGGAGCCCTCGAGGGGGAGATTCGTCTGGAAGACCTGGACGAGAAGCAATGGCTGGCCAGCTTATCGTCGGTGGTGCTTAACCCCGCGGCTTGGAGCTGCTTCAGCCTTAGCGAAACCAGCCGCCTGCTGCGACCTTTGCAAATTTCCCCTGATCTAACAGGAACTCTCATCCTCTCTCCCAACGCCACCGCCGAGATTGTGTACAAGTTTCTTACGCGCGACGGTCGGATTGGAACCATGAAGGGGCTGATCTCGATCGAGTCCTTTCGCAGCGAGCGGCTGTACTCCGTTTACGAGCAACTGCGTATTGAAAAAGTCATACCGGTTTTTAGCGAGTCGGTCGTCGTGCAAATCGTGGATCAGCTAAAGCCGATTTTTGCCCGCGACTTGGACGAACTGCTCTGGCAAGAAAGCTTTTACTTCACCCCCCAAGATCTGCGCCAGCCGGAGTTTTGGCTGCGCGGCCTGCGGCCGGAGGCGATCCCACGCCGCTTTCGGCCCCACCTGCAAAGGGTGTACTCCCACATCATGGGGGTGTGTCGCAGCCTGCCCAACATCGCTTTTCAACTGTGTCTGCGGGCCTACTTGGAGTACAACGACGTCAAAAACCACCATCTCCTCGCCCTGCTGCTTAGCAAGTATTTCTATACGCTCTACCGCATCGGTGGGCTGGACGGCTGGGAAAGTCGGGATCCGGTGGAGGTGGGATCCCTGTGCTCTTCCAATCGACGAGCTCGGCTGCGGGCTCTTTCTCACTTGCTGACTCTGGACAACGACAGCGACGAACCGCTGGCAAGCCTCGGGAGTCCAGGGCCGGGCGGCAGTTATTTCAGCGGAGAGTGGGAGCCTGCTGCTAGCGAGGTGCCGAGTACGGAAGAAATCGAAAAGCTACGGCAAGATGTAGAGGCAGCGCGCAGCCAGGCCGCTGAGGCCCAGCAGTTGGTGGCTCAATATCAGGAAGAGAAAAAACAAGAGCTGCTCAACCGCCTCCAGGATCCAAAGAAGTTTCTCCTTTTCAGCCTCCATCAATTTTTCGACACCCTCTTGGTCTCCTTACCCGTAGAGGTGAAAAGCGAGTACGGGTCAGCTTGGGTACCGCGCACCTCCTACTTGGACGAGAAAGACCGGGACAACCTGACCGAGCATTTGCACTGGATTACCAGCGAGGCCTATTTGCTGAGCATCCCCTTTGCCGAGTCAACCATCATCGGCTACTGGCGGGTTTTGGCCGATTCGTTCTACAGCCAATGGATTTTGAACCAGTACAAGCAGTTGCAAAGCTACGGAGTGGATCTGGAGCAGCAGGGCATCCAAATCCTGGAGCGAGAACAATTTTTGCATGAAGTGCAACTGCGCTTTGCTGCCCGCCACCGCGAGATCGTGACTCAAAATGTGGAGAAGATCAGCCAAATTCTAGTGGATAGCCTGGCCAAGCGGGTGGCCCTTAACACCAGCCAGCAAAGCTTTCAGGCGATGCGAGCCAAATTGACCACCGTTTTGGATATGGAGATCTCCCGCAAAGATATAGGGGAAGTGCGGCGGCTGATCGACTACTTTACCGATGTGTTTTTGGGCAAGCAGGAGGAGTTGCGCTCGCCCTATCCGGTGGGCACGATTTTACAGGTCAAAGCGGCCATTGAAGCTCGCCCCCCCGACAGTCGCAGCCGCATTGGCCTGGAAATCTTAAACCAGATCTACCGCGAGTACGTCCCTGTCCTGCAGCAGGCGAGGGATCCCACAGGCAGGCAACTGGCCTCAGAATAGGGCTACGTCTCGGGTTAGGCGATCGAGAGTCCCCATGCGCTACCGCCAGCTTGGCCACAGCCCTCTCCAGGTTTCAGAGATCTGCCTGGGCACCATGACGTTTGGTGAGCAGAATACCCAGGCCGAGGCTTGGGAGCAGCTCGACTACGCAGTGGAGCACGGGATCAACTTCATCGATACGGCGGAGATGTACCCGGTGCCAGCGCGGGCGGAGACCCAGGGAGCTACAGAACGCTACATCGGCGAGTGGCTGCGGCACCAACCCCGGGATCGCCTCATCATAGCCACCAAGATCACCGGCCCCGGTCGGCCCTGGCACTGGATCCGCGGCGGGTCTTTGTCGATCACCCGCGACAACCTCAAACAGGCAGTGGCCGGTAGCCTCAAACGCCTAAAAACCGACTACATCGACCTCTACCAAATCCACTGGCCGGATCGCTATGTGCCGCTGTTTGGGGGCGTGGCCTACGACCCTTCTCAAGAGCGGCCCACAGTTCCCATTGCTGAGCAACTGCAGGGGCTGGCGGAACTGGTGCAGGAGGGCCTAGTGCGCTACATCGGCCTGAGCAATGAAACCCCCTGGGGACTCTGCGAGTTCTGCCACGTGGCCGAGCAATTGGGCTTGCCCAAGGTGGTCTCGATTCAGAATGCCTACAGCCTCCTCAACCGCACGTTTGAAATGGGCTTGGCGGAAGTCTGCCGCCACGAGCAGGTGGGGTTGCTGGCCTACAGCCCCCTGGCCTTTGGGCTGCTGACGGGCAAGTACCTAGGGGGCGCCAAGCCGCCGGGATCGCGCTTGGTTTTGTTTGAGAGCTTTGGCCAGCGGTACCGCAAGCCCAATGTGGAAGAGGCCGTAACCGCCTATGTCCAGATTGCCCGCCGGCACGGCCTGACCCCTGCCCAGTTGGCTTTGGCCTTTGTGCGCAGCCGTTGGTTTGTCACTAGCACCATCATCGGGGCCACCAATCTCGCCCAGCTCAAGGAAAACCTCAGTTGCCTGGAGGTGGAGCTATCGCCTGAGATCCTGGTGGAGATCGAGGCGGTGCACCAGCGCTACCCCAATCCTGCCCCCTAAAACGGCTGGCAAAACCGGCAGCCGGATAGAACTTTTTGGAAGGTTTCCCTGTCTGAGTGCGCAGTTTGGCTCGTCTTCTTCAACCCTTCTGATATCAGCACCTAATGGGGTGCTTAGTACATTGCCGGGCTCAATGGACAGCAGATTATCGGCGGCTTCCCGGACGGCACCTTTTGCCCCAACGATGTCCCCAGCCGCGCCCAGGCCATCACTGTCTTGACCTGCGCTGCCACTAACGGCAAGCTCCTTGAGGATCCCGGCCAAATCGACGCTATCCTGGCCGGCTTCGAAGACGCCAACCTGGTTCCCAACTTCGCCCCTGCCCCCATCGCAACAGCGGTTCAGGAAAACTAGCGGACGTGCCCGGCCAATAGGCCTTAATAGTGCTTCTTGGCCCTTGCCACCCCTACATCTAGGGGGGTGAGGCCAGTCAGGATGCTAAGCTACTGCCAGGTGTGACTGGATGGGATCCATGAGCTCAGCGTTGCGGCCATTTTTGCTGTCGTGGCAAAGGGTTGGCTTGAGGTGGCTGGTGGGCGGAGTACTGTGGGCTGCTGCGGCTACTGCAGTTGCTGCCCAGCAGTTTGAGTTTACTCCCCAAGCTCCTCAGCCCAGTCCCGTCCCCACCCTCCCTCTGCTCAGCGACCCGCCCGGTTCCACGGCTCCGCAAGCCCTGCCGCCGGTGCCTCAGGTGCCGCAAATGCCGCTGGATCCCACGACCCCGGTTTTGGATCCAATCCCGGTGGTGCCCGCTCAAACAGCCCCAGGTGAGCAAGCTTCTCCAGGCGAAGCCTATTCCTACCAGCGGCGGCCCGACCTTAGCCCAGGGGGAAACCGGGCCGGAGCCACGCGGGGCGAGCTGCCAGCCGGTACCCGCCTTCTCCTCACAGTCTACCGCCCCATTACCTTCCAGCCCTACCAGGCCATCAGTGCCCATCTGGAGGTCGCTGAGCCGGTGGTGGATCGCTTTGGCCAGGTGGTGATCCCGCCAGGGAGTGTGGTGTGGGGCACCTTCGAGCCGGTCTACCAAGAACTGAAGCTTTCTAGCCGGGAGGTGGAGGGCGCCAGTTCCCAAGAGCGGGTTGTCGGCAGCCGCTTTGTGGCTCATCGCCTCACCATTGGCTCTTCCACTTATCTCGTCAGAGGTCAGTCTTCTCTGCTGCCGGTTGGGCTGGATCGCAACACCGATATGGGCACCACCGTCGCGCGGGGAGCGGGCTACGGAGCAGCGGGCGGGTTGGCCTTAGGGGTGCTTACTGGGGGATGGGGTTTCTTGCCCATCTTGGCCGGCAGTCTCGTGGGCGCAGCTGCCAGCGCTACCAACATTGACCGGGTGGTGACGCTGCAGCCCAATACCCTGGTGGAGCTGGAACTCACGGACAGCCTGATCATCCAATAGCGTGGGCAGTGTTACCCCGGCTTGCTGAGGCCGGAGCAGTCAGCGGCAGGTCGGTAGAGTAGAGAAGAGCCCCTAGATTGCCCCATGGCCGTCTGGACCTACGTTGTGCCCCCCTTGGCCGGGCTGGTGATCGGCTACTTCACCAACGACATCGCCATCAAGATGCTCTTCCGGCCCTATCGCCCCTACCGGGTCTTCGGCTGGCGCATTCCCTTTACCCCCGGCCTGATCCCGCAGAATCAGCCCCGCCTGGCCAAGCAGATTGCCAAGACCATTATGGGATCCCTGCTTACGCCGGAGGAGCTGCACAACTTGGCTCGCAAGCTGCTGCAAACCGAGCGCATGCAAGCAGGGATCCGCTGGCTGCTAGGGGTGGCTTTGGATCGGCTGCAGGATCCCCAGCACCAACAGCAAACGGCGCAAGTGCTAGCTCGCATCCTGGCGGATCTGTTTAACGAGTCGCTGCCTCGCCTGGTGAAGGTGCTTGCCCGTCAGGAAACCTTTTTGGAGGGGCCAATTAACCAACTGTTCGACCAGGTGCTGCTGGAACTGCGCCTCAATGCGGAGCAGGCCCGGCAGCTTTCGGAGTGGATCCTGAACCAGGCGCTGCCCCCAAAGGTGCTGCGGCAGAACCTAGTGGACTTTCTTACCGATCGCAACATCGAAGCCTTGGATGAAGAGTTTCGCGAGCGGGCCACCGGCTCCTACTGGGTGGTAGCCAACTTGTTTGGCCTCAAAAACGCCCTGCTGCGTCTGCGCGCCTATTGCCTGGAAGATCCGGAAGGTGCAGAAGCCCTCTTGGCGGATCTGCTCAAAGACCTCAACGCTTCGCGCCGCCTGACAGAGCTCTTGCAGAACCTCTCGCTGCAAAACCTGCCCCTTTCTGCTGTGCGCCAGTTGCGCCGCACCCTGCGCGACGGGATCCAAGACTACCTGCGCTCCCAGGGAGCCGATGCCATTCGCAGCTTGGGAGAGAGGATTGACTGGGAAAAGGTAGCCAGCTTAGTGTTGGGGCGGCTGCGCAGCTCCAAGGCCGTAATGGCTTCCATCGACCAGATCAGTGCCGATCTCGCCTTGATCCTGGAGCGCTACCTGGAGCGCGACATAGAATCTCTCATGATGCAGGTGATCCCCGTGTTGAACTTGGATCAGGTGATTGCTGACAAAGTTAACGCCACTTCCCCTGCTGAGCTGGAGCGGGCCATTCAGCAAATTGTGCGTCAGGAACTGCAGGCCATCGTCAACTTAGGAGGGCTGCTGGGATTTCTGGTTGGCTGCGTACAAGTGCTGTTTTTGCTGAGGTGAGCTGTTGGCTGCCGTTAGGATAGTGGAATGAGGTTAACAATTCTCCACACCTCCGATCTCCACGCCAACCTGCATCCCTGGAACTACTTTACCGGGAGCCCTGCAGAGCACGGCCTAGCTAAGGTAGCCACCCTGATCAAGGAGGTGCGGGCTAGCAGCCAAGACCCGGTGTTGCTCATTGATAGCGGCGACACCATTCAGGGATCCCCCTTAGGCACCTACTACGCCCAGGTGGAGCGGACCTCTCCTCACCCCATAGCCCAGGCTCTCAACGCCCTTGGCTACGATGCCTTCACGCCAGGCAATCACGACTTCAACTTTGGGCTGCAGGTGCTGCAGGATTTCGCCGCCGACCTCCGCTGTCCCACCCTCTGCGCCAATATTCTCCGCCACAACGGGGATCCCCTCTTCCAACCCTACGTCATCCGGGAAGTGGGCGGGATCCGCGTTGGCCTGTTGGGGCTGACCACTCCCCGCATCGACACCTGGGAGCGTCCCGACTACATCGCAGGGCTGCGCTTTGCCCCCCTGCTGGAAACGGCCCAGCACTACCTGTCGCTGCTGCGGCCTCAGGTGGACGTGCTGGTGCTGATTTTGCACAGCGGCCCTGACCAGTTGCCCCCTCTGCGCACCCCCGAGGCCTGGCTTAGCCTGGAGCGCTCCGGCTGGGTGAGCAACAAGAGTCTGGCAGGAGAAAACGAGCTGCTGGCTTTGGCCCAGCTTGAGGGCATCGATGTCATCCTTTCCGGCCATACTCATCAGACCATTGCGGGCTTAGGGGGAGCTAAGGCCCTGGTTGTCCAGCCCGGCTACTGGGGTAGCCACCTTTCCCAAGTTTCCCTAGAGCTGGAGCGCCACGGCAGTGGCTGGCAAGTGGTTCGCAAAACCGCCCAGTTGCTGGCGGCAGAAGGGATCCCGGCCGATCCCCAATTCCTAGCCCTCACCGAGCCCTACCACCAAGCTACCTTGCGCTACATCCGCCAGCCCATTGGCTATGCCTGCTGTGCCTATCGCGGCGGGCTGGCAGCCCGTTTGGGAGCCAATCCTCTAGCGGAGCTGCTGCATCAGGCCCAACTGCAGGCGGTGCGGGAGGCCGGCCTCTCGGCGGAGCTCTCTCTGGTTAACATCTGTAGCAATGCGGGGTTGGCGGCAGGCCCCATCTTCCTGCAAGACGCCTACAGCCTCACCGTCTACGACAACACCCTCTGCCTTCTGGAGATCACCGGCGACATTCTGCGGCGCGCTCTTGAGCAGACGGCTGGGTATTTTCGCCAGTTGGATCCCAAGCACCTGCCAGCCGATCCCAAGGCTGTCGTCGCCCCCGAGGCTCGCGGCTACACCTTCGACCTCTACCACGGTATCCACTATTGCTTTGACCTCACTCGGCCCGTGGGCGAGCGCCTGGTCAGCTTGCAATTTCGCGGCCAGCCGGTGCAACCGGAGCAAACCTTTCGCCTAGCCATCAACCACTACCGCGCCGGTGGAGGCGGTGGCTACAGCATGTTCCAGGAAGCCCAAATGCTCTGGATCTCTGCCGAGAGCATCCGCGATTTTCTCGCTCGCCACATCCGCACCCATTCCCCCCTCCAGCCCATCTACAGCCACAACTGGCACCTCATCCCCAACTTGGCCGAGATCTACTTTCCCCGGAGCTTGGATCGATCCCAGGAGAGTCTGCTGGTGGGCTAGAGCCACCAACGCCACAACTGGCCGCTAGAGCAGCCGGTAGAATACGATCAGCATAGAGCCTGGTTTGGCTGAGTACAGCAGTGGTTCTGAGGCGCCAAACTCGGCAGTTGTGGCTACTGCTTGGTGCTTGTCCTTATGACTGCTGAAGAAAAGCAACCGATGCCCCCAGAAGAGACCTATCCTGAGCTCCAGGAAGAAGAAATCAACGTGGAAGCAGAGCTGGAGAAGCTCATTTTGGAAGACCGTGAAGCAGAGGTCGGCACCTCCCCTAGCGAGGCTTCTCCAGATCTCAACGAGACCCTCAGGCAGCTCCAGCAGGAGTTGGAAATAACGCGCCAGAAACTGAAAGAGAAAGAAGACTCCTACATACGCCTTTACGCTGACTTTGAGAACTACCGGAAGCGTACTCAGCGAGAACAGGAGGAGCTTAGCCAAAGGGAACGACGGCGATTTGTGCTGGAGATCCTGCCGGTTGTAGATAGCTTTGAGCGGGCCCAGCAGCAGTTAAGGATCGAGACTGAGCGCGAGCGGGAACTGCACAACAGTTACCAGAGCGTCTATCGCCTACTGGTGGAGTCTTTGAAAAAAATGGGCGTATCCCGCATGAAATCAGTGGGCCAGCCCTTCGATCCCAGCCTGCACGAAGCCATAGCCCGCCAACCCAGCAGTGAGTACCCCGAAGATGTGATAGTTGCCGAATATCGGCCAGGCTACAAGCTGGGCGATGTGGTGATTCGCCATGCCATGGTAGCTGTCTCTGCGGGCAGTCCTAGCCCTGAGCCTTCTTCGCCAAGCGAGGGGGCCAACCCTCAACCCAGCGCTGAAGATACCCCTGATTCTTCCCAAACTGCTCCCAGTCCCTAGCAAAACTGCTTCCATGAACCTTGACCAGTAGAGCCTAACCCCCTTCAGAGAGCTACAGTGAAGGTGAAAGCACCACCTGAAGGTTTCTGGGGGACTCTGGGCAAAATGATTCGGTGGGATGGCGTTTGATGCGCGGGAAAAAGGGCTATGGGGAAGGTTGTCGGGATTGACCTAGGGACTACCAACAGCTGTGTGGCAGTCTTGGAGGGGGGTCAGCCCGTGGTGATTACCAATGCTGAGGGAGGGCGCACCACCCCTAGCATCGTCGGCTTTGCCAGGAACAATGTCCGCTTGGTGGGACAACTGGCCAAGCGCCAGGCCGTCACCAATGCAGAAAACACCATCTACAGCATCAAACGCTTTATTGGCCGCACCTTTGCTGAGACTGAAGAAGAGCGGAGGCGGGTTCCCTACAAGGTGATCCCTGGCCGGGACAACATGGTGGAGGTGGTGGCGCAGGATCGCGCCTACACCCCCCAGGAGATCTCCGCCATGATCCTGCAAAAGCTAAAGGCCGACGCGGAGGCCTACCTAGGGGAGCCAGTGACCCAGGCCGTGATTACCGTCCCTGCCTACTTCACGGATGCCCAGCGCCAGGCTACCAAAGATGCCGGTACTATCGCGGGGCTGGAGGTGCTGCGCATCATCAACGAGCCGACAGCGGCAGCTCTCGCCTACGGGCTAGACAAGCAGGATCAGGATCTGCGCATCTTGGTCTTCGACCTGGGTGGGGGTACCTTCGATGTCTCTGTGTTGCAGGTGGGCGGCGGCGTGTTCGAGGTAAAAGCGACTGCTGGCAACAACCACTTGGGCGGGGATGACTTCGACCAGCGAATTGTGGATTGGCTCATCCGTCAGTTTCTCGAGACGGAAGGGATCGACCTTTCTCAAGACCGCATGGCCCTGCAGCGGATGCGGGAGGCGGCGGAGAAAGCCAAAATCGAGCTCTCCAGCACCCAGGTTACCTTGATCAATTTGCCTTTTATCGCCGCCGACGACTCTGGCCCCAAGCACCTGGAAGTGGAGCTAACCCGCGCCAAGTTCGAAGAGCTGGTGCGAGATCTGGTAGAGGCCACCGTCGAGCCTACTTTCCAGGCCCTGCAGGATGCGGGCCTCTCCCCGGAGGACATCGACCGCGTGCTGCTGGTGGGAGGATCGACGCGGATCCCGGCTGTTCAGGAGAAAATTCGGCAAATCTTCAAAAAAAATCCAGATCGCTCTGTCAACCCTGACGAGGCAGTGGCCCTTGGCGCAGCCATCCAGGCAGGCGTGTTGGGCGGAGAGGTCAAAGACCTGCTCCTGCTGGACGTGATCCCTCTCTCCATTGGCGTGGAAACCTTGGGGGGGGTGTTCACCCGCATCATCGAGCGCAACACCACCATTCCCACCAGCAAAACCCAGATCTTCTCCACAGCCACTGACGGCCAGACAATGGTGGAAATTCACGTCCTGCAGGGGGAGCGGGCCATGGCTAAGGATAACAAGACCTTGGGCCGTTTTCAGCTAACTGGGATCCCGCCAGCCCCTCGCGGAGTGCCCCAGATTGAAGTCTCGTTTGATATCGATGCCAACGGTATCCTCAAGGTCTCAGCCCGCGAGAAGAGAACAGGGCTTGAGCAAAGTATCACGATCACCAACCACGGCGGCCTCAGCAGCAGTGAGATTGAGCGGATGCGCCGGGAGGCGGAACTCTACGCGGAAGAAGATCGCCGCCGGCGCCAGTTGGCGGAAGCCCGCAACCAGTCAGACAGCCTGCTCTACAACTACGAAAAGACACTGCAGGACCATGCTAGCCGCCTCAGTGAGGCCTGCCGCCAGCGGGGGGCCCGGGCAGCGGGCACATTGAGGGCACTGCTGTCAGATGATAACGTAGACTTAGCGACTTTGCAGAAGGCAATGGAAGAGCTGAGGGCAGCGCTGCTGGAGATGGGGAGCGAGATTTATGGACCTCGCTGAGCAAAGTTGCCGTTAGGTCGTCTAGCCAGTTGTGTCTTCAGCGAGTTTGAGCTTTCTTTTTCTGAAGCGTTTCTATGGCCCGCGACTACTACGAAATCTTGGGGGTTAGCCGTGGTAGCTCCAAGGAGGAGATTAAGCGCGCCTATCGCCGGCTAGCTCGCAAGTACCACCCCGATGTCAACAAGGAGCCAGGGGCTGAGGATCGCTTCAAGGAGATCAACCGCGCCTATGAGGTGCTCTCCGATGACGAGCTAAGGGCCCGCTACGATCGCTATGGCGAGGCAGGGCTAAGCGGAGCAGCAGCAGCCAGTGGGTTCCAGGATTTCGGTGGCATTGGCAGTTTTGCTGACCTGTTTGAGAGCTTTTTCACCAATTTTGCCGGAGCAGGGATCGGCTATGCCCGTAGCCGCCAAGGGCCGGTACGGGGGGATGATTTGCGTTTTGACCTGAAGCTGGAGTTTCTTGAAGCCATCTTCGGGGGCGAAAAGCAAATCCGCATCAGCCACCTGGAAACCTGTCCTGTCTGCGGGGGCAGCGGCGCTAAACCGGGCAGGGGTATGAAAGCCTGTCCCACTTGTGGCGGCATTGGCCAGGTGCGACGGGCCACCCGAACGCCCTTTGGCAGTTTTACCCAGGTCTCCACTTGTCCCACCTGCGGAGGAAGCGGCCAGGTGCTGGAGGAGCCCTGCTCCCACTGCAACGGAGAGGGAGTGATCCAGACTACCAAGAAGCTGCGCATCAACATTCCTGCTGGCGTGGACAGCGGCACCCGTTTGCGGGTTGCAGGCGAAGGAGACGCCGGTCGGCGTGGCGGCCCGCCAGGAGATCTCTATGTCTACCTGTCGGTCGAGCCGGATCCCGACTTTCAGCGGGATGGCCTCACCATTCTCTCCGAGGTGCGGGTGAGCTATCTGCAAGCTATCTTGGGAGCCAAAGTCTCGGTGCCCACGGTAGACTCAAAAGCCGGCCTAGAGGAAGAAACGGAGCTAGTCATCCCCCCTGGATCCCAGCCAGGCACGGTGCTGGTTTTGGAGGGCAAGGGGGTGCCGCGTCTTGGCAACCCAGCGGTGCGGGGTGACCACAAAGTCACGCTGGTGGTGGAGATCCCCACCCGCCTCAGCGCGGAAGAGCGAGAGTTGCTCCTACGCTTGGCTGAGCTGCATGGAGAACGCACCAACAAGCGGGATGGCTTCTTGAGCGGGCTGTTGCGTGGGCTAGCCCAAATGCCTGGCCATCGGGAGCGGGAGGAGGAATGATGGCAGAGGCAGTTCCCCCCCAAGACGTAAAGCTGGTTCTGGATCAGCGCGGGATCCCCTGTCCGCTCAACTACGTGCGCGCTAAGTTGCGCCTAGAACGCATGGCCCCAGGGGAGCTGCTGGAGCTGTGGCTGGATGCAGGGGAGCCCCTGGAGCAGGTGCCCAAGAGCTTGACGATGGCGGGCCATTCCATTGAAGGGCAACAAGCGGCGCCCGAGGGATATTACATCCTCTGGGTACGCCGTGGGAACTTGGCATGAGCCACCGGAGGGAGGGGCAGGGATCCACTTGCACCGGCTGGGTGCGAGCTGCCCAGGCCAACTTTTATCGCGTGCGCATCGATCCCGAGCTGGCTGCCCTCTTTCCCGAGATCGAGGGGCATTTCCCCGCCCAAAAGCCGCTGCCGGCAGAGCTCCTCTGCACAGCGCGGGCCAAGCTCAAAAAAGGGAGACAGCAGGTGATGGTGGGAGACTGGGTGGAGGTTAGCCTGCCCCCAGCAGCTGCTCCTCTTTGGCCAGAGCGGGGGGCGATTGAGGCCATTCTGCCGCGGCGAACTCAGCTGTCGCGGCCGGCCATTGCCAACGTGACCCAGGTCCTGGTGGTGGTGGCTCTGGCGGATCCGGAGCCTGACCCCGACGCCCTCAGCCGTCTGCTGGTGCAAGCAGAGGCCAGCCACCTGCGGATTCAGGTGGTGTTCAACAAGTGTGACTGTGTCGAAGCGGCGGTAGCCGAGGAGTGGCGGCAGCGTTCGCAGCGGTGGGGGTATGAGCCCCTGTTGGTCAGTGCCCTGACTGAGGCCGGGATCCCCGAGCTCCGCCGTCGTTGTCGGGATCAGATCTCCGTGGTAGCCGGCCCCTCGGGGGTAGGCAAGTCCAGCTTGCTCAACCGGCTGCTGCCAGGTGTTCAGCTGGCCACCCAAGCGGTGTCAGAGAAGCTGCGCCAGGGGCGGCACACCACCCGCCACGTGGAGCTGTTCCCTCTGCCAGAAGGCGGTTGGATTGCCGATTCGCCGGGGTTCAATGCTGGCGAAGGGATCCCGCCGGTTTCGCCTCAGCAGCTAATCCACTGCTTTCCGGAGGTGCGGGAGCGACTGGGCACCTGCCAGTTTCGCGATTGCCTGCACGATCGGGAGCCGGGTTGTGGGCTGCGGGAGCTAGACTGGGAGCGGCGAGCGTTCTACCTGCAGCTTTTACACGAACTCCAGGAAGCGCAAGCGGCAAGTTTCAAGCTAAGCGGGGAAAGACATCACTTTTCCTGCCGCAAGCAGAGCCGTCAGGTCCTAACCAATCCCGAACTCGACTGGCAGGAGGATTGAGGCAGCCTCTGCCGCAGCCAAGGTTATTGTCTCCGCCGCTTGCTTCATGATGTGATGATGGTGGTACCTCTTGGGCCATGCTCCTCCAGAAACAGCCTAAGCCTAAAGCTCTCGCGTAGCAGCTCTTATGGCTCTCTCGGATCCCCTTGGCCTTGTTGTGCAGGCGGTGCAGCAGGGCGGGTATGCAGACCGGGTGAAAAAGCTGGTTTACTTCACTTGCACCCGCACTTGGACCAACGACGCCAGCAAGCTGAGCGAGGAGGAGCTAAGGGCCCTGTTGGAGCAGCTCTGCCGTGAGCATGCGACCCTTGAGGACCTGGGCCAGCGTTTTCGCGACGCCATCCATTGCCTTAACAAAAAGGCCGAATACGCCCGCGTCGCCAAACTGCTGCTGAGCAAGCTCCAGCCCCTCTACCAGCCTTCTCAGCTACCCCAAAGGGATCCCAGCAGCTCAGCCAGGGAGGCTCCTCCGCTGGAGTACGGCGGCCTACACCTGCGCAAGCAGGCCTACGATCCGTTTGAGCTGCGGGCTGGGCTGATGCAGCAGACCAGTCCGTTGCGGGCCAAGCTGGTTCTGTTTACAGCGCTGTACCACAAGCTAGAGCCCACAGGGCAAGGGTTGGCGACCCTGAGGCGCTATAGCCTCGACGAATTGCTCAAGGCCCTCTACGAAGCCTGCAACTCCCCCCAGGAGCTGGAGGCGCGGCTGCAGCAGGCGGTGCGGCAACTCCAGGAACCTGAGCAAGATGCCCAGGCAGCCAATGCCCTGCTGCAGATGTTGCAGCCCCTCTACGCTTATGTGCCCCTAGAAACGGTTGCCGGCGGGGGGCTGGCTGCCGAAACCCCCACTGCTGATCTCGACTGGCTGAAAGGGGAAAGTGAGGCTGGGGGGGTGGAGTCCAGTGGCATGAGCTGGCTGGAGCCGGAACTTTCCCTAGCTGGCCCTCTTGCCATCGCAGCCCAAGAGCTCCCAGAACCCTGCCGCCAACTGCTGCAGCGCAGCGCCGGATCCCTGATGGTTACCCTCGAGAACACCCTAAGCGACTTGGGCAACGCCCTGGACGAGATCCTGCAGGACGAGGATCCAGCCCAATACCTCACCCTCAAGCACCAGGTGCTGCGCGGCTTTCTCAAAGACTTTGAGGGATCCGCCGCCTTGTTTAGAGGGATCCTCGAAAAGCTGGAGCAATCCGAGTGGCGCTTGTTAAGGCCGACAGAAGAAGGGGTCGAGACGCCACCTCAGCCAGGAGATCCCTATGCGGCCCTGCGGCAGGTGCTGGCCAATAGCGATCTGGCCCAGCAGAAGCCTCACCTGCAGCAGGAGGTCATGCGCTTGGTACGGCGCAGCAGTGGCACGCTCAAAGCCGCCATTGAAAATGCTCTGAGCGAGTTGGGACAAGCCTTAGAGGAGCAGTTGCAGAGCCATCCTCTCGAGGAGGCCCTAGTTCTCAAGTACCAGACCTTGCGCGCCTTTTTGCAGGAAATCGAGGCTATCTCGACCAAGTTCACCACCTTCCTAGCGCGCATGGAGGAGGCGGAGCGCCGTCTGTTTGGCCTGGCCTGAGAGTCGGGCCTCTTAAAATGGCTGCTAGGAGCGGACCAGCCTGCTATGGATGCTAAAGATCTGCTCCGGCTGTACCGAGGGGGGTGCACTTCCTTCGTAGGCGAGAACCTGGCCGCCCTTGACCTCAGCCGAGCCGATTTAATTGGGATAGACCTCTCCCAGGCCAACCTGCAGAGAGCCAGCTTCATCTTTGCCTACTTGGGGCGAGCCAAGCTAAGCAAAGCCAACCTGGTGGGAGCCGACCTCAGTGGAGCCAACCTCAACCAGGCCGACTTGAGCGAGGCAGATCTCAGGGATGCTCAACTGCACGGTGCCACCTTGCAAGGGGCGGACTTGCACCGGGCCAACCTGAGGCTGGCCCTGTTGATTGACGCCAACCTCATCGATGCCGATCTCCGCTGGGCCGACTTGACCAGCGCCAACCTGGAGGGGGCTTGCCTGCGTGGAGCCAATCTCCGCTACGAGAGCCGCCGAGGAGCGGTGTTGCGTAGCGCCAACCTCAGCCGCGCCGATCTTAGGGGGGCCAACCTATCGGGAGTAGATCTGACGCGGGCCAATCTCAGCAGGGCCAACCTCAAAGAGGCTAGTCTAGTTGGGGCGCACTTGCAGGGGGCCAACCTGCACCAAGCCTGCTTGCAGGGAGCCATCCTCAGCAACGCTGACCTAAGGGAGGTTTGCTGTTTGGGCGCAAACTTGCAAGGGGCGCAGATGGGAAAGGCCAATTTGAAGGAGGCGAAGCTTAGCCAGGCCAACTTGGCAGAGGCCAACCTTAGCGAAGCAACTCTAGAGGGTGCCGATCTTTCTGCTGCCTGTCTGTGCTCGGCCAAGCTGGCGCGGGCGGATCTGAGTCGAGCCAATCTGGCTGGAGCTGATCTGCGGTCTGCCAACCTTGTGGACGCCTACTTGGGTCGCACCAACCTAGAAAATGCTGATCTCAGCAACGCCCTCCTCACGCGCGCCGATCTGAGCACGGCCAACCTCAAGGGGGCCAACTTGCGTGGAGCCACGCTTCCCGATGGGCGAACTGGCTAAGGCGGGGATCCACCCCGCTAAAGGTGAGGTTTTCCGCTGTCTGAGGGGCATGGCAACCGCTACTCTACCAGGGGAGGGGTGGGAGCAGAGGGATCCGTGAACAGCCGCCGATTTCTGTCCCTGCTGGAGGCCCTCTGGGCTGAGCTGCCCCTGCCAGAATGGTTGCCGGGGGCAGGGGGGCGCGTCTGGCAGCAGGCAGTGGCTGCGTTGCTGCGGCTATGGCAGGAGGTGGGTCAATTTGGCGTGGTTATCGGCGGGCCGGTACCCTGGTGGCCTTTTTGGATGATAGGGGATCCGCCCTCCCTAGAGGCGTTGCCATGCCGCCCCGGAGAGCTTGCGCGGGAGACCCCCTGGCTGTTTACGCCGAATTGGCCGCCGGAGTCTATCCCAGCTCCTGGCCACACCGTGATCCCTCTCTTGCCCCAGGATCCGCTGGTGGAGGAGCCATTTCTGCTGCTACTTACGCCTGCTTTTGCCGTGATAGCCGTCCAGGGGTACCACCCCCACACCCGCCAAAGGGGAATGATGCTCTCTTTCGAGCCGGAAGTGGTGCGGCGGGCCTGGCAGAACTTGGAGGAACGGGTGCAGCAGAGCAAACCCGAGCAGCTAGCCGCTTGGCGGGAGCTGGCTCTCCACTACCCCCTGACCAAGCCTCCTGGGCGGGTGCTGGCTCGCTTTAGCAGCTTCCTCTTGCTGGGTTCACTCGCTGAGGCGGGATCCCCGCCTGCCCGCCTGCCTCCCGCCAGAACCGAAGGGGAAAGCCGGGCAGCCCGACCCAGAGAAAAGTCGCAGAAGCCCCCTTCCGCTGTGGCAGAAAACACCCGCACCCCTGCTGCGCCAAGCTCCCAGAGCAGCCTCTCGGAGGCGGAGCTATTGCGAGCTCTCATCCACGAGATCCAGACTCCCCTCAGCACCATCCGCACCCTGGCCAGTCTCATCCTGAAGCGGCAGGACCTGCCACCGCGGGTGCGGGAATACGTGGAAAAGATTGACCGCGAGTGTACCGAGCAAATCAACCGCTTCAGCCTCTTTTTCCAAGCCACTGAGACAGTGATGCCCCCTGCTGGGAAAGGGGAGGGGCGCCGACTGCAACTGGAGCCGATTGCGCTGGTGGATCTAGTGCGGCAAAACCTGCCGCGCTGGCAAGACCAGGTAGAGCGGCGGGGATCCCGCTTGGAGTTGGAGATCCCTGCCGAGCTGCCCGATGTGGTCAGCGATCCCAAGGCCCTGGAAGCGGTGCTATTTGGAATCATCGACCGCCTGGCCCGCAGTACCCCCGCTGGCAGCCACATCCGCGCCCAATTGCTCAGCGCTGGCGAGCTGGTGAAGCTGCAGTTTCAGGTAAACACCCCCGAGGGGAGTGACACCTCTAGCTTGGAACTCAAGTCCCCTCAAGCAATTGGCCAGTTGCTGGTGGTGCAGCCAGACACTGGGGCCATTAGCCTCAGCCTGCCAGTGGCCCAAACCCTGTTCCGGGCCTTGGGGGGCTATCTCACTGTGCGCCACCGGGCTCGGCAAGGGGAAATTCTCAACATCTACTTACCCCGCCAGCTCTAGTCCGGATCCCAGGCTCGAGGAGATAGGGCTAGGATCCATTTATGTGCCCCAGGAGAGCCGAGAGGGGGGATCCATGCCAGCAAGAAAAAAAGTTGCCCAGCCCCAGCCAGAGCCTGAGCCTGCCTACAAGGCCAGGGCTGCCAGCCCAGGGGAAAGGATCACGCTGCCTGTTCAGCAGCTTTCCACCCTCATCCACCAGATGCGCAACCCAATCACGACCTTGAACATGCTGGCCAAGCTGCTGCAAAAGCACTTGCCCCCTGAAGATCGCAACCACTGGATTGGGCTCAGTATCGAAAAAGAGTGTAAGCGCCTGCAAGACTTGCTGGGCGAGTTCGAGCGCCTGGATGGAGTTCCAGGCCCCCTGCAGCTCCGACCCCTCGCCCTAACTGACTTGCTCCAGGAGTGGATCCCTCTCTACCAAGCCCTGGCAGAGACCCAGGGGCATCGCTTCCAAGCCGTTTTGCCCTCCTTGCTGCCCCCAGTTCAGGTGGATCCCCGGGCTCTGCGCCAGGTGTTGGACAACCTCATCGACAACGCCTGCAAATATACCCCTCCGCCAGGCACCATCCAGCTTAGGGTGGAGGTTAGGCCTGCAGAAGAAGAGGCCAACGAACCTGCTCGGCAGGAGGTGTGGATTGCCGTCTGTGACAGCGGCCCCGGCATCCATCCCGAAAACCTGGAGCGGATCTTCGATCCGTTTTTTCGCGCCGATCTCACCAAGCCCGGGCAGGGCCTGGGGTTGGCCATCAGCCGCGACTTGGCCACCCAAATGGGAGGAGATCTCCAGGTGGAAAGTTCCCCCCAGGGCTCCTGCTTCCGCCTCCGCTTGCCCCAAGCCTCCTAGAGGTTAAACCTCTGCAAAACCTTGAAAGCTAGCCAGGAGTTGTACAATGGCCCCTTCTGACCACGCCAAACCCGAAACCGCCACCGGCAAATCGGCCCGCATCCTGCTGGTGGATGACGAGCCGGGCCTGCGGGAAGCGGTGCAAGCCTACCTCGAGGACAGCGGCTTCGAGGTGATCCCGGCTGCCAACGCCCAACAGGCTCTGCAACTGCTCAGCACGGCCCAGCCCCAGCTAATCATCTCTGACATCATGATGCCGGGCATGGATGGCTACCAATTTTTGGCGCAATTGCGAAAACTCGAGCCCTACAGCCATCTGCCGGTGGTATTCCTCACCGCCAAAGGGATGACCACCGACCGCATCCAGGGCTACCGGGCCGGCGTCGATGCCTACTTGCCCAAGCCCTTCGATCCAGAAGAGCTGGTGGCCATTGTCTCCAATCTCATTGAGCGCTCCCGCGCGGCTAGCCCCTCGGAAGTGGTGGCCCGCGAGCTGGCCTCGATTCGCGCCCTGTTGTCGGAGCGTACCCTGGCTGCCGCTCCTCCTCCACAGCCCTCTGCCCCTACCCCCTTGCCTCCACCCATCAAGGTAGAGCTGACGCCACGAGAACAGCAGGTGTTGGAGAAGGTGGCGGAGGGGTTGATGAACAAGGAGATCGCCAAGCAACTGCAGACCAGCGTGCGCAATGTGGAAAAATACGTCACCCGCCTCTTGAACAAGACGGGCACCAGCAGCCGCACGGAGCTGGTGCGCTACGCCCTCACCTACGGCCTGATCCGGTTGTAGTCCGCTTCCATTACTTGCGCTCCCGCCTCCTGAACCAGCCGATCCCCAGCCCAGGCTTGCAGCTCCTTCGCCTCTTCCGGTTTGGTGGAAAAGGCCAGCGCCAGGGGCGCCGACGGAGGAACCAGCGCTGTCTCTGGCAGAACATCGTCAGGAAGCCTGAGCTGACAGGATCCCAGAAGCCAAGAGCTTCCAACCACAATCAAGAGAGGGGGAGAGTTTGGGGACGAAACTGGAGACGAAGCTGAGGCTGCGTGATAGCTACTTAGGCAGCTAGTGGTTGTAGCCAATCGCAGCACTTGGGCAGAGGCCCACGAAGCCAAGTTCTTAAGTAGAAGTTGCGCCTAGCACCATCTTCCCTTTAGCCTTAGCAAACCGAAGCGCATGGAATACTTGCCCCGTGCGCTACCGACGAGATTGGAATAGTGAGTATCCGAAGAGGTAGTTCTACCTTCCCTAGGAGTCCTCCCTTTTCCAAAAGTTGAAACCCTTGCTATGCTTGGGCAGAGTCACTTTCTCCGCCGGTAGGGAAGAGCACTAGAGGTTACTAGCTGTGACACAAGCCAAGAACTTCGAGCAGTTAGGAGCTTTATTTTGGCAAGGATCTTACTCTGACTTTTTTGCCCAAGCTGAGCAAGAAGGTATCCCTTCAATTCTCCTGGAGACCATTGCTCTATCCATTGCCCCTGAGTTTGCGGAAAGGTATGGGGGTGGATCTCCGGAAGGATTGCTGTGGCCACAGGCAAGGCGATTTTTGCAGGTTCTTTCGATTGTCTATCAGCCTGTTGCAGAACGCATGCGGCAGGAAGCCTTGAAGCTGCCCGCACGCGACTACCAGCGACTCCAGCTCCTGGGACACAGCCTTGACTACTTCGCCAAAGCTGGGGAAGAGGATTCTGTGTGGCTGGTGTTAAAACAAATCCTAGCAGATTGGCCACCGGATACTTTTGTCAACTCTCTTTACAATCCTCAAATGGGAGAGGAGGTGGCGCGCCTGTGGCTATTCCAGATTACTCGATACCTTTATGACCTCTTTCAAGACGAACCTGATGCCTTTTCATCTCAAGTTAGTTCCCTCTATCATTTCTACCATCGAGAAGCTGCTGTTGCTTATAGTCATTGGGTCGGTCAACAACGAAAAAATGACTCTGCTCAGCCAGAGTGGTACATCCCACCAGAGATTCGACTGGATGAACCTTTCGGGACAGCTCTTGCAGAAATCTGCAGGGATTCTTCTCTGCAAGTGGTAGTCGAGATAGGAGCAAGTAGTGGCGAGGGATCTACGGCTGTTTTGCGATATGCCCTTCCCAAATCTGCTCGTATTTACAGCATAGAAGCTCATCCTGAGCGCTACAGGGAGCTGGCTAAGAGGGTAAGCGAGGATCCCCGCTGCATTCCCATTCACGCTGCTGCCCA
>NZ_JANSHI010000009.1:0-103227 GCF_047461615.1 Synechococcus sp. W65.1 | reverse complement strand
TTGACTGGTATGCGCTTGTCAAGGTTCTGGGGCGCTGGGCCTGGTGGCCTTGTCAGCGCTTCACTACCCTATCCCACCCTCCCCCACATCGTCAAGACCCATAAGGGGTTTTTGGGAACAGGCCACCGCTAGACTGAGAAAGTGAGTTCGGAGGGGATTCGGACAAATGGGGATTGAGATTGGGATGCCAGCTCCCGACTTTAGCCTGCCTGCGGTTGGGAAAGGGGTTCCCAAGGGGGCCCAGATTTCGCTGGGGGCCTATCGGGGCAAGAGCAAGGTGCTGCTGGCTTTTTACCCCGCAGACTTTTCGCCGGTGTGTACGAGTGAGATGCGCTGTTTTCGGGAGGACTGGGGAGCTTTTCGGGCGGCAGGGTGTGAGATCTTGGGGATCAGCAGCGACCCCATCTCTCGACACGAAGCCTTTGCCGAGCAGCTCAAGCTGGAGTTCCCTCTGCTGAGTGACGTGGACAGGAGGGTAAGCCAGCAGTACGGGGTGGATAGCTTGCTGGGGATACGGCGGGCCTATTTTGTAGTGGACAGCCAAGGGATCCTACGCTACCAGCATGTGGAGTGGCTGCCCATCTTCAAGCGTGACAACCGCGAGCTGCTGGAGGTAGTGAGGGCAATTGACTAGGGGCAGGATCCTCACTGGGCTGGACAGATAGATCTGGTGTGCCTGGCCGCTGTCGAGCAAGAAGAGGGGGGCTTGGACCGAGGGGCTCTTATCCAGCCTGGTTGTCGCCCGTCCAGACGGCAGCCCAGCGCAAGATCCTGGCAAAGCCGGAGCGAGTAAGGACAAAGGGGCACTGGTCGGAGTCGAGCTGTTGTAGACCCTTGCGGGAGGCGTGGGCCCTCAGGAGACCGTAGAGGTTATGCACTCTTCGGAGGAGCTTTGGGAAGTCTCGAGAGGGATCCACAGGTCTAATGGTTTAGGGACAGATTGCCGCCCTCAAGGCTAACCTAAAGCCGGGAGAGAACAACGCCTGCCCTTAGCTCTATTGCGAAAACGAGGCGGCAATCGCCATGAGGATCTCGGTGACAAAGCTTCTCTCCTCACTGCTGCTTTTGGGAGGGCTGTCCGCCCCTGTTGCCGTAGGGGCCTATCCGGTCAGCCCCAAAACGGTCATGTCTCTGCAACGGGGGGATCACGCTCAAGCGCTGCCCAGAGCCAAAACGAAGCAACGCTTTCAGGTGGTAACCTTGGCAACCGGCCTGGAGCATCCGTGGGGGATGGCTTTTCTGCCAGATGGAACCATTTTGGTTACCGAACGTCCGGGCCGCCTGCGGCGGGTTACCGACCGAGGGTTGGATCCCCAGCCCATAGCCGGGGTGCCGGAGGTGTTTGCCCGCGGCCAAGGGGGACTGCTGGATATCGCTTTGCACCCCAACTACGCGGAGAACGGCTGGATCTACTTGTCCTACGCGGCTCCCGGGCCGGGTGGAGGGGGGACACGAGTGGCGCGGGCCCGCCTAGGGAAAAAGGGACTCCAGGACCTGGAAGTGATTTTTGACATGGAGCGCAAGACGCCTGCCCAGCAGCACTTCGGCTCCCGCTTGGTCTTTGACGAAGAAGGGTTTCTCTACATCAGTACTGGGGATCGCGGAGAACGGAATCGGGCTCAGGATCTGGGGGATGCAGCAGGCAAGGTGTTGCGCCTTACCGACACGGGCGGGATCCCGAAAGACAACCCCTTTGTTGGGCAAGCAGGGGCTCTGCCAGCAATTTTCACCTATGGCCACCGCAACATTCAGGGAATGGCCCGCCACCCGGAAACAGGGGCTATTTGGATACACGAACATGGGCCCAAAGGGGGAGATGAGATCAACATCCTCGCTCCCGGCGTGAACTACGGCTGGCCTTTAATCACCCATGGCCGCGAGTACAGCGGCGAACCAGTTGGCAAGGGACTAGCAGCAGCTCCTGGATTGGCTTCGCCGCTGCTTCACTGGACCCCCTCCATTGCTCCCTCTGGCATGACCTTTTACATGGGAGACGCCTTTCCCGAATGGCGGGGCAACCTCTTTGTGGGAGCACTGGCTGGCCAGCATTTGGCACGGCTGGTTTTGGAAGGGAATCGGGTGGTGGCTGAGGAGCGTCTCCTAGAGGGAGCTGTCGGCCGTATCCGGGATGTGCGTCAGGGGCCGGATGGCTTGCTCTACTTGTTGACTGACGCCCCCAACGGATCCCTGTTGCGCTTGGAGCCAAGCTCTTGATTGAGGTCAAATAGCCCTGGTCCTGTAGGATTAGCCCCAACAGGGTTTCCCAACTCCCACTGCTGCCACTACAAGAACTTAACATCTTGCTCGATGGGGAGTGGCTCTCCTGTTCGGGCACCTGTGTTGTGGCAGGCAAAGCACTCCTCCGGAGTTAGCTTAATAACCTGACCTGGAGCCGGAAGAAAAAACATTCTCAGCTCTTTGGTTGGGATCAAGATAGTTTTGCTGTTTGGAGCCCCGCGCTTGTGCTTTTCGTCAGTGAAGGTTCTGACAACGCAAGATATTGGATAGTATTCACTTTTCCGGAGCTTAGCTTCCAGAAGCGCTCTCCAGTGGGGGCTGTTCCCAAAAATCCATTGGCCCCTAGAAAATTTGAGGTCGAATACCTGACTCCAAATTCTGCTGTAGAAGGTGATGATAGATGTCTTGACTTCGTAAGCTCTCGTTATCTCCTCTAAGTGGGATAAAAACTCGCTGGCAGTCAATGGCTGAGGAGGATTGGCAAAGGGTTTCATGAATCGATATCTTCTAGCTTCTGGTTACAGCAGTGGGATTCCCGTAGCTGCATAGTCCACCCAGCTCGAAGCACTTGCGCAAAGGCGGGTGTGTCAGAAGTTGCCCGTCAGACAACCAGTGGCCCCTCCTCAAGGGAGCCTGTAGATAGAAGCAACACCTTGCAGGGAAAGCTTGCCCGCCAAAGGCCGAAATTTATGGGCGGTACAAGATTCGAACTTGTGGCCCCTTCCGTGTGAAGGAAGTGCGCTACCGCTGCGCTAACCGCCCTTTCTAGGGTTTACTAAAGCTAGCCTCTATTGTACCACTGCTGCTACACCACTGGACAAGAAAGGTGCTCCGCACCGCTGTTGCAAACGAGGACTAAAGCCCTTGGCTGGGCGGAGAAGCAGTTGCTCTACAGGCCGAGATCGACCCGCGCGATGGGCAAGTGACCTCCCCTTGTCAGCTAGAGCTCTACGCAGAGGAGTTCTACGGCCTCCTTGCCATTTGCCCCTGTCCAGGACGATGTTGGGATGCCTTCCTGTCGATCTCCGGAAAACTTCAACCTAGTCGTGGTTACCCTCCCGCTGGCCTTCTGGGTCGTTCCGGAACCGATCTACCCGTTTGAGCTCCTCTCCGTTCGGGAGCAGCGGCCTCAGGGACTCCATTCCGCTCTCGCGAAGGGCAGAGGCCTCCCGCTCCAGCTCTTCCCCAAGGCGCTCGCTGCTGGCACGCTCTCCGTTGAGGGGCTCTGTGGCGCGAGGGGAGGATGGTAAACGGAGGAGTTCAGCAGGAGGGCAATCCTCGGCTGTGGGCAGGTCGGAAGTGCTAAGCACTCCTTTTGGGATGGAAGAGAGGCGCTGGGCAACAGCCCCAATGCTCTCCAGACGAATCATCTCCTCCCAGGAGCAAATCTCCTCTTCATCCTCTGTTTCGTAGCGAACCAGGATGGTGTCCCCCTCGATATCGAGGATCTTGGCTCGTTCCAGCCAGCGTCCCTGATCGCGCAGGTAGATCCACACCTCCTTGCCTTCGCGGCTGAGTTGATAGATCCTACGGTGAAGCACGGTTCCCTCCTGCGATAAAAGATCCGGGCGAACTGTTGTGGGGGTTACCCAGTTCACCCTTCCATCTTAGCGGCTGGATCCCTCCCCTGTATGCCCTTCATGGGGCAGAATTAACTTTCTAATCTGGACTGGAAGAAATCCCAAAAGGCAGTCTCCCTCTGCCGCCGGCTTTGGCAAAGCCCTGATCTTCAAGGAGACAGTATGCGCATCGCTATTGTCGGGTTGGGGTTGATCGGCGGATCCCTGGCTCTTAAGCTTACCGAAGCAGGGTACTCCGTCTGGGGGATCAGCCGCAATCCGGCTACCTGTCAAGAGGCCCTAGAACGTGGAGCGGTTCAGGGCTGCGGAACCGAGTTGGCCCAGTTGACGCTTTTCAACCCTCAGGTGGTGGTGATCTGTACTCCCCTGGAGCAGGTGTTGGCCACCCTGGCAGCCCTGGTGCCCTATCTGTCGCCCCAGACAGTGGTAAGCGATGTCGGCTCCGTCAAGCAGCCAATTGTTGGGCCGGCAACAGCGCTATGGCCCCTATTCGTGGGGGGGCACCCCATGGCCGGCAAGACGTTACAAGGGATCCAGGGAGCGGAAGCTAACTTGTTTCTGGGGCGACCCTATGTGCTCACTCCCATTCCCCAGACGCAACCCCAAGCCCTCGCGGTGATGCAGGAGCTAGTGGCAGCAGTGGGTGCCGAAGTTGTCCTTGCCGATCCTGTCCGTCACGATCAGGCAGTAGCTTGGGTTAGCCATCTGCCGGTCATGGTGGGAGCTGGCTTAATTGCCGCCGTTAGCCAGGAGGGAAACCCCGATATTCTGGCACTGGCCCGCACTTTGGCCAGCAGTGGCTTTCGAGATACAAGTCGGGTTGGCGGTGGGATCCCGCAGTTAGGGCTAGAGATGGCTCGTTACAACCGGCAAGCGCTGCTAGCTGCTCTGCGCGGCTACCAAGCTGAGTTGAAGGTACTAGAGCAGCTAATCGAGGGCGAACAGTGGCAAGAGCTGCTCCAGAAGCTGCAGCGAGTCCGCCAGGAATGGCAGCAGTTTCCAGTAAATCAAGGGGCGCCTTAGGTGACTAGCTGTGGCTGTTGCAACTGGCTGCTCAATACCCAACTGGATAAAAGGGGCTAGCTTTGGCTTGCTGGGGGGTGTTTTGACCCTGCCCCGAAACTCGGCGGGGGGGAGCAATGGGAACCTCGATCGTCCGCTCCGGCACCAGAGAAACCATGTCAGAGCGCTCGGCAATCTCTCGCAGAGAGTTGATGATGGATTCTTGAGTGAGGAGAAACTGCTGCTCATGGCGTTGCAGCCGCTGCCAAACCTGGTAGTGCTGGCTCCATTGGCTTTGGGTACGCACTGTCCAACTATAGACACTTAGCACCGCTAACCCCGAGACGATGGCGAGGCCGGTGGAGACCTGGTGCCACCAGATGAGATGCTCTCTCCAGGTGGGATCCCAACGGCGGGGATGGGCGGATTTCAAAGGTTGAGGGGGGCTGCCTTTGCAAGCTGCAGGAGACAGAGCCGTTTCAGAGTGAGGAGAGGGAGCCAAAGTTGCAGTTCTGGGCTGGATAGGGAGAAAGCTGCGACCACGGCTTGTGTTTTGGCTAACCATACGCCTCACCCAGCAAGCACTTGCTGCCAACTGGGTTCCACTCTATCCGAGGCGGGCAGCTACTCGCAGTTTGGCAGAGCGGGCCCGGGGATTGCGTTGCTGCTCCTGCTTGGAAGGGCGCAGAGGTTTAGGGGTGAGCACCTGCCAGCGGGGATCGGTACGGAAGGCCCATTTCACTAGGCGATCTTCCAGACTGTGGAAGCTGATTACAGCCAACCTACCGCCGGGCTTTAGCCAAGCAGGAGCCTGGGCCAGCAGGGTTTCTAGGGCTTCCAGTTCTCGGTTCACGGCAATGCGCAGGGCCTGAAAGACCCGCGTAGCTGGGTGGATGCGGCCCCGCCTTGCTGCCGGCGGTACTGCCTGCCAGACTACCTGAGCCAGTTGGGTAGTGGTAAAAAGGGGGCGGGAGCGTTCGATGTGATGGGCAATGCGGCGGGCAAAGCGCTCCTCTCCATAGCGAACGAAAATGTCGAACAAGTCCTCGGCAGGGCGGCGGTTAACCCAATCAGCAGCGGTTTCCTGATCGGCAGTGGGATCCATGCGCATATCTAGCGGCCCCTCGGCGCGAAAGCTAAATCCGCGCTCAGGGCAGTCTAGCTGGGGCGAGCTCACCCCCAGGTCGGCCACGATGCCATCGAAGAGGATAGGCCGCCCTTCCTCGTCGCGCCAGCCGTGCCGCTGCGGATCGAAATTGGCGAAGTTGAGGTGCCAAAGCTGGATGCGCTCCTGGGGGATCCCTGCTGCTGCCAAGCGCGCCCGAGCTGCCTGCAAAGCCAGCGGATCCCGATCCAGCCCCACCACCCGTTCTGCTCCCCCCTGCAGTAGGGCCAAGGTGTGTCCGCCTCCTCCCAAGGTTACGTCCAAAAACGTGCCGCCCTGCTGGGGCTGCAGGTAGGCCATCACCTCCTCGGTCAAAACGGACTCGTGGTGATACGGAGAGCTCTCCCCGAGCCGAGTTTCCGGCAAGTCCATGAGGTCAGTGGCTGCAGAGGGGCAACCTCGATGATTCTATCCAGGCTTTTTCCCGGGCCACCAGGCCATCGGGAATCTGCAGGCAATCCTTGCTACCGCGCAGCTGAGCAGCCCAGACAAGGGCAGTCGACCTAGCCAAGCCTCACGATGTGTTAATTTGGAGGCTCTGCACTACACCACGTCAAAATACAGGCTGTCTTTCCCAAGTCCAACTGCCGGCAAGAGCAGTGTAGGTTCAACCCTGAGTATTATTGAGACTGCTCCTAGTCTCTCCCTCCTTACGGCTGCCGTGCTAACCACTGCTGCTTCTCCCAACGTCCTGACGCTCTCCCCTGCCCGGGGCCTACGCGGCCAGATTAAGGTTCCAGGGGACAAGTCCATCTCCCACCGTGCTCTGATGCTGGGATCCCTGGCGGAAGGGGAAACGGTTATCCAGGGTCTGTCATTAGGGGAAGACCCCCGCAGCACAGCGGCTTGCTTTCGGGCTTTGGGAGTCGAGATCCCTGAGCTCAACAGCGAGTGTGTGCGCATCCGGGGAGTGGGTTTGGATCGCCTACAGGAGCCGGCAGATGTCTTGGATGCCGGCAATTCCGGCACCACCTTGCGCCTGATGTTGGGGATCCTGGCTGGCCAGCGGGGGCGCTTTTTTGCCGTCACTGGGGATCGCTCCCTGCGCTCGCGGCCTATGGGGCGGGTGGTGGAGCCGCTGCGGCAGATGGGGGCTCAGATCTGGGGGCGGGCGGGGGGCAACCTGGCACCTCTGGCTGTGCAGGGGGGATCCTTAAAGGGGATCCACTACCACTCGCCTGTGGCCTCGGCCCAGGTAAAGTCCTGCCTGCTGCTGGCGGGCCTGTTGGCAGAAGGCACCACTCAGGTTACGGAGCCGGCCCTTTCCCGCGACCACTCGGAGCGGATGTTGCGGGCCTTCGGAGCCGAGATCCAGGTCGATGTGGCGACAAAAACCGTGGCGGTGGTGGGGGGATCCCGCCTGGTGGGCCAGACGGTGCAGGTGCCCGGGGACATCAGCTCGGCAGCCTTCTGGTTGGTGGCGGGCTCGATTGTGCCCGAGAGCGAATTGCTGCTAGAGGGTGTGGGCCTCAACCCCACCCGCACCGGGCTGCTGCAGGTGCTGCAGGAGATGGGGGCCGACATTCAAGTGGAGAACCAGCGGGAAGTGACCGGCGAGCCTCTGGGGGATCTGCGCGTGCGCTCGGCCCGTTTGCGAGGCTGTAGCATCGGCGGCGAGCTGATTCCCACCCTAATCGACGAGATCCCGGTTTTGGCGGTGGCAGCAGCCTTTGCCGAAGGAACTACGGTCATTCGCGATGCAGCGGAATTGCGGGTAAAAGAAAGTGACCGCTTGGCGGCCATCGCTCAGGAACTTAGCCGCATGGGTGCCCAGGTAACCGAATATCCCGACGGCCTGGAAATCAAAGGAGGGATCCCCTTGCAGGGAGCAGAGGTGGACAGCCACGCCGACCACCGCATCGCCATGAGCTTGATGGTAGCTGCCCTGGCCGCCCAGGGATCCACCACCCTCAGCGGTGCCGACTGCGCCCGCATCTCCTACCCCGACTTCATTCCCACCCTGCAGCGGCTGACCAACGCTTCATTAGCGTCTTAAGACAACTTTTGCCGATGTCCGACCAGCCTATTGCCATCGAACACCTCTGCTTTCGAGTCCCCCCCGGCGGCCAGCTGGCTTTCCTTCGGGAAGACGAACGGATCTGGGGAGCGGCCCTGCGCCAACAGCCGGGTTTTCTGGGCAAGGAAGTCTGGCTTGACGCCGAGGATCCCGAACTGGTTCACCTCATCATTCGCTGGGCTAGCCGCGCCGCCTGGAAAGCTTTCCCCCCAGAGCGAGCGGAAGCCTTGGATCGGCAGATGCAGCCCTTCTACGTGCGCCTGGAGCAAGCCAAAGAATACCAGCTCTGGCAGCCCAACCTCCTAGGAGAGGAACCGGCCAGCTAAGAAGCCTCAAAGCCCACCTCCGTTGAGTCCGTCCTAGCAGAGGCTGCCGCCCGCTCTTGTTCCACCAGCTCCCGCAAGCTGGGCATGGTTACCGCCAGAGCTCCCTCGCGCCGCTGCAACCCAGCCTCAAAGGTTTCCGGGGTCACGATCCCACCGGAGATGAGCATCTTAAAAGCATCCTCCACCGGCATGAACACCTCCACCACCTGATCTTCTGGCACGATCGCGTACCAGCCAGTGGTTGGGTTGGGAGTGGTGGGGATAAACACGCTAAGGGAACGCTGGGGCCCGCCCAGTCGGATGGGAGTTTGAATGCTGCCCGTTACAAAAGCCAAAGCCCAGATCCCTGGCCGGGGGTATTCTACCAGCACCACCCGCCGAAACCCCTGGTTGTTGGGAGCAAATAAGACACTGAGCAATTGCTTTAGGGTCTTGTACACCAGCCCCGCCACTGGGATGGCATGGAGCAGCTGCTCGCTTAGGTTGAGCAGCCACTGGCCGACAATGTTGCGGGCCATGAAGCCAATCAGCAAAATAAGCAAGATTGGCGTCAGCAAGCCCACCGCCAGGTTGATGAGGTTAACCAGGATGGGGTGCAGCCCTTGGATGGGGTTAAACGGCTTAGGAATGCTGGTCAGAAAACCGATGCTCCAGGTGGCCACTTCCACCATCAGCCAAATGGTGGTTGCTAGAGGAATCACCACCAGCAATCCCGCCACGAAGTAGTTTTTAAGATGCTGTTTCCACTGAGAAATCATGGTGAGGTCGTCCCGTCAAGTCAAACAGCTGAGTGCAGCGGGCCAATGCAGGTGAAGCTTGCAGGTGGCAATCATGATACCCCCCTTCTGCCTCACCTCATAATAGGCATCGACCGCACTTTGCTGGCCAAAGGCGCAAAGCCCCCGATCTTGCCTTGGGCTGATAATGCTATCTTAGGCCGATATAAAATTTTGTAAAGGCAGGGATCCCCCAGCGGCTTGGTGGCCAGGGCTGAGGGTGGCTTCTCCTTTCTGCTGCATCTTGTGTGGGAGGCGCCATGGCGGAGTCAGATTGGTTAGAGCACACCTGTCAGGTGGAGGTGCCGGTTCCCATTGAACAGGTTTGGGAGCTGTGGTCCAACCTGGCCCTCATGCCGCGTTGGATGCCGTGGATTCGCTCGGTGGAATTGCTGGATCACGACCTATCGCGGTGGACGCTTGCTACGCGCGGCTTTACCTTCAGTTGGATCTCCCGCACCCACACGGTGGTGAAACACCAACGCATCGCCTGGCAATCGGTGGAAGGGCTGCCCAATCGGGGGGCGCTGCGGTTTTATGATCGCAAGGGTAGTACCATTGTGAAGCTGTCAGTGGCCTACAAGATTCCAGGCATTCTGGGCAAAATTCTAGATGGCCTGTTCGTGGGTAAGGTAGTGGAAAGCACCATCCAGGCGGACTTGGAGCGCTTCAAAGCCTATGCCTTGGAGCAGGCGAGGCTAAGTTCTGACAGCGCCTCGGCCAGATAGCTCCGCCTGGTTGGGCGAGCTGTCTTCTCGGCTTCTTGCTTGACCACTCTCGCTGCGGCAAAGATTTGAACATGCCCGATCCCCCTCCTCAGCCTCTTGTTGCCTCTTCTTCTCAGCCTGTTGACAACCGCAACATTCGCTTCTCCCTAGAGCGGGGCGAGCTGGACTTGGAGCAGCTTCTGCTGCTATTGAACCGCAATGCCTTTTGGGCGCAAAACCGCCGTCGGGACGAGATGGAGCGGGCCATTGCCCACAGCCATCCGGTGGTCAGCGCCTGGGACGGGGAGCGCCTGATTGGCTTTGGCCGCGCCACCTCCGATGGAGTTTACCGGGCCGTCCTCTGGGATATCGTGGTGGACTCCGACTACCGCCGCCAAGGCATTGGGCGCAAGCTGGTGGAAACCCTAATTAGCCATCCCCACCTGCAGTCGGTGGAGCGCATCTACGTGTTCACCACCCATCAGCGCGGCTTTTACGAGCGGATTGGTTTTGTGGAAAACCCCAGCACCACTTTGGTTCTCTATGGGCGATCGCTGGAGTTTTTAATCCCAGCCGCCAAACAGGAGCAGGTCTAACCCCCGGGGCAAGGGGGGACAGGGGTCTGGCTTGGCCTCGAGGGGAGGACGCGCTAGCCTGAGCAAAAAAGGTGAGAGGGTTTACCTATGGCCAATCGCCTCGCCACGTGTTCCAGCCTCTACCTGCGCAAGCACGCCAATAATCCAGTGGATTGGTGGCCTTGGATCCCGGAGGCCCTGGAGAAAGCCCGGGCTGAGGATAAGCCAATTTTTCTGTCCATTGGCTACTCCAGTTGTCACTGGTGCACGGTCATGGAGGGAGAGGCCTTTTCCGACCCCGAGATTGCCGCTTTCTTGAATGCCCACTTTTTGCCCATCAAGGTCGATCGCGAGGAGCGGCCCGATCTGGACAGCATCTACATGCAGGCGCTGCAACTCATGAGCGGGCAGGGAGGGTGGCCTCTCAATGTCTTTCTCACACCCAATGACCTGGTGCCGTTTTATGCAGGCACCTATTTTCCCGTGAAGCCCCGCTTTGGCCGGCCAGGGTTTCTAACGGTGCTGCAGCGCGTCCTGCAGTTTTACCGGCAGGAAAAAGAAAAAATTGCGGAGATGAAGGGCCAGATTTTGACGGCCCTGACCACCCTCAGCGACCTAGTGCCAGAAGACCATATTCCACCCGACTTACTGCGCTCCGGGATCGCCAAGATCCAGCCCTTGCTCACCAACGCTGGGGCGGTGCAGCAGTTCCCCATGATGCCCTATGCCCAGTTGGTGCTGCGCTCGGCCCGCTTCGAGCCGCCGGAAGGGATCGACGGCTTGCCAACAGCTCTGGAACGGGCCAAGGAGCGGGCCATGGCCCTGGTGTTAGGCGGGATCTTCGACCATGTGGCCGGTGGCTTTCACCGCTACACCGTGGATCCCACCTGGACGGTGCCCCACTTTGAAAAGATGCTCTACGACAACGGGCAGATCTTGGAGTTCTTGGCAGAGCTGTGGGCCCACGGCATCCGGGACGCTGCCATCGAGCGGGCGGTGCGCCTGACGGTGGAGTGGGTGGCGCGGGAGATGACAGCTCCTGCTGGGTATTTCTATGCGGCCCAGGATGCCGATAGTTTTGCCCGGCGAGAAGATGCGGAGCCCGAGGAGGGGGAGTTCTATGTCTGGCGCTGGCAGGAGCTGCAAGATTTGCTCGATGAAGAAACCTTCCGCGCTCTGCAGCAGGCTTTCTTCCTGTTGCCAGGGGGCAATTTCCCCGACCGGCCCGGCTGCATTGTCCTCCAGCGCCAACAGGGGGGAGAGCTGCCGCCGGAAGTCGAGACCGCCTTGACCACTCATCTGTTTCGGGCTCGCTACGGCTCCACCGAGCGCAGGATCCCCTTCCCGCCGGCAGTAGATGCCCAATCGGCCCGCCAACACCCTTGGCCAGGGCGGATCCCGCCTGTTACGGACACCAAGATGATCGTCTCCTGGAACGGCCTGATGATCTCGGGGCTGGCACGGGCCTACCAAGTGTTTGGCGACGAGGAGTACCTGCAGTTGGCTCTGGGGGCTGCCCAGTTCATCCTTAGCCGCCAGCGCCATCCCGACACGGGATCCCTGCTGCGGTTGAACTACGACGGCACACCCCAGGTGCCTGCCAAATCCGAAGACTACGCCCTCTTCATCAAGGCCCTGTTGGATCTGCACCAGGCCTGCCTAGGTCGAGCAGGGGATCCCAGTTCCCAGCACTGGCTGGAGGCTGCCATCCAGTTGCAGCAGGAGATGGACGCGCAACTGTGGGATACGGCCAGGGGAGGCTACTTTGTCAGTGATGCCCAGAGCGCCGCTGAACTCCTGGTGCGGGAGAAAGACTTCCAGGACAGCGCCATGCCGTCAGCCAATGGTGTGGCCATCGCCAACCTGGTGCGTCTGGCTGCCCTCACGGGCGATCTGGACTATCTGGAGCGAGCAGAGCAGGCCCTGAAAACTTTTGCCCATCTCATGAGCACCCAGCCGCGGGTCTGTCCCACTCTATTCCTTGGGCTAGACTGGTACAGCAACTGGGTGAAGGTGACCTTAGGAGCTGAGCACATTCCCACCTTCCAACAGCGCTCCTGGCCCACTGCCGTCTTTAGCTTGCCCGCAGAAGCAGAGCCCCTGCCTGCCGGGACGGTGGGCCTAGTGTGCTGGGGCAGCAAGTGCCTGGCTCCGGCTAGCTCGCTGGAACAAATCCAGTCTCAGATCAACAGGGGACAAAACCGCTCCTACTGACTTAGCTTCTTCCTGGATTTTCTACACCAAAGAACTCGATGCGATAGCTGTGGATGCGGGTGCCGGTCTTTTGCTCCACCTCAGCCAGCAACTCCGGCGGCAACTCTACCTCTACGTCGAGAATGCGGTTGCTATCTAGACAATTGACATGGCTGTGGGGGTGGGTACACCTGCCGTAGCGGCGCCCATCAGCGCGATCCAGGCACTCAATGATGTTGTGCCTAGCCAGAGCCTCTAGGTTTTGATAGACGGAAGTGTGGCCAATGGGCTTGCCTTGCCGATTAAGACGGTCGTAGATTTCTCGCGCCGAGAGGTGCTCGCCACATTGCCACAAGAGTTCCAAAATGTAGCGGCGCTGCCGGCTAAGACGAAGATTGCACTCCCGGCATCGCTCTAGCGCAGCTTCCAAGGAATCCACAGGGCGAGGCATGGGAAAACCTCAAGCCATACCGAGTTCGAGATAGCGAATTGCCAATCCAACTTAGCCTAGCATCCGCGATTTGGCTTCTAGAAGCCACCCCAAAGCCTTCAAAAAACTGGCCGTCGACCTCTCCAGGCCGTGGCGCCAACAGCAGCCTGTTCATTTTCTACAATACCGCTGGGGTGTGGAGGAGGAGTTAGGATGCGGCGGCGCAAGCTGCTCCTAGGCTTGTTGGGGTTAGCCGTTAGCAGCGGATGGGCAGGGGCCTACTGGGCCAGTCGGCAGCCCCTGGCTTCTCAGCCAAAGCCGACAAGGAAAGCGCCACCTCTGCTGCCGCAGCCCACCCCTACGGCTGTCCCCCATCCCGAAGCTCCTCGCGGCTTCTACATCCCTCCCCGCCGAGATCTGCGCCTCGTGGTGATTAGTGACCTAAATGGCCTCTACGGCTCGGTGGACTATGACCCAGAGGTGGATCGGGCCATCCGCCTCATCCCCTACTTTCAGCCGGATATCGTCTTGGGAGGAGGGGACATGGTGGCAGGGCAGGATCCCCGCCTTTCTGAAGAGCGCATCCGCGCCATGTGGGCAGCCTTTGACCAACATGTGGCAGCTCCGCTGCGCGCTGCCCAGCTGCCCTATGGCTTTACCTTGGGCAACCACGATGCTTCCTGTGCCCGCAACGCCCGCGGTGGTTTTCTCTTTCAAAAGGAACGGGATCTGGCGCGCGAGTTTTGGAACGATCCCGCCCATGATCCTGGCCTGAATTTTGTGGATCGGGGCGATTTCCCCTTCTATTACACCTTTGAAAAAGATGGGGTTTTCTACCTAGTTTGGGACGCTAGCTGCAACTTCATTCCCTCTGAACAGATGGCTTGGGCAGAAGCAGCGCTAGCCAGCGAGCGGGCTCAACAGGCCAAGCTGCGCATCGTCATTGGTCACCTGCCCCTCTATGCCGTTGCCGTCGGGCGCGACAATCCGGGAGAAGTGCTGCTGGATGCTGAAGCCAAGCGAGCTCTGCTGGAAAGGTACCGCGTCCATACTTACATCAGTGGCCACCACCACGCCTACTATCCTGGCTACAAGGGACAGTTGCAGCTGCTTCACTGTGGCGCTCTCGGCTCTGGGCCCCGCCCCCTGTTGGGCAGCCCCCTGCCACCCCGCAAGACCCTTACCCTCATCGACATTGACTTCGCCTCCCCAGAGATCACCCACTACACAACCTACGACATGCGGGATCTAAGTGTGATTGACCAGGCCCAGCTCCCTCGCTTCCTCACCGGTCACAATGGCTTGGTTCTGCGCCGCGATGTCCGCTGGGATAGCCTCACTCCCGAGGAAATTGCCATCTGCCGGGCTCGTCTTGGATCCCTCTGCCGGGATTAGGCCAGCCAAACAGCACCCGGCTGCTCTAGATTACTGGCTGGCAGGAGAGGCTCATCCTGGAAACTCACTAGGGGATCTATTGAAACTCAAGGCAAGAGCATGGCTTCCTTAAAACGACGGCGGCAATTTTGGCTTGTCAGCTGGATTGCGCTGCTGGCTGGCTTGATGGGATCCCTGCTAGCTGGGGTACAAGCGCAGCAGGATCTCACCCCGACCCAGCTGGCGCAGGCTCAGTACGTGCGCAGTTGCGGCACCTGCCACGTGGCGCTGCCTGCTCAGGTGTTGCCCACCGAAACCTGGCAACGGCTGCTGCAGGATCCCAACCACTACGGCCAGCAGATCCAGCCCTTGACCGGTGTGACTTTCCAACTGGCTTGGGGCTATTTACGGCCCAACTCTCGTCCGCTGCGGCAGGGGGAGCCAGTGCCCTATCGTCTAGCCGAGTCTCGCTACTTCCGGGCTTTGCACCTGCAGGTGGACTTTCCTACCCCAGTGCGAGTAAGTGGCTGCGTGGATTGTCACCCCAAGGTCGAGGCGGGGGATTTCGCCACCCTCTCGCCAAACTGGCAATGAGTACGCAGGTAGACATAACCGCCATTGTGGCCGGCTATGCCCAGGGCTACTTTCTCATGGCCGATGAAGAGACGGGATCCCTGGGTTGGTATGGCTGTAGGCAGCATGCGCTAATCCCTCTGGACGAGCGGTTTCACTGTCCGCGCTCCCTGAGGCCCCTAGTGCGCAGCGGTTGCTTTCAGGTGCGCATCAACAGCGCTTTTGAGCAGGTGGTGGAGGGCTGCGCTGCTCGACCAAAAACCTGGATTAGCTCGGAGTTAAAGCAGATTTACCTAGCTCTGTACCAAGCGGGGTTTGCTCACAGCTTTGAGACCTGGCAGGGAGAAGTTCTCGCAGGCGGGATCCTGGGCATTACCTTGGGGGCGGCTTTCATTGGCGAGTCGATGTTTTACCGCATTCCCAATGGCTCCAAAGTGGCGCTGGTGAAGTTGGTGGAACACCTGCGGGAGCGGGGCTTTCGCCTTTTTGACGCCCAGCTAATGAACCCGCACCTGGCCCGCTTTGGGGCTTTTCTCGTGGATGGCCAAGAGTACCGAAAGCTGTTGCAGCAGTGCCTAGGGATCCCTTGCCGGTTTGACTGATGAGCTGGTGGCCGCAGGTGTATTAACGGGGGCAGCTTGAGCTAGGTTAGAGGTATCGGCCCGCGTTTCCGACATCCCAATGTCCCAGCCTTCGCCGGTTAGCTCCTCGCAGAGCGAGAAGGGATCCTCGCCCAGCTATGTTCGCCTGGCCATGCGCAACATGGTGCGCAAAGGCAGAACCTCTCTCCTGCACTTCAGCTTGACCACGGTGGGGCTAGTGGCTGTGCTGGTGGGTCTGGCCTACCTGTTTCGCTAAGCTCAACGGCGTGGAGGGTGAGCTCAAGGTACCCGCCGCCCTTTGGACTTTGGCCTATGCAAACCTCGCTAGATTGCGCTTCTACCCGTTCCACCATTCGGCTGCTGTTGTTTGCCCAAGGCCGAGCCAACGTCGAAGAACTGGCAGAGCAACTCCGTCGGCACATCCAGAGCTTACCTGGCCAATACCCTGCCCATCTAAAAGTGGTGCCGCTAGAAGAGCACCCCTACCTGGCGGAGCACTACAAGCTGGTGGTGACCCCCGCTTTGGTGAAGGCAGAGCCCTTGCCAGCCCAGGTTTTGGCGGGGGAGGACTTGGCGACGCAACTGGAAGTGTGGTGGCCTCGCTGGCAGGGTCAGGCGGCTCTTGCCTCCCACCAACAAAAGGAGGGTCAGGATCCCACCCCTCCTCCCATCACCGAGGCGCTGCTCCAGCTGTCAGAGGAGGTGTTCTTGCTGCGGCAAGAGCGAGCCCAATTGCGGGAACAGCTGGATTTTAAAGACCGCGTTCTGGCGATGCTGGTTCACGATTTGCGCAGCCCCCTGACGGCTACAGCTCTAGCGGTGGAAACCCTGCAGCAAGCGCGCGAGGGATCCCTGGACAAGGCTCTGGAGCGGCAACTGTTCGAGCACGCCCGCCAGCAGTTGCGCAAGATGGACAGCATGATCACCGACATTCTTGAATCGGCCCGCGGCAGCGCTTCGGAGCTGAGGATCCGGGCGGTAGAAACCCAACTGGCTAGCCTATGCCAGCCGCTTATTGAGGAGCTGCAGCCCCGTATCCAGGCCAAGCAGTTGCAGTTTCAAGTCGATATTCCCCTGGATCTGCCCACGGTTCACGTGGATCCCGACAAAATCCGCCAGGTGATCTTTAACCTCCTGGACAACGCCATCAAGTACACCCCTGCCGGGGGATCTATTCGCCTTGCCATCCTTCACCGCACCAGTCAAAAGATCCAAGTGACGGTCAGCGATACTGGCCCTGGGATCCCTGAAGCTGAGCAAGAGAAGATCTTCTCCGAGGCTGTGCGCCTAGAGCGCGATCAGCAGCAGGAGGGCTACGGCATTGGCCTTTCCCTCTGCCGTCGCATCGTGCGTGCCCACTACGGCCAGATTTGGGTGGAATCTATCCCAGGTAAGGGCAGCAGTTTTCATTTCACCCTGCCGGTCTATCGCCTCAGTGGGCACTAGCTGGCCCCCGCT
Organism: Synechococcus sp. W65.1; assembly: GCF_047461615.1. Classification (NCBI taxonomy): domain Bacteria; kingdom Bacillati; phylum Cyanobacteriota; class Cyanophyceae; order Synechococcales; family Synechococcaceae; genus Synechococcus; species Synechococcus sp. W65.1. The sequence continues at coordinate 86,211 of NZ_JANSHI010000009.1, read as the reverse complement.
AAAAATTGGTCAAAACCAGGGCGGCCGCACGAGGAGTACCGTGTGATGGTGTGAATAAAGCCGTTATCGGCTTCAGTACCCGCCTGGATACCGAAACCTACGGGCAACTGGGAGCGAGGTTGTGGCCTAGCGTCCTGGGTCAGGGATGGCTGTCGATGCCGATTACTTGCTGCTGCCTGGTGGGGACAACTAAACTGGTGCCGGCGTTGCTCCCTAGGTATGACCCGCTTCCTGCACAGCGCTGAGCCGAAAGTGCCCCCCCGGGCAAGCTGGAAACAGCGCCTGCAGCAAATCTTGTCGCCTTGGCAGGAGTTTGACGGCATTTTGCTAGCTACGGTGCTGACCTTGACGGGCATCGGCATCATTGCCATCCGCAGCGCGGTTTGGGGGCGCCCCGTCAGCCATTACTGGCTGCAGCAGTTGATCATGGCTGGCATCGGCCTGGTGCTCTTGGGGATGGTGGCCCGGATCCCCTATGAGCGGTTGTTGCGCTGGCACTGGTTGACCTACTTCCTAAGCTTGGCGGGCTTGATTGCGGTGCTTTTTTTCGGCACAGCAGCAGGGGGAGCCGAGCGGTGGATCTCCATTGCCGGCGTTCAGGTGCAACCGTCCGAGTTTGCCAAGGTGGGGGTTATTATTACCCTGGCGGCCATTTTGCATCACTGGCCAATCAGGTACTTCAGCCAGATTTGGGTAGCTGTTGCCGTCGTCGCCCCTCCTTGGATTTTGATCTTTCTTCAGCCCAATTTGGGTACGGCCCTGGTGTTTGTGGCTATCTTGCTAGCCATGCTCTACTGGGCTGGAGCCAAGGGCAGTTGGATCCTCTTGCTGGTGTCGCCAGGGGTGGGAGCCATTCTCTACGGCCTGCACACCCGCCCCGAGCTGAGTTGGATGATCTGGGTTTGGTTACTCTGGTGTCTGGGCATGGCAAGCCTAGCCGCTTGGAAGCTGCCTTGGCGGTGGACAGGGGCAGTGACCTTTGGTGTCATTAACCTGCTCTCGGGGCAGCTAGGCCAGGTGGCCTGGAACCTCCTCAAGCCCTACCAGCGGCGGCGGCTGGAGATCTTCCTCGACCCCACCCAAGAGCCCTGGGGATCTGGCTACCACCTCATCCAGTCTCGCATTGCCATTGGCGCTGGCGGGCTCTGGGGCCGCGGCCTCCACCAGGGCACCCAAACCCAACTGGACTTCATCCCCGAGCAACACACCGACTTCATTTTCTCCGCCATCGGGGAAGAGATGGGCTTTGTCGGCACCTTGACGGTGTTGATCCTGCTTTGGATTCTGTGTGCACGGCTAATTTGGATTGCCCAAGGAGCTAAGGACAACTTCGGGTCTCTGATCGCCATTGGGGTGCTAGCGATGATCCTCTTTCAAGCAGTGATCAACATCGGCATGACCGTTGGCCTAGCTCCCATTACGGGGTTGCCTTTGCCTTTTTTGAGCTATGGCCGCTCGGCTTTGCTAGCCAACTTTCTGGCCATTGGCCTGGTGGAATCGGTGGTTCTGCACCGCCAACCCCCTAGCCTTTTCAGGAAAAAGTAACCTAGCCGTCGCGAGGGAGGACAAAGCCCCAGTAAGCTGCTGCCAACACTAAGATGGGGACAGCAAATCCTAGAAGCTGAGCTGCCCATGCCCAATCTGGATCCCGCCCTGTACTTCGATCACAGCGCCACTACCCCGCCGCGTCCGGAGGTGATCGAGGCCATGCGGCTGGCGATGCAGGAAAGTTGGGGCAACCCCTCCAGCTTGCACGGGTGGGGAGAACGGGCTGCCATGGCCATGGAACGGGCGCGGCAGCAGGTGGCTGGGCTGCTCAACTGTGAGCCGGAGGCATTGGTGTTTACTTCCGGCGGGACGGAGTCTAACAACTTGGCCTTATTTGGGGTGGCGCAGCGCTACTCCCAGCCGCAGCACCTAATCATCTCCAGCGTTGAGCATGCCTCGGTGGAGAATGCCGCCCGCCGCTTGCAGGCCCAGGGCTGGCAGGTGACCCGCCTGCCGGTAAATGCTGCCGGCCAGGTGGATCCCCAAGCGTTGCTCCAGGCACTCCAGCCCAACACCGTTTTGGTCTCCGTTGTCCATGGTCAGAACGAGGTGGGATCCCTGCAGCCCATTGCCGAGCTGGGGCAGATCTGCCGCCAAGCGGGGGTCCTGTTCCACACCGACGCGGTGCAGACGGTGGGGCGGATCCCCTTGGATCTGGCGCAGCTGCCGGTGGATCTGCTCTCCCTTTCTGGGCACAAGCTCTACGGCCCTCAAGGGGTGGGAGCGCTCTATGTCCGGCCAGGGGTAGAGCTGCAGCCGCTGCTAGGGGGGGGCGGGCAAGAACGGCGGCTGCGGCCTGGCACCCAAGGGATCCCTGCCATTGTCGGTCTAGGGGTGGCGGCGGCCTTGGCAGCCCAAGAGCTGCAGCAGGAGACGGCCCGCCTGCGACAGCTGCAACGGCACTTAGCTCGGTTACTAGCTGCCGTGCCCAGTTTGCGGCTAACTGGCCCTGCGGAGCTGGAGCAACGACTGCCCCACCACCTCAGTTACTGCACTACCGCGATTTCGGGGAACGTGCTGGTGCGGGAGATGAGCCGCCAGGGGATCGCTATCAGTGCTGGCTCTGCCTGCAGCAGCGGCCAACAGATCCCTAGCCGCATTCTCCTAGCCATGGGCTATTCCGAAGCCGAGGCCCTAGGATCTATCCGCCTTAGCCTTGGCAGAGCCACCACTCAAGCAGCAGTTGAGCAAGTGGCCCAATCGCTGCGGGCGGTGCTCCTTTCTGTTTCCGAGCCAGCTCCCCAACCCCTTCCTGAATTGGCGGCTAGGTTAAGGTGATAGAGAGTTACAAGACTGGTCGCCATGGCTGAGATGAGTCCCTATCAAGTGCTGGGGGTCAGTGAAGAAGCCTCTTTTGAGGAGATCCAGTCGGCGCGGGCACGGCTTCTGGCCAGCTTGGCTGCCGATGAAGAGCAGCAAGAGCGGGTGGAACAAGCCTACGACGCCATTCTGATGCAGCGCCTGCGCCTGCGCAAAGAGGGCAAGATCCCTGTCCCGGATCGCATTCGCTACGCTGAACAGCGTCCTGCTCCTCCCGAGCCAGCGTTGAATTTACCCCGCCCCGTCCAGAAGAGTCGCTGGCTGGACACTCCTTCGGTAGCCGCTGTCCTTTGGCCGGCAGCGATTTTGGGAGGGTTGTTGGGTTGGGTTGTCCTCTCCCCTGAAGAGTATCCCTCCCTACAACTAGCGCTGGGGCTGATGACCTCTACCTATTTCCTGTACCGCAAGGAACGCCGCTTCCTTCGCTCTTTCCTCCTAGCGCTGGCAGCCTTGATCCTGGGGCTGGCGTTGGCCTATGCCCTTGCTTTGCCCCTTACTGGCGGCGATGCTCCTGGCATCCTGTTAGTGGGGATGACGTTTGGGTTGATGTGGCTGGTAACCAGCTTTTTGCGCTAGTGCCGCCTAAAGGAGCTCTCATCCCTCACCTTTTTCCAGAAGTGGGGGTTTTCTCATTTGCCAAATCGTCGCTGGCGCGACTGGTAGCTGAGCAGAGCCTGGTGAAAAGCAGCGCGGTCAAAATCTGGCCAAAGGATGGGGGTGAAGTACTGCTCAGTGTAGGCCATCTGCCAGAGCAAGAAGTTACTGAGGCGCATCTCGCCACTGGTGCGGATTAACAAGTCAGGATCCGAGAGGCCGTTGGTGTAGAGAAACTGGGAGAAAAGGGCCTCGTCGATCTGATCCGGCTGCAGCAGTCCCTGCTGAACCAGGGTGGCAATGGAGCGGCAAGCCTCCAGAATCTCTTGCCTTCCTCCGTAGTTGAGAGCCACCGTCAAGCAAAGGCTCTCGTTGTGCTGGGTACACTCCACTGCCTGCCCAATGGCCTCCTGCAAAGAGGGGGGCAGGGCTGATAGCTGGCCAGCAAACTGGATGCGCACCCCTTGCTCCATCATTTCCTCGAGCTCTTGCCACAGCACCTGCTCGAACAAGGTCATGAGAAAATCCACCTCTTCGCGGGCGCGGCCCCAGTTCTCGGTGGAGAAGGCGTAGACGGTCAGAAGGGGGATCCCCCAGTCGTGGCAGCAGCGAACCAGCTCCTTCAAGGCCGCTACCCCCCGCTGATGGCCGACGCTGCGAGGAAGCCCTCGCTTTTGCGCCCACCGCCCGTTGCCATCCATCACCACGGCCACGTGGCGGGGTAACAACTGCGGATCGAGATCGGCAGGCAACTGCAGAAGATGAGCAGGAGAAAGGGTCATGGAGGTTATCCTTTGGGAAGCGTTTTCTTAGGTTTGCGAAAGCGTTTTGCCAGTTCAATCAGGGATCTCCCCCAGCCCAACAGTCCGTTACAAACCCAAGGGTGGATTCCCAGTTTCCCCAGAGGAGCCTCTCGTTTTTTGGCTTGGCGGGAATGGCGCAGCCGCTCCAGCAGCAGCTCCTGTAACCTGGCACTGGTCAGGGGGCGCTCGATGCGTCCACCCTCTGCTAGAGAAATGGAGCCAGTTTCCTCTGAAACCACGATACACAAGCAATTGGCTTGCTCGGTAATCCCCATGGCGGCGCGGTGTCGTGTGCCCAGGTGCCTCCCAGCAGGCCGCTCTGAGACTGGCAGGATTACCCCTGCTGCCCGAATGCGATCCCGATGGATAAGAACTGCCCCGTCGTGGAGCAAGGTCGAGGTCTGAAAAATCGTCTGCAAGAGTTCCCGCGATACTCGTGCCTGAAGGGAGACCCCCTTGTCCGTAAACACCCGCGAGTCAATGGGCTGATCCGGCTCAATCACAATCAGAGCCCCCGTTCGACTTTGGGAGAGCTCCCGCACCGCTTGCACCACCTCCTCCACCAAGCCCTCCTCAGAATCTTCCTCCTCCTCGTCTGGCGAATCTGACCACTCCAGGGGAATGGTCTTTGCCAACTGCTCCAAGAGCTGCCGAAGCTCCGGCTGAAAGAGCACCCCCATGGCCACGGCTGCAGCCAGGAGCAGGCGATCCAAGATGAGGTGCACCAGCGGCAGCGAGGCTGAGGCCAGGTAAAGTACCAACAGTACCGTAAATCCCCGCAGTAGGACACCAGCCCGGCTCTTGCGGGTGGAATAGAGGGCCAAAGCCAAGAGCAGGACAGCCAGAGCCCCGTCCAAGAGGCTGAGAGGGTTAAATTGCTGTAGCCAAGCCCATAAGGCCGCCCGCATGCCGAAAAACCCCGTTCACGCTCCCCTCGTGCTCCAGACCTTCTGCCTGCGCTGTCCTGCAGTGAGAATCTTGCTGGACTTTGGTTCCCTGACCAGCCTACCATTGCTCTCCTCCCTGGCCTCCAGCTCTTCCCTGTTGAGACCAGCGGCCTAGATCCCCCTTGGCAGGTTGGGGCAGCCCCCTAGCGCCGTAACTGCTCTGGTAGGATATCCAGACGGATTAAATCGGCATAAGTTTCCCGCCGCAGGATTAACTGGGCCTTCCCTTGGTTAACCAGCACCGCTGCTGGCCGAGGAAAGCGGTTGTAGTTGGAGGCCATGCTGTAGTTGTAGGCCCCAGTGGCCAACACAACTAGGACTTCGCCGGGCGCTGGGTTGGGCAAAAGCACATCTTTCAAGAGCACATCTCCCGACTCGCAGTGTTTGCCGGCCACTGTCACCCGCTGGGTGGCCTCGGCCTCGGGGCGGTTGGCCAAGAGGGCGGTGTAGCGGGCCCCGTAGGTGATAGGCCGAGGGTTGTCGGACATGCCGCCGTCGATGGTGACGTAGAGGCGGCCTTCGGGAAGGTCGTCGCTGGGCGGGATCCACTTCTTGCCCCCCAAGGTATAGGCGGTTACCGCCGCTGGCCCAACCACAGAGCGCCCAGGCTCGCAGAGCACCTTGGGCAGTGGGATCCCGGCGGCGGTGAAACTCTGCTGCACTGCCGTGGCCACCGCTTCCACCCACTCGGAGATGGATGGGGGATCGTCGGACTCGACGTAGCGGATCCCCAGGCCGCCGCCCACATTGAGCTCCTGAAGGGGCAGACCTCTGTCTAGCCCTTGCTGCCAAATGCGGGCCAGCACGCCTGCCAGATCCCGGTGTCCTTGCAGGTCAAAAATCTGAGACCCAATGTGGGCGTGGAGCCCGACGCAGTGCAGTTGGGGATGGGCTGCCAGAAAATCAAACACCTCCGGCAGTTGCCATTGGCCAATGCCGAATTTGCTGTCGGTTTGGCCGGTGCGGATGTACTCGTGGGTGTGGACGTCAATACCAGGGTTAACCCGCACCAACAGACGGGCCGGCCGGTCAGGGGTGGCCAGAGCGGCCAGCTGCTGCAGCTCGTGGAGGCTATCTGCCACCAGAGTGCAGCCTACCTCAAGGGCCATGGCTAGCTCCTCTGCCGACTTGGCGTTGCCGTGCAGGTAGAGATCTTCCCCCTTGGCCCCTGCTTGCAGGGCGGTGTACAGCTCGCCGCCAGAGGCCACGTCCAGACCTAGCCCTTCTTGCAGCGCCAAGGCGCAGATGGCCAGGCAGCTCCAGGCTTTGGTGGCATACAACACCCGATAGCTGCCGGCGTAGCAGCGGGCCCAGCTGTCGCGATAGAGACGGCAGGCCTGCCGCAGGGTCCATTCGTCCAGGATGTAGAGGGGGGAGCCAAACTGGCGCACGAGCTCCACCACGTCACAGCCGCCAATTTCCAGGTGGCCCTGGCTGTTGACGCGGCTGGTTAACGGCTGCAGCGACTGGTTGGGAGAAACCACAGAAGGGGGCGTGCCGAGGGTTGAAACCATAGTTGCCAGCTAAAAGACTGTCTTCCACCCTACCAAGTTTTCTCTCCAGTTTGGCCTCGGGGAGATCCCCTCTACCCCCCTGGGCAGAGATTGCTCCTGGGCATTAGTCTCTTTTTTCTGCTACCATGGAGGACCAGCGTCTATGGGTCGATGCCCGAGTGGTTAAAGGGGGCGGACTGTAAATCCGCTGGCTTACGCCTACGTTGGTTCGAATCCAACTCGGCCCACCATGCCGCCCACGTAGCTCAGTGGCAGAGCACCCCCTTGGTAAGGGGGAGGTCACGAGTTCAATCCTCGTCGTGGGCTTAGGCGCAAGCCCCAAGTTCTGCGGCTTGGGGTTTCTCTTCCCCAGGCTTGGCAATCTCGCCGCTGAGGGAAAAGGCCCGCGTGGCGGTGATGCGCACTGGCACCAGGGATCCCAGCAGTTGTTCAGGATCGCCGTCGAAGAAAACGATGCGGTTGCCGCGGGTACGTCCCATAGCTTGGCGAGGATTTTTGGGGTTGGGGCCCTCCACCAGCACCTCCTGCACCTGGCCCAGCAGGCGAGCGCTGCGGGCGGCAGCCACCTCGGCTACCAGGCGGTTGAGTCGTTGCAGGCGATCGCTTTTTTCCTCTTCCGGCACTTGGTCGGGCCACTCGGCTGCTGGCGTGCCAGGGCGGGGGGAGTAGGCAGCGGTATTGAGGAAATCGAAGCCGATATCCTTCACCAGTTGCAGGGTTTCCTGGAACTGGGCCTCTGTTTCGCCGGGGAAGCCAACGATGGCATCGGCGCTAATGGTGGCTTCAGGTATGTACTGGCGGATGAGCTGGATGAGCTGGCGGTAGCGCTCCTGGGTATAGCCGCGCCGCATCCGCCTGAGGACTTCGTCGCTGCCGGCCTGGAAGGGAATGTGGAAGTGCTCGCACACCTTAGGCAGCTCGGCACAGGTGGCAATGAGCTCTTCCGTGAAGTAGCGCGGGTGGCTGGTGGCAAAGCGGATCCGCTCGATCCCTTCCACTGAGTGGACAAAGCGCAGCAAGCTGGCCAAGTTGGTCTTGGGATCCAGATCCCGCCCGTAGGCGTCGATGTTTTGCCCCAGTAGGGTTACCTCGCGGTAGCCAGCTCGGGCTACGTCCTCCATCTCGGCGCGGATGGCCTGGGGTTGGCGCGATTGCTCCCGTCCCCGCACCAGCGGCACAATGCAGTAGGTGCAGCGCTCGTTGCAGCCGTAGATAACGTTAATCCAGGCTGTTACCCGGCTGTCGCGGCGGGGTTTGGTGATGTCTTCTGGGATCTCGACGGGCTCAGTGGCCACCACTTGGTTGCCGGCCTCCACCTGGGCCAGCAGATCCCCAAGGCGGTTGACGTACTGAGGGCCCATGACTAGATCGAGCTCGGGGACGCGGCGCAGCAGCCGCTCTCCCTCCTGCTGGGCCACGCAGCCGGCCACGATGAGCTTGATAGCGGGGTTTTTCCGCTTGCGCTGCGCCTGGATGCCTAGGTAGGAATACACCTTTTGCTCAGCGTTGTCGCGGATGGTGCAAGTATTAAAGAGAACCAAGTCCGCCTGCAGCGCGTCTTCGGCGCGCACATACCCCAGCGACTCCAGGATCCCGGCCATGCGCTCGCTGTCAGCCCGGTTCATTTGACAGCCAAAGGTGATGATGGAGTAGGTGGGAGCAGCCATGGGAAGACCGGAAGACAGGGCAAGCAATCTCTACCTTTGAGCTTAGCGGATCCTGGTGGGGCAGTAGCGGCAACTCCAAGGGTTCCCTCGACCCCTCGGGGCGGCCCAAGCTGGGGCTGGCTTTGCCAAAGCAGTGCTCCCCAGGGGACTAGCCGCCGAGCCTCAGTCCGGCATGAGGGCGTGAACCTGCTTGCTGCCGTTGGGGTAGAGCAGGGCGCGCTTAGGGCCGTGGATGGGATCCTCGACAATGATGGTCTCGTCGCGGCTGGCCCCCAGCGAGACAATGGCAATCGGCACCTGCATCAACTGGGCCAAAAACTTCAGGTAGTCGTAGGCTTCGGGGGGCAAGTCCTCAACGGAGCGGCAGCCTTTGGTGGAGCACCTCCAGCCGGGCAGGGTTTTGTAGATGGGTTTGCACTGGGCAAAGACCCGAGCGTCACTGGGAAAGTGGTGGATCTCACGGCCCTGGTACTCGTAGGCCACACACACCTTGATTTCGTCCAGAGCATCCAGGACATCCAGCTTGGTGATGGCCAGGCAGTCGAGGCCGTTGATGCGCACAGCGTAGCGCCCGATGACGCCATCAAACCACCCACAGCGCCGCTGCCGCCCGGTAGTGGTGCCGACTTCGCCGCCGGCAGATTGCAAATAGGCGCCAATCTCGTCTTTCAGTTCGGTGGGGAAGGGGCCTTCGCCGACGCGGGTGGTGTAAGCCTTGGCTACCCCGATCACCCGGTCGATGCTGGTGGGGCCAACTCCAGCCCCCACGCAGGCGCCGCCGGCAATGGGATGGGAGGAGGTGACGTAGGGGTAGGTGCCATAGTCAATGTCCAGCAGCGTACCCTGCGCCCCTTCAAAGAGGATGTTCTGCCGCTCCTCGATGGCTTGGGTGAGAAGCAGGGCGGCGTCGGTAACATAGGGGCGCAGCCGCTCGGCATAGGCCAGGTATTGCTCGATAATCGGCTCGGGATCTAAGGGGGGCAGGTTGTAGATCTTCTCCAGCAAAACATTCTTGTAGGGAATGGCCCAACTGAGGCGCTCCCGCAGTTGGTCGGGGTACATCAAGTCCACGACGCGGATGCCCATGCGCTCGGCCTTGTCGGCATAGGTGGGGCCAATGCCTCGCCCGGTGGTGCCCAGCTTGTAGATGCCGCGCCGCTCTTCTTCGGCCACGTCGATGAGGCGGTGGTAGGGCAAGGTTACGTGGGCCGTTTCGGCAATGTAGAGGTTGTGGGTGGAGATCCCCAATTGGTGCAGCTGGTCGATCTCGGCCAGCAAGACTTCGGGATCGATCACTGTGCCGCTGGCGATGACACAGCGCTTATCGGGATAGAGAATGCCAGAGGGAATGAGGTGCAACTTAAAGGTCTGGCCCCCCACCACCACGGTGTGACCGGCGTTGACGCCGCCTTGGTAGCGGACGACTACATGAGCTTTTTCACTGAGGAGGTCGGTAATTTTCCCTTTTCCCTCGTCGCCCCACTGGGCACCAACAACTACAACGTTTGCCAAAGGCTTCTCCCCCAGTCGGTAATGTAAACAGCACAAAAACCCCTCTTCCGGGGCCGCTGCACTAATTTACCCCATTGCTCCGGCTGGTGTTGAGGGCCTTTGACAAAAAGGTTAACAATCGATTAACTTTTTGCTCTCTCAACTCCCCGGCTTGAACAGGCCAATGGCGGTAACCCGGTTAGAGCCCACCGCAAAGGCAAAAGACAGGCCGAGGGCGTCGTAGTTGACATAGTAGCGGTCGTCGCGCAGGTATTCCCGGCTCCCTTTGGGATAGGGCACGACCTCGTTGTAGCCATTTTCCCCGGGGCCGCCGTAGGTGGCAATGACTTCCGAGTAGGTGGAGCCGATGCGGATCCCTTCGCCAGTCATGGCTTCGGGGTGGGTGGTGTAGATGCGGTCGGCAAAAAAGCTATTGAGGACGCCCGGACGGCGGTAGGCAAAGAGGATGTAGTCCTGCAAGTAGAAGATCTTCAGGTCGCTGTTGGGCTGAAAGACGTTGGCCCGTGACTCGGCGGGGATGAGATCCACGTTGCCCAAAAGGTGGGTGTCGACGTTGCGGGTATCCATGCCCAGGACAAAGCGACCGACGCGGCCCTCTTGAACCAGGACGGTGGGGCGGGGCGGGGGGCTGGGCTGGCGGGGGGGTAGGGCCAGGGCCTCTAGAGCGGCCTTTAGCCAAGCGTCCTCATCTCCCTCTACCTTTTGCAGGGGCACCAAGCCCTGGGCTAAGGAGCGTCCATCGCCGGTCTTCCAGGTGGCCACGGCCAGCTCCACCGCTGCGCCGGAAGGAAGGGCAAAGAAGCGGGTCTGGCGCTCGCTGCCTTGGGCGGTCTGTCCCACAATAACGGTGTTGCCGCTAGCTCCCAACTGAGCTGCCAGGAGGGTGGCCCCCTGGCGGGTGTTGCCGTCGACAAGAACGACCAAGGGGATCCCGGCAGCTAGCGGCAGGTTTTCGCTGTTCCAGCGGGTGGACTGACCAAAGCGGTCTTCAGTAACCAGCAGCGGTTGCACGGAGCGAGGCAAAAATAGGCGCGCCACATCCGCTATCACTTGCGGGTCATAGCCCACCGACCCGCGCAGGTCGAGGACAATGCCCTGGCTGTAATCCTGAGTGTAGAGGGCTTGGCGGATCTGCTGGGCAGTGGCAGGGGTGAGCTCCGGCACCGCTAAGTAAACCTGGCGCGGGCCAATCTGACGTGCCTGGAGAGGTGGGCGAGGACGGCTGAGCAGGTCCCTAAAGCTTTGCGGATCCCAGAAGCGATCGGCGGGATCCCCGTATTCGCGCAGGATCTCTCGAATCAGCTCGTACTCGACTTCGATAGGCGGGCGGGGATCCCTGTAGGTGCGGGTCAACAGGCGGCTGTAGAGGTCGTTGTAGTTGACCGCAGCAGCTTGCTTGCCCGCTTGCCAAGACTCGTTGATGAACAACTTCACCAGGTAGCGCAGATCCTGGCCCATTGGCGGGGAAGCGGCCGGGATCCTGGAAGCAGGGGACACCTCTGGGGACGGAGGAACTGGATCGACTCTCGGCTCCTCAACAGAGGGGACGACCGGCACCGGCGGCAAGCCTGGCTGTCCCATCACTTTGCCAGGAAGGGCTCCGCTGAGCGCCACGACCGTGCCCCACACCCGAATTGCCCGCGTAAACCCCTTCATGGTGGCCTGCCCTTGTTTGCAGATGCTGTGAATAGGATAAACCCTGGGCAATCTGCTCCACCCTGTCGGCAGGGCCAAATGCTTGTTTTTTAAGCCATTAAGACACTACCAGTTGTTTCCCCTTTTGCGGATCCCTTAGCTCTCGGCAGACCAAATTTTGCGGATGGGCAGGGTGAAGCCGGGGAGCACGTCTTCTCCCGACAAGGTTTCTGGGTCTTCCACTAGCTCCGGCGCCTGTCCTGCCCGGTAGATCATCACCCGCTTGGCCTTGGGATCCAAAAGCCACCCCAAGCGACAGCCGTTGTCCAAGTACTCCTGCATCTTGGCCTGGGCTTGAACCCAAGAATCGGTGGGCGAGAGGATCTCCACCACAAAGTCAGGACACAGGGGCAAGAATCCCCGGCGGGTCTGGGGATCCAGAGCCTCCCACTTTTCCAGCGGGATCCAGGCCAGGTCAGGAGAGCGGTCGCTGCCTGAAGGCAGAGAAAACCCCGTGGAAGAATCAAAGGTTTTGCCTCGGCCTGATTGGCGATTCCAGAGGGTTAGCTCTGTGGTGATCTCTGCATTCCAGTGGCCAACTTCACCGCCAGTGGGGGACATGATCACCAGCTCTCCTCGGGCAGTGCGCTCTAGCTTTAGCTCAGGATTGGCCGCACATAGCCGGATGAAATCCTCTCGCGTCAGAGTCATCAAGGGGCTGAGATTGAGCGTCAAGGCCGTCATGGCATGAACTGGACATTCCCATGCAAAACTGGATTCCAGAATAACCCCCTGCTGAAGGGCAATAGGAAGCAATTGGGAGCCCTGGCTCTAGTTTATAAAGTCTCAGTCTGGTTTGGCTCTGATTCAACGTTTTCCAGGTCTTGAGAGTAGGGGAGAGAGTCTTGCTCTGGGCAATTTCCTGCTCGAAGTGTGTCCGGGCTTGAGGATGGATCCCTGCTGCGATGGCTTGCTGCAATACCTGACGACGCACCTCTTCAGTGTGCCTGTCAAGCACCATTTTCAGAGCATAAAACCGGTTGATGGCAAGCTTGTTGAAGTGGGCCAGCGCTGCTTCGGCAAGGGATCCCTCTGCACCCCGATAGAGGTATCGCACCAGGGTATCGGCGGCCTCTCTGGCCAATTCCCCCTCCAGAGAATGCAGAGCTTCTAGATTCTTTTCCACTTCTGCCAGGGAGTTGCCACAGGATACCCGTGTCAGACCCATCGATACCCAGACCACCAATGGCTGCCGAATCTTGAGCCAGCCGTTGAGTACTTCCATGACCCGCACTTCGGTTCCATTGGGCAGTTGACCGATAACATTGCCTGCGGCTACAGCGGGTGTCGATCGTACATTAGTCGGCGGATTGGGATCCTCTATCTGAGTAATGCAGGGCAGGGGGACATCTGTGTACAAGGTGTCGTCGATCTCAACCTCCTTGCCGGCACTGCGAAGTGTATCAATTAGCCGACTGACAACATCTTTGGGCACATCTAGCACTGTCGAGAGCCAACTTTGATTAATGCTTAGCCCTGGCTCCCAGCCCGCCTGAGCCACCACTACCCACTGACCACTGTGTTTTTTAAGCAAATAGCAGCCATCAATTACCGGAAGGTCGCCAACTCCGGCAGAGACTTCAACCAGAGCATAGTTTTCGGCAATGGCGATTGCTCCGGTTTCCAGAGGATGAACCGGCACACCGGGAGATCGAGCTGCTGCTTGTCGGAGATACTCGTTGATCAATGGGTCGGTGAGCACAGCTTGCCTTATGGCAGTGCGATCACCAGAGCTGCCGGGGTTTGGCAAGGTTTGCGCGACCCAAGTTCTCGCTGTGGCAGCTGGCAAAGCCGACAAAACTTGAAGGGAAGCTGTAGGAGCTTCTGCCTTGGATCCACCCTTGTCCAGGAATTGCGCTGTTGGAGAAAAGACATTGCCGCCCAAAAGTAGTAGCGTTGGTGCTATCGACAATGCTGATGAGACTTTCCTCAGGCCCGGTCGGCAACTTTGCAATAGAAGAGCTTGCATTTTCCCCAAAGTCTCCTGGAAATGGTTTGCCCTGCCAAGTTTCTGGAATCTACACTTGAAGCGAAGTTTTTTGCAGAAGTGCCCAAACGAGTAGAACTGTACGGCGATAACCAGGGCCTGTTTCTGCCCATTGCCCACCGCTTTTGGCAACCCTCAGAGTGTAGCATCGAGCCGGGAATTAGCGCTGGTGTGGCCCGACTTCCTCGATAGCAAGCAAAGGATGACCTCAGGCTAGCATGGGTAGCCCAGCCTGCCCACCCAAGCCCCTAGGAATTCGCCTCTGGGCTAGCGAGTAAATCGGCCTTCAGGAGAAGGTAGCGCACCTCTGCTTGCAGCTCCGGCCACTTGTAGGTAAGCAAATTGGGCTTGGGGATAAACAGCAGCTGATAGCCGGGCTTTAGCTGGGGACAGAGAAGCCGTATGGCCTCCCGTAAGCGACGTCGCAGCCGATTTCGCCGTACCGCCGACTTGTCTACCTTTTTGCTAACCGCCAGCCCCACCTGGCTAGGGATCCCTTCACCTCCTGCCGGCATTGGCTGAAACAGCAGGGTCAAGCCCGCCGTGGAACGCCGCTGACCTGCCTGGTAAAGTGCCTGAAATGCCCGCCGATCCCGCAAGCGATAAGGAGCAGGTAGCATAGTGGCGGCTCCCAGATCCCACCCCAAGTTAACACTTGCTTGTGCCTCTAGCAGGGGAGTTGGGTGCCTCAGCAAGCAGCCAGGCGATAACGCCCCTTGGCCCGCCGCCGCTTCAAGACTCGCCGCCCACCTGGGGTGCGCATTCTGGCTCGAAACCCAGAAACACGAATGCGTCTGCGATTGGTGCCACGAAGGGTACGCTGAGGCATGGTGAGAAACTAACTCCCAACTTCAACACAGCCCACCGCGGCTGGCGAGGGGGCAATCCAGTTCACCTAAAGACAGTCACTGAGAAGCCATGCTAGCAAACCTATCGGAAAATGGGTAGATTGGAGGCCCCACGCCAAGCAGTTAAATTGGGAATCCCGAGAGTGGAGGCACTGCTTAGCTCTCGGGGTTTGTGGTGTGTCGCTCTGGGTGTGTGGCGTGGATATCTCCCTAGATCAGCTCTGGGATCAGGCTCTGGGCCATCTACAAGTGCAGCTCAGCCGGCCAACCTTTGAGGCTTGGATCAAAACAGCACGGCCTGAGTCGTTAGTGGGCAACCGCCTCACCATCTCCACTCCCAGCGAATGGGCACGAGGCTGGCTGCAGAAGCACTATGCCTCTACCATCACCGAGGTGGTGCAGCGGGTAGCAGGGATCCCTTTGCAGGTAGAGTTTTCCGTTGCTCCCCAAGCCTTGGCTGCGGAAGAGCCTCCTTCGACAGTTGAGAGGCCAAGCTCCTACTGCGCTGGCAGTTTCCCGGATTCTGTTCCTCGGGGGCTGGAGGGGGGCAGCAGCTTACCTATGCGGGCACCAGAGCTCAACCCCAAGTATTCCTTCTCGCAGTTTGTGGTCGGCCCCAACAACCGCATGGCCCATGCTGCAGCCCTGGCCGTGGCTGACAAGCCGGGGCGGGCCTACAACCCTCTGTTTCTCTGCGGTGGCGTAGGGCTAGGCAAAACTCACCTGATGCAGGCAATCGGCCACTACCAGCTAGAGGCCAATCCCCGGGCTAAGGTCTTCTACGTGTCCACCGAGCGCTTTACCAACGATCTCATCGACGCCATCCGGCGAGACAGTATGCAGTCTTTTCGGGAGCAGTACCGAGATGTGGATATTTTGTTGGTGGACGACATCCAATTTATTGAGGGCAAAGAGTACACCCAGGAGGAGTTTTTTCACACCTTTAATACCCTCCATGAATCGGGCAAGCAGATTGTGCTGGCCGCCGACCGCTCCCCTCATCTAATCCCGCGGCTGCAGGAGCGGCTCTGTTCTCGGTTTTCAATGGGCTTGATTGCAGAAATTCAGCCGCCCGACATCGAGACCCGTATGGCCATCCTCAAGAAAAAAGCTGAGTATGAGGGGATGAGCTTGCCGCTGGAGGTCATCGAATATATTGCCACCACCTACACCAGCAACATCCGCGAGCTGGAGGGTGCCCTCATCCGGGCCGTTGCCTACGTCTCCATTTCTGGCTTGCCGATGAGTGTAGAGACGATTCGGCCCATCCTCAACCCTCCCAGCGAACCCAAGGAAATTACTCCCGATATGATTGTTGATGTAGTCTGTGAGGAATTTGGCATCGACCGAGAGAGCTTATTGGGATCTTCCCGCAGGCGGGACGTCAGTCATGCACGTCAAATCGCCATGTTTTTGATGCGCCAACATACCCGTCTCAGCTTGCCCAAAATTGGCGACTACTTTGGTGGAAAAGATCACACCACCGTTCTCTATAGCTGTGAAAAAATTAGTCAGTTGCAGCGGGAAGATTTGCAACTTGAGCGGCAACTGCAAAACCTGTCGCAGCGGCTGCGGATCATGGCCAACAGCCGAAACAAATAGTTTTCGGCCAGGTGGGGCTGGCAGGGAGGGGGGAAGTGGGCAGAGGGCTTTGCTTGGGTGTGTTGCTCCTTGGAGCTGGACTGATGCCCCGGTGGCCAGCCTGGGCCAATTTGACCTCAACCGCCCAGGGAGATACTTTGGGGCTGGAGGGCCAAATCGATAGCCCCGTGTTGCGCCGCTGGCTGCAAGGCCCGCCCAATCTCCTGGAAGAAATCCGCAATACTCCCGCTTTGCCCACCCGTTTGCAGGCGGGTTTTGAGTCGGCTTCTGCGTGGCGAATTGCCTTGCAGGACTTGCGCTTGGGGGATCGCCTCACCCTCAGCGGCGACTATCGCCAATCTTCTGAGAACCCAGTAGTCCGCCAGTACGGCTTAGAGGTGCGCTACTTTCTTGCCCCTATGGGATCCCGCTTCAATCTAGCCCCCCAACTGGGCTACCGCGCCTTGGAATTGGAACAAGAGAACCGCCGCCTCAGGGGTGTGAGCTATGGGGCCTTTGTTGTCTTGTCCCTAGCTCTCCAAGCTGCCGACTTAACCGCCAGCTACACCTGGCTGACCCCTCAGGACCCAGGAGAAGTCCAGGTCACCCTGGCGGAGCTTACAGCTGCCTACGCTATCAGCCCTTCCTTTCGTCTTGCTGCCCGCTACAGCCTGCGCCACTCCACCCTAGCGCGGGAATCCAGCTTTGGAGTTGGCCTGGAGTGGATCCCTTAGCGGCGCACCGCCTGCACAAAAGCCACCCAGCCAAAACTGAGATAGCGCTCCAGCTGCAGCCCTGCTGCTTCCAGGTGCTGGCGCAGCTCATCGGCAGAGAAAAAGCGGAGTCCTGTCGTCTCCAGCCAGCGCTGCACCACCTGCCCCCACCCCTGAACCTGCTGACTGTGCATGGACACCAGGACGCCTCCGGGACGCAAGATGCGAGCCACTTCCTCCAGACAGGGATCCAACGGCACCTCGTTTAAGGTGGCGCCGCTAATTACTGCCCCAAAGGCTCCAGAGGCCAGGGGAAGCTGCTCCGCCCGCGCCCGCACCAGGCTGTAGTGCTGCCATTGGGGCTGGGCTTGTTGGGCTGCCTCTGCCAGCACCCCCGCCGCATTGTCCAGACCAATCACCGTCCGCTGCGGATCCCTGGCTAGGAGGAGGCGGCTCCAGTACCCTCCTGCCGTGCCTAGGTCCAAGACCGGATCTGCCTCTCCCACCAGCTCGGCCAGCAATTGGCCTTCTCGCTCGCTGCCAAAGCTTTCCCCCGACAACAGCGACAGGGCCCAGGGCCGCCAGAGGCGGTCGTAGCCCCAGGCAAAGCCGGGCAGATGGGCAATGGCTTGGGCTGGAGTGAGGGACAGCGCTGGCGAGGTGGCTAGAAAATCCACTGCCCCGGAAGGGAGGATGGGGTAAACCTGGCCACAGCGAGGACAGTAAACCCGATCCACAGCAAATCCTGGCTCCCGCGCTGGCGGTAGGCTCAGCCCTTCCTGACCACAGCTGAGGCAGCGGTAAAGATGAGCTGGCAGAGCAGACGGAAAAGAGCGCATGAGAGAACCCGACTCAAAAGGGCAGTTGCCAGGCCACGACCCCGACAACTACCCCCTTAAGCTAGTCCATTCGGCAGTCAGAGGGGATCCCTAGGCTGTCTTTGGGCTGGGCAAGCCAATCTTCTCGGGAATGGGAACGTACTCTGCCACAATGGCCCGAAACTCGTCTCCATCCAGGGTTTCCCGCTCCACCAAGGTGTCGGCCAGACGATCCAGCAGGGCGCGGTGCTCGAGCAGGATCTGCTTGGCTTTCTGGTAGCAGCTTTCCAGGATTTGCCGCACCTGCCGATCGATCTTAGCCGCCACATCTTCGGAGTACTCGACGCGGTTCATCCAGCCGCCGCCCAAAAAGACTTCGTTGTTGGGTGGATCCCACATCAGCGGCCCCAACTCGGACATCCCAAAGCGGGTCACCATTTGCCGCACCAGGTTGGTGTTTTGCTGCAGGTCGTTGCTGGCCCCCGTCGTCACTTCCGAGTAGCCAAAGACAATCTCCTCCGCTGCCCGACCGCCAAAACCGACCACCACCCGATCCAACAGCCAGGCGCGGCTGTACATGCCGGAGTCAATCTGCTCCTCGTTGGGCAGTTGCTGGGCAAAACCGCCGGCACCCCCAGAACGAGGGATGATGGTCACCTTGTTCAACGGATCCGCATGGGGCAAGAGGGTCATCAACAGGGCGTGGCCGCACTCGTGGTAAGCAATCAGGCGCTTGCTCTTCCCGTCCAACAGCGGCGGCTTGGTCAGGCCGATGGTGATGCGGTCGAAGGCGTCGTCGATGTCCTGGTTGGTGATGGCCTTATGCTGGCGACGGGCCGCCAGGATGGCCGCCTCGTTGAGCAGGTTGGCCAGATCAGCGCCGGCAAAACCAGGGGTACGGCGGGCAATAGCTTCGAGGCTGACCTCTTCCGCCAGCTTCTTGTTGCGGGCATGCACGCGCAAGATCTCGTAGCGGCCCTTAAAGCTGGGTCGATCCACGGTGATCTGGCGGTCGAAGCGTCCAGGCCGCAGGAGAGCCGCATCCAGCACATCCGGACGGTTGGTTGCGGCAATAACGATGACACCCGAGTTGCCCTCAAACCCATCCATTTCCGTCAGCAACTGGTTAAGGGTTTGCTCGCGCTCGTCGTTGCCGCCACCAATGCCAGCTCCCCGCTGCCGACCCACGGCGTCGATCTCGTCAATGAAAACGATGCAGGGGGCGTTTTCCTTGGCTTTCCTGAAGAGATCTCGCACCCGCGAGGCCCCCACGCCGACGAACATCTCCACAAACTCGGAGCCGGAAAGGCTGAAAAAGGGCACTCCTGCCTCGCCGGCAATCGCCTTGGCCAAGAGGGTCTTCCCCGTCCCCGGGGGCCCCACCAACAACACGCCTTTGGGGATCTTTGCCCCCACGGCCGTGAAGCGCTCCGGCTTCTTCAGGAAGGTGACCACCTCCTGCAGCTCCTCTTTGGCCTCATCGATCCCGGCTACGTCGTCGAACGTAACGCCAGTTTTGGCTTCCATTTGGAAGCGTGCCCGCGACTTGCCAAAGTTGATGGCCTGCCCAGGGCCACCCACTCCCCCACCTGCCCGGCGCAGGAGTAAGAACAGGCCCCCTAGAAGCATCAGGGGAATCACCAGGTTGCCTAGAATGGCCCAGAAGGCGCTGCCATCGCGGCTAGGCACCACCGTCACCTCGATCCCCTTCTCAGTAAGGCGGTCTACCAGTTGCGGCACAGTAGTAGGCAGTAGGTTGACCCGATAGCGGGTGGAGTGCTGCGTCTGGGGATCAATAGCCGTAACTTCTGCCACCAGGTTGTTGTCTAGAAGGCGCACATCGGTAACGCGCCCCTCCTCGACATAGCGCAAGAAGCGGTCGTAGGTAAGGGCAGAGGCCAAGGCGGCGTGAGCAGGATCTAGGCTAAAGCCCTGCCAGAGACAAAAGCCCAGCACAAGAGCCATCAACCAGCGCTGGGGGGAAAGCAGCTTGTTCATAAGGAAGAAGGACACCCCATCATTAAAAGTCCTTTAACAAACTTAACCTCTTGCTCCTACCAGGCACAACCCCACAGAGGCTAGGGGATCCCGGCGGCAGTAGGTTCCTTTGCCCTAGCGGGCACCGGGGCCGAGATAGGGAGGCCATAGACGCGCCGCCACATAGCGTCAGCCAGAGCGGCCGGCATTAGCCGCATCAGCCCCAGAGCCAACTTGCCGCCTGTAAAAGCAGTGTAGCGGTCGGAAGGATGAGGGTCGGTCATGGCCCGTAGGATCGGCTCTACCACCTTTTCCACTGGCCAGGCCATTCTGTTAAAAGAGCGGGCCAGCTCGGCAGCTTTGCCCAAGATGGTCTTGTAGGGGCCGTTGGGATTGACAACGGCAGCAAAGGTCTCTTCGGCCACGCGGCTAAACTCGGTGGCCACCGGCCCCGGCTCGATCACGATAACCTTGATGCCGAAGGGAGCTACTTCCACCCGCAAGGCATCGCTGAGGGCCTCCACGGCAAACTTGGTGGCGTTGTAGACGCCGCTGAAGGGCATTGAGATCCGGCCAGCCACGGAGCTGAGGTTAAGGATGCGGCCGCTGCCCCGTTCCCGCATTTGGGGCAAGAGGGCGCGGGTAAGGGCGTGCAGGCCAAACACATTGACCTCAAACTGGCGCCGCATCGCCGCCACATCCACCTCTTCCACGGGCCCCATTTGGCCGTAGCCGGCGTTGTTGATCAAGATGTCCACTCGGCCAAAGTGCTCTAGGGCCTTTTGGGCCAGCGCCTCCACCTGGGCGGTATCGGCCATGTCGGTGGGCACTGCCAGCGCCTCTACTCCGTACTTCTCCACCAAGGTTTTGACCTCTTGCAGCAGCTTCGCGCGGCGGGCCGCTAGCACCAGGCAAGCTCCGCGTTTGGCTGCTTCCAGGGCGACGGCCTTCCCAATGCCGGCAGAGGCCCCCGTAATCAGCACCACCTGATTGGCAAGTGAAGGCATGGCTTTCCTCCCTGCAAACTTTCTCCATCCTAGAGGGACTTCAACCTAGTTGCTGAGGGGGGAAAAGCTGATGCTACGATAGCGAAGCATGCCTTCGGGCGCTACTACGGACGAGTTCAACACCGATCTGTGGTTCGCTCTGCCCCCTTTCTTCGTCCCTCCCCGCTGCCGCCTGTTTCTGAGAGCAACCGACTGAAGATATTTTCCGGCAGTGCCAATCCAGCCCTGGCCCAGGAGGTAGCTCGATATTTGGGCTTGGATCTGGGGCCAATCCTGCGCAAGCGCTTTGCCGATGGCGAGCTGTACATTCAAATCCAGGAGTCAATTCGCGGCGCTGATGTTTACTTAATCCAACCCACCTGCCGCCCAGTCAACGATCACCTCATGGAGCTGTTGGTGATCATTGACGCCTGCCGCCGCGCCTCTGCCCGCCAGATCACTGCCGTTTTGCCCTACTACGGCTACGCCCGCGCCGACCGCAAGACTGCAGGGCGGGAAGCCATCACCGCCAAGCTGGTGGCCAACATGATTACTCAGGCGGGAGCCCACCGGGTGCTGGCCATGGATCTGCACTCGGCCCAGATCCAGGGCTACTTCGACATCCCCCTTGACCACGTCTATGCCCAGCCGGTTCTTCAGGCCTACCTCAAGGAAAAGGGCCTGCTGGAGGAAGACATTGTGGTTGTGTCTCCTGACGTGGGCGGCGTAGCCCGGG
Source organism: Synechococcus sp. W65.1 (assembly GCF_047461615.1). Lineage (NCBI taxonomy): Bacteria > Bacillati > Cyanobacteriota > Cyanophyceae > Synechococcales > Synechococcaceae > Synechococcus > Synechococcus sp. W65.1. The sequence goes on along the minus strand of NZ_JANSHI010000009.1, from coordinate 64,965 downwards.
CTCGGGCTTTTGCCAAAAAACTCAAGGAAGCTCCGCTAGCCATCATTGACAAGCGCCGCCAGGCCCACAACGATGTGGAGGTCATGAACCTCATCGGCGACGTGCGGGGCAAGATTGCCATCCTTGTGGATGACATGATCGACACGGCGGGCACTATCTCTGAAGGGGCAAAGTTGCTGCGCAAGGCAGGAGCCAAGGCAGTTTACGCCTGTGCCATCCATCCCGTCTTTTCCGATCCCGCTATTGAACGCCTGCGGGGTGGCCTCTTTGAAGAGGTGATTGTCACCAACACCATTCCTGTTCCTCCAGAGAAGCAGTTTCCCGGCCTCACCATCCTTTCGGTGGCCAGTGTCCTAGGGGAAGCCATCTGGCGTATCCACGAAGATAGCTCCGTCAGCAGCATGTTCCACTAACTAGCGGCGCCGTAGCACTTCCAGGCGCACTGGGGCAAGTCCTGCGCGGACCATGCCTAGGGCTTCTGCCGCCCGCAAGGAGAGGTCGATGATCCGACCTGGGATAAAGGGGCCGCGATCGTTGATGCGCACCACTGCCTGGCGGCCATTTTTCAGGTTGGTTACCCGCACCTCGGTCCCGAAGGGCAGAGTAGGGTGGGCTGCCGTCATCTCCTGCCGAGTGGGGTGCAGGTCGTACCAGGAGGCGATCCCTTCCTGCACTCGCTCGACCGTGAAAAGGGGACCCTGCTGAGCTGTCCTTTGCGGCGGCTGAGCAGCGGCCTTGGCAGGTAGAGTGGCAAGCTGCGGCAAGGCGGGAGCGGGGAGAGGAGGGGCATCCAGCAACAGCCGGCGCAGCCTATTGGCGGCCAAAAGGGCGGTATCCACTGGGCGTTGGCTATCCACCAGCAGCACGCCCTCGTCAATGCGCAACAGTTCCTGGTCGTTGACCTGAACGGCATAGAGGGGATCCCCGCCTTGGAACTCCGTCCAAGCTAGGGTGATGGTGGTGTCTTTCAAGGATCCCTGCGCCATTTGGTTGAGCTGGGCCACAAGAGAACTGGCCCGGAGCAGCGGCGGCTCCAAGCGAGGGTGCTCGATAAAGGTGACGATGGGCAAGTCCCGCACATAGACGGTTACTGCCTGCCGCCCGTCCATTGCGTAGGAGTAGAGGGTGGCAATGGGTTGAAGAGCAGACTGCCGCTGTTCGCCAATCTTGAGGATAGGCTCTGCAGGTAGCGGGGAGAAACTTGCCTGAGGGGAAAAGTCCTGCACGTTCAAGGTGCCAAGTTTTGCGGGAAGGGAAGACTTGGACTGGGGAGCAAAGACCAGATCGGCGGCAGGAGAGAGCGAAGGATTTTCCAGCGGTAACTCTGTTGCGTGGGTGGGGGCGGATCCCCTGCGGGCTGCCGCTTGGGCCCTTGCCTCACTCAGCAGGCCCACGGGCCAGCTCAAGGCTGTGACACAGAGACAGCTAACCAAGCCCAGCTTGGGGGCAGGAGCCAGTCCCTGTCCGAGCCATTTTTGAGTTCGCATGAGGCCGCGCTCCTCTTCAACTCGTCCAACTTCCAACGCGAGGGTTAAAACAACGGAAGTTAATGTACCATGGATTTTTGAGGTGACGGGTTTGCCCGCCCAGGCGCAAAAGCCCAAGCCCAGTTATCACAAGGCCTTTCGGCATCTTGGACTACCGCTCAGCAGGGGTTGACATCGCTCGCGGACGCGCTTTTGTCCAAGGGATTCGGGAGCGCGTTGAGCGGTTTGGTGCAGGTTCCCCAGGACTTTTGGGGGGCATTGGCGGCTTTGCCGGCTTGTTTGAGTTGCCAAAGAGCTACCTTGCTCCGGTGCTGGTTGCCGCTGCCGATGGAGTGGGGACCAAGCTGGAGATTGCCCAGCAGTGGGGGCAGCACCGCGGCGTCGGCATCGACCTGGTGGCCATGTGTGTCAACGATGTGCTGACGGTGGGAGCCAGGCCGCTGTTTTTCCTGGACTACATTGCCACTGGCAAGCTGGAGCTGGAAGCCCTTTGGCAAGTCATCGATGGCATCTTAGCGGGCTGCCAGGAAGCCGGATGCCAACTGCTGGGAGGGGAGACGGCGGAGATGCCGGGATTTTACCTGCCTGGAAAGTACGACCTGGCAGGATTTTGTGTCGGGATCGTGGACAAGGCAGATATCCTAGACACGGCGCGGGTGCAGTTGGGGGATCGGCTGTGGGCCTTGCCCAGCAGCGGCCTCCACAGCAACGGCTTTAGCCTGGTGCGGCACATTGTGGCCGAGCGGCGCTGGCCTTGGGATTACCAACCCCCTGGCTGGGATCGACCGTTGGCAGAGGTGTTTCTCACCCCCACCCGCATCTATGTCCAGGCAGTGCAGAAACTCCAGGCAGCAGGGGTCAAGCTCCACGGCATGGCCCACATCACCGGCGGCGGCATCCCGGAAAACCTGCCCCGTTGTTTGGCTCCTGACCAGGCGGCGCGGATAGAGCCCCACAGTTGGCAAGTTCCGCCGGAGTTTCTCTGGCTGCAGGAACAGGGCCAGGTGGAAACCTTGGAGATGTTCAACACCTTCAACTTGGGGGTGGGCTACGTGCTGGTGATCCCTCCTGAGGAGGAGAATCGGGTGAGATCCTTGCTCCCCGAAGCCTTCCCCATTGGGGAGGTGGTAGCGGCCCGCCCTGGGGAGAGCCGGGTCTTGGGGCTGGAGGAGTGGGGATCCCTAGCGCCTTGAGTCCCCACCAAAAGGGGGATGGGGATCCCCTGTGCTCCTGCTGAGCGTCGCTATGCTAAGTTTGCAGATGGCCTCGGCGTCTGCCTTAGGCCTTCTAGGCCAGCAACTGCCGCTAACTCTCTAGGCGAGGAAGCGCCAATGACCAGTTTACCCACGGCTCCAGTAGCCAGAGCTGCCATTGAAGTGGAGCACCTCAGCAAAACCTACGGCCGCTTTACCGCCATCCGCGATATTTCTTTCCAGGTCAATGCCGGCGAGATCATGGGGTTTTTGGGGCCCAACGGCGCCGGCAAGACCACCTCGATGCGCATTTTGGCAGGGTATCTACCTGCTACGGAAGGAACGGCGCGGGTGGCTGGGTTTGATGTGCACGAAAACCCGATGGCGGTGCGGCAGCGCATTGGATATTTGCCGGAAAACCCGCCCCTCTACCCCGATATGACGGTGGAGGCCTATCTGCACTTTGTGGCCCAGATCAAGCGGGTCAGTGCCGGTGACCGACCTAGGCGAGTAGACGAGGTCATCCGCCGCTGCAGTCTGGAAGACAGGCGCCACACCCTTATCCGCAAGCTCTCCAAGGGGTACAAGCAGCGGGTGGGCCTGGCCCAAGCTCTGGTGCACGACCCGCCGGTGATCATCCTCGACGAGCCCACCATTGGGCTGGATCCCAAGCAGATTATCGAAGTGCGCAACCTAATCAAAAGCCTGGCAGGAGAGCACACCATTATCCTCTCCACCCACATCCTGCCGGAGGTAAGCATGACCTGCGACCGGGTGGTGATTATCAACCGCGGCCAGGTGGCAGCTGTCGGCACGCCCGCTGAGCTGACGGCTCAGCTGCAGGATCGGCAGCAGGCAAAGCTGGTGGTGGGGGCAGCCGAGGAAGCGGCCATTCGAGCAGCTCTGCAGAACCTGCTGCACGTGGAGGTGGTAAGTGTACAGCCCTTGGCCGCGGATCCCCCTCGCTGGCAGCTGCAGCTCAAGAGCAATGCTTCCGCAGAGGGCTGGATCCCAGAGGTGGCCAGGGCTCTGGTGCAGGCAGGGATCGACCTCTACGAGATTGGCCGTCCTCAGGCTTCTCTGGAAGAAATTTTCCTGCAGCTCACCACCCAAGAGGAAGCAGCAGGCGCGTTGGAGGAAGCGGCATGAACGGCGTGGTTGCCATTTTCCGCAAAGAGCTGCGCGGCTACTTCACCTCCCCCATTGCCTATGTGGTGGCGGCAGTGTTTTGGGGGCTGGCGGGGTTTTTCTTTGTCAACATCTTGGTGCGGGTCATCAATTTTTCCCAGCAGGTGGATCTGTTTGCCCAGTTTGGCCAGGAGAACCCTTTTGATGCTGCCACCATCCTGTCGCAGCAGTTTCTCAATCTGCTGGGCACCCTTTCCTTATTTCTATTGCCCATCTTCACCATGAGCTCCTATGCCGAAGAGCGGCGGCGGGGCACCATGGAGCTGCTGGCCACTTCCCCCATTACCAACCTGGAGGTGGCCCTGGGCAAGTGGCTGGCGGTGTGGGTGTTCTTCATTACCTTGCTGCTGCCGCCGCTGGTTTACCACGTGCTGGTGCTGAGCAGTTCTAACCCAGCAGTGGACTACCGCCTAACCCTGATGGGCTATGTGGGGCTTGCTTTGCTGGCCGGCAGCGTCATGGCTTTGGGGTTGTTCATCTCTTCCCTAACCGACAGCACCCTCATTGCTGCAGTGGCCACCTTTGGGCTCATCCTGCTGCTCTGGGTCATCGACGCTGCAGCGGGCCAGGAAAACACGTGGATTGCCGCTACCCTGCGGCATGTCTCGCTGCTGCAGCAGTACAGCAACTGGGTGCAAGGGATCCTCAGCAGCAGTAGCATCGTCCTTTTCCTCAGCATCATCCTGCTGGGGTTGTTTGCCACGGTGCAAGCGGTGGAAAGCCTGCGCTGGCAGCAAGGCTAGGGTTGTCGTGGGAGACGTGTGCTGATGAAGGATTGGCGGGTACTTGCAGATTGGACGGGGATCCTTGGGCTGGGCGTCATCGCCATTGGGCTAGTGGTGGGGGCTATCCTCACGGGCTGGACGGCTGTGCCGCTGAGCCTGCTGGTAGCAGGCCTGGCCCTAGTGGTGGTGTGGGGCCTCACCCACCAACGGGAAGTCGGCGTCTTCCTGGGCCTGCGCTCTACTCAAACCAACGCCAACATCCTGGTGGCGGTGACGGCTATGGCCGTCATTCTGGTGCTGGTGAATGTGGTGGCGGTGCGCTACGACCTGCGCCTGGATCTCACCGAGGAAGGCCTGTTTACCCTGTCGCCTCAGACCCGACAGCTGGTGCAGGGACTGGCGCAACCTGTTAAAGTCTGGGCGGTAACCACCGCTCCCGATCCCAACCTGCGGGAACAGCTGGAGCGCTACCGCCGCCTCAACCCCGACCGCTTCCAGTTTGAGTTTGTCGATCCCAACCGCGATCCTCTCACCGTCCAGCGGCTGCAGGTAACCCAAAACAACACGCTGGTGGTGGAAGCTGGAAACAGCCGCCAGCAACTGCCCCAGCCACCCGCCCCTGAGTTGGAGAGTAAGCTCACCCCGGTGCTGGCCAAGGTGGTCAACCGCGGCGAGGTGGTGGCCTATTTTGTCCAGGGACATGGGGAAGTAAGCCTGGAAGCTCGAGAGGGCACCCCAACCCTGGCCCAGGCGGTGGCAGCTCTCAAGCAGGAGGGCTATCGAGTAGAGACCTTGAACCTTGTCCAGGCCGAGATCCCCGAGGAGGCAGATGTACTGGTGTTGGCGGGGCCGCAGCGGGCTCTGTTTCCTGGCGAGGTGGAGAAGCTGCAAAACTACCTGGCCAAGGGAGGGCGGCTGCTGGTCTTGATTGGGCCGCGGGTGGATGCCGGCCTGGATCCCTTGCTGCAAGAGTGGGGCGTGGTTCTAAAGGATGACCTCATCCTGGAGGTCAGCAGCATCAGCCAGCTTCTGGGGACAGGGCCAGCTGTAGCCTTGGTTACGGACTACGGGGATCACCCCATCACTGCCCCGCTAGCTGCCCAGCGGCTGATGACCCTTTTCCCTCTAGCTCGCTCGGTGGAAACCCAGGAGCGGCAAGGGATCCAAGCCACCCCTCTGCTGCGCAGCAGCCCCCAGAGTTGGGGGGAAACCAGCCCCAATCTGGAAGGCGGCCCGCTGCAGTTTGAGCCAGATCAAGACAAGCCCGGCCCCCTTACCTTGGGCGTAGCCTTGACCCGCCGCCTAGATAGCGAGAAGAAGGAGTCAGAATCCCAGGGGGCGCCGCCAGAGGCCCGCTTGGTGGTGGTTGGCAATGTCAACTTTGCCCTCAACGGCAACTTGCGGCAGCAGGGCAACCGCGATCTTTTCCTCAACACCCTCAACTGGCTTGCTGAGCGAACGGAACAAATCTCCATCCGCCCCAAGTCCATTACCGACCGCCGTCTCACGTTGACGGAACAAAACTTCCGCTGGCTGATCCTGGGATCAACAGTGCTGCTGCCGCTGGTGGCGTTGGGATCGGGAGCTGTGCTCTGGTGGCAAAGGCGGTAGAGCGGGAGGAGGACAAGCATGTTCAAGCGCAGCACTTGGATTCTCTTGGGCTTGGCAGTGGCTGCTCTTCTGGGGTATTTCCTCCTTGACAGCTTTCAGCAACTGCGCCAGCAGCAGCAGGCGGAGCGGGCGCGGCTCTTCCACTTTGCCCCCGACACCATTGCCCGCATCGAGATCCGCCAGCAGAAAGACAGCCAGCCAGAAGTTATCCTCCTGGAGCGGACCCCGGAAGGAGAAAAGGGATCCCGTTGGCGCATCCGCCAGCCTATCCAGTCAGCGGCGCTGGACTTCCCGGTGGAGCAGTTGCTCAACACCTTCTCCCGCCTCACGCCTCAGCTAACCTTGGAGGAAGCTAACGATCTAGCTGCTTTTGGCCTGGATCAGCCGCGCCAGCAGATTGCCCTCTTCCCCAAAGAAGGGGAGCCCTACCGGCTGGCCATCGGCAATGACAACTTCGACGGCTCCGGCTTCTACGCCCAGCCCGAAGGGGGAAAAGTAGTGCTTCTTGCCAGCAGCCAAAAGGGATCCCTGCTGCCTTCCCTCTTGGCTTTGCGGGACAAAACCCTGCTGAGCTTTGATAGGGCAGCGGTGAAGTCTCTCCAAGTGCAACTAGCCGAGGCAGAGGTTGTCCGTTTGCAGCGGCAGGAAGAGACTTGGCAGATCGTCGAGCCCCGGGTGCTGCCTGCTGATGACCTCAATGTCGACCGTCTGCTCAGTACGCTGTCTCGCCTGCAAGCGGTGGAGTTTCCGGCTGAAACCAAGACGGAGCTAGCTTCCTATGGTCTGGAGCAGCCTTCTGCCCAGCTAACCGTTGAGCTTAAGGACGGCAAAACCCTGAGCGTAGCCTTGGGCTCGGAAAAAGAGGGCCAAGTGTACGTCATCACCTCTGAGCACCCGGCGGTGGCTACCCTTCTCACCAGCACTGCCGACATCCTCCGCGCTGACCTAGAGGAGCTGCGGGATCACCGCCTCGCCCGCCTCAACCCCAACCAGGTAGGTCAAGTTACCCTGGAGTTGCTGGAGGAGCGAGTTACCCTCAACCCTCTGCCCCAGGAGAAGGGATCCCTGGAGGTGCGCTGGGAAAACCCAGAACGGCCCGGCCAGGTAGTCAACCTCAGCTCCCTCTTTGCCAGCCTCAACGCTGCCCGCGCCAAGGAGTTCGTGCCCGCAACCGATCCCGAGGCTCAAAAGGCCCTAGCTGCTCCCGACCTTACCCTTGACATTGCACCCAAGCCTGAGACGGAGCAGGAGCCTTTGACCCTGAGCCTAAGCTCTGCTGGCCTGCGGGCCTACGCTCGCAGCAGCCGCCAGCCCGATATCGCCGTGCTTGACCTTAGCACCTTCAACAGCATTGAAACAGAAGTCAAGCGTCTTCTGGAGGAGAAAGGGGCAGAGGAAGGAACGCCAACCCCCACCGCTTCGCCCTAGGAGGGCGGGGCAGCCACCTGGTTTGCCTGGGGCTGGGATCCCTTCTTCAGGGTCTCCCCCTGGATGGTGAGAACTGAGCAGGGGGCGCGGTGGAGCACGTAGTTGCTGACGCTGCCCAAAAATAGCTCGCTTAGCCCAGAGTAGCCACGGCGACCCACCACAATGAGGTCGGCTTTCCAGGAGCGGGCCAAGTCGCAGATAACCCGGCCAGGGCTGCCGTAGCTGAGGTTGCATTCAGCCCGAACTCCCTCCTCAGTCGCTTTTTCCGCCAGCGAGCGCAGATAGTTCATCTGGTTTTGCTCGAAAATGGCGCACTGCTCCCGGTAGGACTGCCACAGCTCAGCACTGAGAGCAGAGCTGTAATCCATGCCCAGAATCATAGGGGGCTCCGGGGCACCGGGTTCTTCCTGAGACAGAACATGGAGGATCATCATCTCGGCCTGCATGGCTTTTGCCACCTGCAGAGCCCCTTGAAATACCCCTTCGCTCAGCTCCGACCGATCCACTGCCACCAGAATCCTTTTGAACATACCGATTTCCTCGACCGCATGAGTCTCTCTTGGCAATAAGGAGCAACCTATCCTCCTGGGGGGCGGGCGAAACCTAAACCCCCTTACCTAGCCAAGTAGGAGATCCCTAGGGCTAGAACGGAACCTCGTCTGGGTTGAGCGGAGGGGCAGCATCTTCTTCCCCAGGCTCCCCGCTTGACTCGCCCATCTCGGTGAGGGAGAGAACGCGAGCAGGGCTGAGTTGATGAATGCGGCGGGCAGTAATCTCCGCCAGCTTTTCCTTGCGTCCATCTCGCTCCACCACATTCATGTGCAGCTGACCCTCTACCGTGATCTGATCCCCCACCCGACAGGTATCCACCACCCGCTGGGCCAGCTCCCCAAAAGAGGAAACCCGCACCTGGTAGGGCGGCTCCTCTGGGCGCGAGCTGGGGAAGCGCAAGAGCAAAGAGGCAACTGCCAAGTTGTCAGGTGTGTAGCGCAGCTCTGGCTCGCTCGCTACCTCCCCCATCAAAACAATCGAGTTCATAACAAAGCCACGGGAAGTTTGCTAGGGCCTTATATTTCTAGTCTGTGCTCTGGCCGGGATTCTGTCGACTCAATCCAGGCGCAGGGTCATGTAGCGCAGGACGTTCTCGTTGATGCGCAGATTCTTCTCCCAGGTGGCCACTGTCTTCGGCTCGGCCTTGTAGTTGACCTGGATGTACAGTCCTTCCTTAAACTTCTTCATCTCAAACCCGGCGAAGCGGCGCTTGCCACGGTTGGTAATTTCTAGCTCAGTTGCCCCGTTTTCTCGCAAGAGGGACTCCTGTTCGCTAAGGAGTTGGGCGAGGGGTTCCTCCGAGAGGTCGGGGCGCACAATCAGCATCGTTTCGTAAGCGCGCGGCATGGAAGCAGGTTCTCCTTGAGAAGCCAACTTGAGGTGCAGTTGACTATCCTAGCTGCTCTTTCTGGAACCGGAAAAGCCACCTCCCCCCTCTGCGGCCAAAAAAGCGGGTAGAGCTCCCGCAAGAGGAGAGCCCTTCTCCGATACAATAGGGGGTGCTTCGATAGCCATAGCTAAGAGACTCTAGGGTTCCAAGGATGAGCGCCGAGGAAGTTTACCAGCGTGTTCGCAAGATTGTGTCCGAGCAGCTAGGAGTGGAAGACGACAAAGTAACCCTGGAAGCCAATTTCCAGAACGACCTAGGGGCTGATAGCCTCGACACAGTCGAGCTGGTCATGGCCTTCGAGGAGGAGTTCGATCTAGAGATCCCCGATGAGGACGCTCAGGGCATTGCCACTGTGCAGGATGCCGTCAACTACATCCTCTCCAAGAAGAAAGCTGCCTAACCTGCGGGAGGATGGGGACCTTCCCCTGATTTAGCGTTGTCTACAGATCCTGCCCTTGCTCCTATGTCCGTTCCACTCCCCTCCAAGCGTCGCGTCGTCATCACGGGGCTGGGAGCAATAACCCCGCTTGGCAATTCTCCTGCTGAGTTTTGGCAGGGCTTGCTGGCAGGGCGCTCTGGCATTGGGCCAATTACCCACTTCGACGCCTCCCGCCACGAGTGCCGCATTGCGGGGGAGGTGAAGGGGTTTGATCCCCTCGACTACCTAGATCGCAAGGATGTCAAGCGCACTGACCGCTTTGTCCACCTGGCGTTGGCTGCCACTCAGCAGGCCCTAGAGGATGCCCAATTTCGGATTACCCATCTCAATGCTGAGCAGGTGGGGGTGGTGCTGGGCAGCGGCATCGGCGGCATCCGGGTCTTGGAAGAGCAGCAGACCATTTATCTCCAGAAAGGGCCAGATCGCTGCAGCCCCTTTATGGTGCCGATGATGATTGCAAATATGGCAGCAGGCCACGTGGCCATTCACTTTGGCGCCAAAGGGCCCAATTTCTGTACGGTAACAGCCTGTGCTTCCGGCTCCAACGCCATTGGTGATGCCTTCCGGCTCCTGCAGCGGGGAGAGGTACAGGCTGTGATTGCGGGGGGTACGGAGGCAGCCGTAACTCCTCTGTCGGTGGCCGGGTTTAGCGCCATGAAAGCTCTTTCCACCCGCAACGATGCCCCGGAGCAGGCCTGCCGGCCCTTTGACCGGGATCGGGATGGCTTTGTCATGGGGGAAGGGGCAGGGATCCTGCTGCTGGAGGAGCTGGAGCATGCTCGCGCCCGCGGCGCCAAGATCTATGCCGAGATCGTCGGCTACGGCCTCACCTGCGACGCCCACCACATCACCAACCCCGCTCCTGCTGGCGAAGGTGCCGCCCGTGCGATGCGGCTAGCCCTTAAAGATGCTGGGATCCAGCCTGACCAGGTGCAGCACATCAACGCCCATGCCACCGGCACGCCTGTGGGGGATGTTGCCGAGGTGCAAGCCATCAGGGCAGTTTTTGGTGAGCATGCCCCTCGCCTAGCCATCAGCGCCACCAAGTCCATGACCGGCCACCTGTTGGGGGGAGCAGGCGGCATTGCCACCGTAGCGACGGCCCTAGCCATCTACCACGGCTGGGTTCCCCCCACCCTCAACTTGGATAACCCCGACCCCGAGTGCGAAGGGCTGGACTTTGTCCCCCATAAGGCGCGGCAGATGGCTGTTGACGTGGCCTTGGTCAACGCCTTCGGATTTGGGGGGCACAACGTGACCCTGGCCCTGCGCCGCTATTCCGCCGACTAGGGGATCTTGCCCATGTCCACCCCCGAAGGCCCCTTGCCCTCGATTCGTCAGCAGGCCCTGGCTGCTCTGACTGCAGAGCTAACCCAAAGAGGCCACCCGCCTGAGTATGCCCAGCACATGGCGGCGGCGGTGATCTTTCAGGCCGATCTGGATCTCTGCACAGCCCAGTTGGCGCGCCTCCTGAGTTGGCTCAAGCAAAACCACCCCAATCTCTATCCAGAGGCAGTGCAACTGGTGGATGCCACCCGCGAGGAGTTTGAGCGGCGAGTTCAAAGGGGGTAGTGGCGGGGATCCCAGCGTTAGGATGGGGAGAGTACCCCTCATTCCTGATTTTGCCGATGGCGCCAAAAAGCGAGGTCGAGGGAGTCCCTGTAATGGCCCCTGCAGAGGCGCCGCACCCTGGGGAAGAAACCCAGCTAGCCGAGCCCGCTGTGGAGGATAGGCCTTTAGGATTGGCTGGGAACGGATCCCTGCTGCTCCAAGTAGGGGGGATGAGTTGTGCTGGCTGCGTCCGGACCGTTGAGCAGCTGCTCCTAAGCCAGCCTGGAGTGGTCAAGGCCAGGGTTAACTTGGTTACCGAGTCGGCCCTTGTGGAATTTGCCCCCGGGATCCAGCCTGACCCAGAGCATCTGGCTCGGATCTTGACAGAGGCGGGGTTTCCCAGCACTTTTCCCCAAAATCAGGCCCCCTTGGCAGCGGGCGAAAAGGCCCTGGACGCGCCCGCGGATCCCCTGGCCCGGCAGCGGCGGCAAACCCAAGACCAGATCCGCCAGGCCCTCGCCGCCGCTTTTTTGCTGCTTGTCTCTGCCGCTAGCCACTTGGATCTGTTCACCCGTTTGAGCTTGCCCGTTCTCAACAACGTCTGGCTGCACTGGGGGTTGGCGACGTTGACTTTTCTTGGCCCAGCTCGGGGCATTGTCCTGGACGGCTGGCGGGCGGCGCGGCGGCTAGCTCCCAACATGAACACGCTAGTTACCCTGGGATCCGGATCCGCCTACCTGGCCAGTCTGGTGGGGCTGTTGGCCCCGCAGGTGGGTTGGGAGTGCTTCTTCGACGAGCCGGTGATGCTGCTCAGCTTCATCTTGCTGGGACGGGCGCTGGAACAGCAGAGCCGTCTGCGGGCTGCCAGCAGTTTGCAGGCTTTGGTGAGCCTGTGTCCCACCTCAGCTCGCCGGCTACGAGCCCAGAAAGGGCTGGGATCCGACTGGGTATCCCAGGAAGGAGAATGGTGCCCCGTTGAACAAGTCCAGGTAGGGGATTGGCTGCAGGTGCGCGCTGGCGAACAGATCCCGGTGGATGGGGAGGTTATTGCCGGCCAGGCCATGGTCAACGAGGGCATGCTCACCGGGGAATCCCTACCCGTGCTCAAACAGCCAGGGGATCCGGTTGTGGCCGGGACGGTCAACCAATCGGGAGTGCTGCTGTGTCGGTCTACGCGCACTGGGAAAGACACCATCCTGGCTCAGATTATCCGGCTAGTGGAGGAAGCCCAAGCCCGCAAGGCCCCCATCCAGGGCCTGGCCGACCGGGTGGCCGGTTACTTCACCTACGCTGTAGTGGCGCTAGCCTTTCTCATCTTCGCCTTCTGGTACTGGATCGGGATCCCTCTTTGGGGAAGCGAGATCCTGATGGGAGTTGGCCTCCACTCCTACCTGCACCTGGGGGATCACCCCCCTCCTTCAACTCCCCTGCTCCTCAGCCTTAAGCTGGCCATCTCGGTGCTGGTGGTGGCCTGCCCCTGTGCGTTGGGATTGGCCACGCCGACAGCCATTCTGGTAGGCACCGGCCTGGGAGCGGAGCGGGGACTGCTCATCCGCGGCGGCGACGTCCTGGAGAAGACTCACCGCTTGCAAACAGTCGTCTTCGACAAAACCGGCACCCTCACCCAGGGGGATCCGCACCTGACGGATTGCCTTGCCCTCGACCCCTCCCTGGATCCGGCTCGGCTGCTGCAGCTGGCGGCCACCGTGGAAAGCGGCACTTGCCATCCTCTAGCCCAAGCCATCCTGGGAGCCGCCCGCGAGCAAGGACTGCCCCTGCTTTCTGCCGACGAGTTTTACACCCAGGCGGGAGTGGGAGCCTCGGCGCGGGTGGAAGGAAAACAGGTTATCTTGGCCTCCCTCGAGGGGCTGGCTACCCTGGGGATCCCGATTTCCCCTCCAGCGCAGGCCCAAGCCGAGGTGTTGCTGCAAGCTGGCAAAACGGTGGTGGGCGTGGCTGTGGAGGGATCCCTGGCAGGGCTGCTGGCGGCCCAGGATCCCTTGCGGCCTGATGCCCAGGCAACGCTGCAACAGCTCCAGAAAATGGGCCTACAGGTGGTCTTACTGACTGGGGATCGAGCCGAGGTGGCTCACCAGGTGGCCCAAGCTTTGCAGGTGCCAGGGATCCGCGTCATCGCTGAGGTGCAGCCAGCCGACAAGGCTCAAGTCATCCGAGATCTGCAGGCCCAGGGCCAGAGAGTTGCCATGGTGGGCGATGGCATCAACGATGCACCGGCTTTAGCCCAGGCCGATGTGGGCATTGCCCTGCACTCTGCTACTGCTGCCGCTCTGGAGACTGCCGATATCATCCTCATGCGCAACCGCCTCTGGGACGTAGTGGAAGCCATCCGTCTCAGCCGCGCCACCTTTCACAAGATCCAGCAAAACCTCCTCTGGGCTATTGGCTACAACCTGCTGGGGATCCCGCTGGCAGCAGGGGTGCTCCTGCCCGCCTTTGGCATTGGCCTGAGCCCGGCAATGGCTGGGGGTCTCATGGCCTTGAGCTCCCTCAGTGTAACCCTCAATTCGATTCTCTTGAGGAGAACATTTGTGCCCTGTGAATTTTCGAGTAGCTATAGCTAAAAAGTGTTAGAGGCTGCGAACAACCGAACATTGATTGTTAAATATTTGTTAATCTTCCGAGTTTTTACCGAGCTTCTGACATAGCAACTGCTGCATACAAGTTAGGAAAATTTAGCAAGTTCGACTAACTATGACTAAAAAATGTATCAGCTTTAATCTTTTGCAACCTGGGCTTATGTAAGTCCAGACTAGCCCATGAGGGCACGCTTTGGTTTTTTGCCTAACAGAGCAAGATCCGTGAAAACACTGGAGAAACTGATCCTAGAGGGGCAAGGGGAGTAAAAGTATGGCAATGCTAGGGGATCTTCAGGAATTCTCCCTGAGCGACCTATTGCATTTGATGGAGAAGGGTAAGAAATCGGGGCAATTGTCTGTCTGGGCGCCCAATGGTATCTACCGCATCTGGCTTTATCGAGGCCGGGTGATTGCCGCTTTGCCCCCTGAAGAGAAGCATCGCTTGGAAAACCTGCTGACTGGCTCTAGGCTAGTGGACAGCCAGGTGATTAGCCAGTTGGTTGCCAGGAGTCTGGAGGAACCTCTGGGGCGTTGCCTGCAGCAGCAAGGGTTGATCTCCCCTGTAGATTTGGTCAAGCTCTTTCGCCATCAACTGCAAGTGGGGCTCTACTGCCTCTTTGCCTTGGAAGCGGGCCAGTTCAGCTTCTTACCCAACGTACCGTTGCCCTATCAAGAGATGACTGGCTTAAGCAAGGAGGCTTCGGCCGTAGTTTTGGAAGGGCTGCAGCAGCTGAAGCAGGATCAACGTCGGGAAGAAAACTTGCCCCAACCAGATAGCTACTTCTGGCGCACCAGCCTTGAGCTTCCTCTATTGAGCAAGCCTACCTTGAGGTGGCCTACAACGCTGTGCAACAGGAAACGGGTATGAGCGAGGCCTTGTTTAAACGCTTGATCGCTACCGGAGCTAGCAGTTTAGCTTCTTCCTAACCAATTGGGTTTGAGCGGGCTGGTCTTTGGTGGGGGGAAGCTAACTGTGGACAATATTCTCCGCATTGTTGTCACCGGGCCCGTGGGCGCTGGAAAGTCCACCTTTATTCGCACCATCAGCGAGATAGAGGTGGTCGACACCGATTGCAAGGCCACCGATGAGGTGGCAGAGCTAAAGCAAAGCACAACGGTCAGCATGGACTTTGGCCGCCTGAGAATTGGCGAAGAGGAAGAAGAGATGTGGCTGCATCTCTACGGCACGCCCGGCCAGGCCCGCTTTAGCTTTATGTGGGATATTTTAATCCAGCGCGCTCATGGCTACGTTCTTCTGGTGCCTGCCCACCTGCCTGGCCAGTTTCGCAATGCCCAGGCCATTCAAGCCTTTATGAGGTCCAGAACCCATGCTCCCTCAGTTATTGGGATCACCCACGTCGATCACCCCAATGCCTGGGATCCGGAAGACATTTTGCTGATCCTGAACAACCAAGACGGCTCAATTCCCCACACGACCTTAAATGCTCAAGAGCCGGCTTCTGTGGCCAACACGCTGCTCCTATTGGTTGAGCAACTGATGCCCCAGGTGGTTGTCCCAGCAGAAGATGCTAAGAAATGTTAAGCTAGGGGGAGTTGGGTCAGCTAAGTCTTATGGAGTCCCTCTACCTCAGCGGCGAGTTTTCCCGTAGCCTTGTCAACCCCCCTATCTACTCGGCCATTGCCCTGCTCAGCTTCTTTGCTATTATTTTCGGCATCATCTTTAAAGACAAGTTGGAATACCAGGTAGCCCTTTGGCAGCAGAACCGAGAGGGCCAGGGGCAGATCCGCTACCGCACGCCGGGGATCATCCTCAGCTACGCCCTCTGCAATCTGTTTGCCTTTGGCTTTGTAGCTGCCTGTTTACACGTTTTTGGCCTATCTCTGGCTTTGGCGGCCTTGGTCGGCGGGATCCTTGTCTTCAGCACAGCAGGACTGATCTGGTGGCGGCTGGGATCCCTGCTGGAGCTGTTGGCAGTGGGGGGATCCCAAGCCATTGAACTCGACTTTTTGGATGCTGAGGCAGCGGTAGAAGGAGAATAGCAGCTTCTGGGCTCTCGCCAGGCGGCCAGAAAGGCGGCGGAGGTTATCACCCAAGCGAGAAATGGACGCGGCAGGCAGCTTTGCTACGCTGGTAGCTGGGTCGGTTGCCGGACTGACACCGATAGTTCATCTAAACACCTAGCCCAGCTAGCCCAGTATTGATGCAGAACTTTTGGCAGGCCGTTGCCCAGCACCTCTCTGAAGCCACAGGGGATCCCTTGCATCCTCTACACTACCGTCCCCTGGGCGGGGGCAGCATCAACGCCGCCTACCAGCTTTCCTGTGTGCTTCAGGCTTCTTCTGGCCAGGAAAGACGAGACTACTTTGTCAAGGTGGCGGGGGGAGGAGAAAGAGCGCTGGAGATGTTTGCAGCAGAGGCGGCGGGCCTGCAAACCTTGGCGGCGGCCAATGCCGTGCGGGTGCCACAGCCGATTGCCTGGGGATCCTTTGATGGGCAGGCTTACCTGGTGCTGGAATACCTGGAGCTGAGTTCGCCCCGCCCCCAAACGGGAAGTTTGCTGGGATCCCAGTTGGCCCAGTTGCACTGCACGCTCTCCCCCAACGGCAACTACGGCTGGGATCGCAACAACACCATTGGTTCGACGCCGCAGATCAACAGTTGGCGGCAGAACTGGGTGGACTTCTACCGAGAACAGCGACTTCTCTACCAGGTCAAGCTGGCTTGTCAGCGGGGTTACCGCGGCGCCTGGGTGACGCAAGCCGAGCGGGTAATGGCGGAGCTAGAGACTTTCTTTCGCCACTACCGGCCCGTCCCGTCTCTGCTACACGGGGATCTCTGGGGCGGCAACTACGGCGCCTTGCCCGATGGCTCGCCGGTAATTTTTGACCCAGCCACCTACTACGGGGATCGGGAGACGGATCTGGCGATGACCGAGCTTTTTGGCGGCTTCCCGGCGGAGTTCTACCGGGCCTATCAAGAGGCCTATCCCCTGGACGAGGGGTATCCTCACCGCAAGCCTCTTTACCAGCTCTACCACTGGCTCAACCATCTCAACTTGTTTGGAGAGGGCTACCTGGGCTCAGTGCAGCGGGCCTTGCAGCAATGCCTACGCTTTCTTGCATAGTCTTGTTCTACTCCCTCGCCTACGCTTAGTTACTGGGATAGCCAGCGGCAGCTAGCGGCTCTTCTCTGGCGTCGCTTCCCCAGCCATGACCACAGCCCCCATATCCCCCAGCAGGCGAGACTGGTTGCGCAATATCCCCAATAGGTTCAGCCGGTTGGCTCGCAGGCTGGGATCCGGATCCATGACCAAAACCGCCTCGAAGAAACGATCCACTGCAGGGGCTGCTGCCTGTAGGCTCTCCACCAGTGGGGTAAAGTCTCCTTGGCAAGCTGGCCCCACGCCCAGCCGGTAAACCCTTTGACAGGCTTCGTACAGCTCCTGCTCTGCCGTCTCCTGAAACAGCCTAGGATTCACTGCAGCCGCCGGATCCAGCACGGCGTAGTCCAAATTCCCTTGGGTGGCCAGGCGGGCGCAGCGGTTGAGGGTGGGGTAGAGATCTGCCAATTCTCCAGTCGCTCGCAGATGTTGCAGGTACTCGGCCCGCAGCAGGGTGAGAGGCAGGTTGCTCAAAGCCCGCAAGGTCAGTTCCGCTTTCTGGGGCTCCTTGCCATGGACAGACTCGGGATCCCCGACCACGGCTCTGACCAAGTCGTAGTCAATTCGCTTTTCCTCCTGCAGAAGGATTTGCAGCCGCTGGGCAAGAAACTCCTGCAAGGCCTTTAAGGTCCTTTCGTCTCCCGCCGCGTAGTCCCGCACCACCTGGCGCAGGAGCTCATTGACATCCAACCTCCAGTCAGCCTCCCAGGCAATCAATACCAGGCTGTTGGCAGCCCGCCGCAGGGCAAAGCGATCCGAAGAGCCCGTAGGGATCTGCCCCAGGTGGAACATGCCCACCAGGGTGTCTAGGCGATCTGCCCAGCCCACGACCCGCCCGGTCAAAGAGGTGGGCAGAGCCTCCCCTGCCCCCAAAGGCCAGTAGTGCTGCTCGATCCCTTCGGCCACGGCTTCCGGCTCGCCGTCCTGGCGGGCGTACTCGGCGCCCATGATCCCCTGCAGCTCTGGGAACTCGTACACCATTTGGGTAACCAGATCCGCCTTGCACAGGTAAGCCGTGCGATTCACCAAGGCCTGCTCTTGGGGATCCAAGTTCAAGGCAGTGGCAATGAGGCGGCTGATGTGGCGGATGCGCTCTACTTTGTCGCGCATCGATCCCAGCCCCTCGGCAAAGGTAACCGCCTGGAGACGCTCCACCCGCTGGGCCAAGGGGAGGCGGCGATCCTCCTCGTAGAAAAAGCGGGCATCGGCCAAGCGGGCCCGCACCACACGGCTGTTGCCTGCCGCAATCCGCTCCGCTTGCCGGGGGTCGCCGTTGGAGATGGTGATGAAGTAGGGCAGCAGTTTTTCCGGATCCCGCCCATCCCGCACGGGAAAGTAGCGCTGGTGGGCAATCATCACCGTTTCAATGACCGCAGGAGGCAAGCGCAAAAACTCCGGCTCAAAGCGCCCCAGAACTGCCGTTGGCCACTCCACCAACTGCACCACCTCCTGCAGCAGAGCAGGGGGGATCTGGGCTTGCCCGTTCACCTGCTTGGCTAGCCGGGTCACCTCCGCCTGGATGTGCGCTGCCCGCGCTGCCGGGTCGGGGTTTACCCCTGCTGCTTGCATCTGCTGAACGTAGCTCTCAGCCCGCTCCAAGACGACCTGCGGGGATCCCAAGACGCGGTGGCCACGGCTTACCCGACCAGCCACTAAGCCCGACGGAGGATTGCCGTCAGGGGTAGGCCAGAGCAGAGGCAGCACCTGATCGTCCCAGAGGGAGACCAGCCAGCGGATGGGGCGGGGAAACTTGAACTCCCCGTAGCCCCAGCGCATCAGCCGCTTGCCGCTCAAGGAGGTGATCCAGGTGGGCGCCAATTCCTGGAGCACCGCTGCTGTTGGACGTCCCTGCACCCGCTGCACGGCAAAGACAAAGGAGCCCTTCCCCACCTGCCGGATCTCCAGGCTGGCGGGATCCACCCCCTGTTTCTGGGCAAACTTTTCCCCGGCAGGGGTAAGCCGGCCGTCTTGGTAGGCCACCTGAACTGGCGGCCCCTTCACCTCCAGAAGGCGATCCGGCTGTTGGGTGGGCAGCCCCTGCAGCAGAACTGCCAGGCGCCGCGGCGTGCCGAAAAGCTGCATCTGCTCGGCCTGCAGATGGGCTTCTGCCAAAGAGGCCGGGATCCCTGTCCTCCACTGCTCTAGGGCCGAATCCACAAAACTAGCTGGCAGCTCCTCACAGCCAACTTCCAGCAAATAGGCAACCATAGGCTCCGCCCGGCGCTAGCGACGTCTTTCCTCGGCGAGGGTGGGTGTTGATCGCGATTTCTCAGTCTAGCAGGGGAAGCGGGCTGCCGTTTGAGCCAGTCTCACTAGCCCTAGTACCAAGTGGAGTCTCCTGCCGCCAGAACACTCTCCTGCAAACGCGGCGGGTGGGCAGCAGGCAGATGCACCACGATCATGGGGAGGTCGGGACGATGGCGGGCGATGATCTCCGGCTCGCGGCTTAGGCGAAAGCGGCTGCGGGCTTCGCTGAGCACTCCCACCAACATATCCCCCGGCTGCAGGGCTTTGAGCACCTCGGCCACCAACCCCCCCTGCACCCGCTGTACCGGCAGATGGGCATAGCTTGCCGCCCCCGGGCCCGGAGAGCGCTCCCGCAGCGGTCGGGTTTGCACTAAGAGAAGCTGCAGCGCCGCTTTCAACTCCCCAGCCAGCGTCTGCGCCAGCCCAATCGTCTGCTGCAGGGATCCAGGAGACACTTCCAACTCTGGGGCTGCCAAAAGGATGCGCCGCGTCGTCTCGAGCGGAACAGGGAAGCGCGCGATTAGCACCGGGATCTCCACCTGCCGCACCACCGCGTCAATGGTGCTGCCGAAAAAGTTCTCCGCATAGGTGGAGTAGCCTTTCCAGCCCAGGATCACCAAGGTCGCCTGCCGCTCCAGGGCCGAGCGAATGATCCCTTTTTCCACCGAGTCATCCACCCGGCGAATGGCTTCCACCCGCGCTGCAGCGCTGTGGGCTAGGGACTCGGCAAAGGACAACAACTGCTCTTGCCGGGCCAGGGCTGCTGGCGAGATCCCAGCACGGTCAGACAGAACGTGCAGCGGCAGCAGCGTTCCCCCATCTTTTTTGGCCAGAATCAGACCCAACCGCAGCAGGTTGCTCTCAGTCTCGGGGTTGACTACCGGCACCAGGACGCGGGATCCCCAGGCTGGCCTAGGCAAGTCGCTGGCTTCTGGTGCCACCTCCCTAGGCTGGAGCTGCTGCCCCCAGCGGGCAACAATCCAAGGCGAGGCAATGCAGGTAACCAGGATCATGGCAATGGTGCCGTTCACCGTCAGCTCATCCACCAACTTCACCTGAAAGGCCACCGTGATGGCCGCCAGGGTAGCCGCCGCCTGGGCCATCGACAGGCCGAACATAACCATAGCGCTGGCAAAGCGCCAGCCAAACAATTGGGCCGGGATCCAAGCCGCCAAAAACTTGCTCACCACCTCCGCTGCGATCATCACCCCGCCCACCAGCAGCGTGCGCGGATCCCCCAAGAGAATACCGGGATTGATCAGCATCCCCACCGAGATCAAGAAGAAAGGCACAAACAGGGTGTTGCCGATAAACTGAATCCGGTTCATCAGGGGGCTGAGAGGGGAGATGATGGGGGTGATGGCCGTCCCTGCCAAAAAGGCTCCCACCACTGGCTCAATGCCAATCAACCCCGCTCCGTAGGCCACCAGGAACAAGGTGGCAATCACAAACGTAAACTCTGCTCCCTCATCGTGGCCAAAGCGCTGGAAAAACCAACGGCCCAGCCGGGGCACCCCCCAGAAGGTGGCAAAGGTATAAAGGACGATTGAGGGGATCAACGTCAGCCAAAATTGCGGCGTCAGCTCCCCTTGATGGGCGCGCACCACCACCGCCAGCACCAACAAGGTCAGGACATTCGTGATCAGGGTACCCCCCAGGGTTGCCGTTACCGTTTGCAGGCGCATCAACCCCAGCTTGGAGACAATGGGCAGCCCAATCAGGGTATGAGAGGCAAAGCAGGAGGCCACCAGCACCGCCGCCAGGAAGTCATACCCAATGGCCAGCATGGCTACCGTGCCAATGAGCATGGGCAACAGGAAGGTAAACGCCCCGAAGATGCTGGCCTTGCCGGCGTTGAGCTTTAAATCCTCCAGGCTGGTCTCCAGCCCGGCCATGAACATGAGAAACAACAGCCCCACCGTGCCCAACAAGACGATGGTCTCGTCGCGCTGCAGGATCCCCAAGCCGTAGGGCCCCACCACCAACCCGGACAAGATCAGGCCGATGATCCCCGGCAGGCGCAGTCGCTCAAATAGCAGCGGGGCCACCAGCATGATCGTCAGGATGATGAGGAATACCAGCACCGGGTTTTTCACCGGGCCGACTACGGCTAGAGGGATCCCTGAAATTTGCAGCCAGCTAGCCAGCATAGATACCCAAAGGACAGCAACCAGATGCCTGCCTGAGTCTATCAGATTCTTCCAGGTTCGAGGTGCCTTGCAAAAAGAGCAAAGGGATCCCCA
This sequence comes from Synechococcus sp. W65.1, assembly GCF_047461615.1. NCBI lineage: Bacteria > Bacillati > Cyanobacteriota > Cyanophyceae > Synechococcales > Synechococcaceae > Synechococcus > Synechococcus sp. W65.1. The sequence goes on along the minus strand of NZ_JANSHI010000009.1, from coordinate 43,693 downwards.
GTTGCTGAGGATCCCTCGAATCCCATCAAAAGAGGTCTGCCTAGCTGGCAGAGGCGGAGCTAGTCTTCAAGGGGATCCCCTGTCCAGGGATCCCAGAACAGGTACACTCAGGCCGCCGCCAGCCGGGCGTTGGCAGCATCCCAGTTCACCAGGTGCTCCAGGTAGGCGGTGATGTAGTCAGGCCGCCGGTTCTGGTAGTCCAGGTAGTAGGCATGCTCCCACACATCCAGTGTTAGCAGGGGAACTTGGCCGTGGACCAGCGGGTTTTCCGCGTTGGGGGTTTTGGTCACTTTCAGGGTGCCGTTGTCCAGCACCAGCCAGGCCCAGCCGCTGCCAAACTGGGTGGCCGCCGCCGTTTTGAAAGCCTCCACAAACTTGTCGTAGCCGCCTAGATCAGCGTTGATCTTGTCAGCAATGGGCCCTGTCGGCGCGCCGCCCCCGCCCGGCTTCATGGATTCCCAGAAAAAGGTGTGGTTCCAAACCTGGGCGGCATTGTTGAAGATGCCCACTTTATCGGGATCCCCGAACGTAGTCTTCATGATTTCTTCCAGGGACTTGTTGGCCAGCTCGGTGCCTTCGATCAGCTTGTTTAGGTTGGCTACATAGGCTGCATGGTGCTTGCCGTGGTGGTAGGAGAAGGTTTCTGCCGACATGTAGGGCTGAAGCGCGTCGGCAGGGTAGGGCAGAGGTGGGAGTTCAAAGGCCATAGTCGTCTGTCCTCTGGGTCTTGTGCGAAAGATGCAAGAAAGGACGCCGGGAAGGCAAGCCTAAACCAGACAAAGGCGTTACCTTTCTTTGCAGTCTTAGTGTAACTCAGAACCCCTACGCTCTGGATCCCCCGCCCATGGCGGTGGGGATCTGGTGCCCCAGCGCCCTGTTTGCCTTGGCCTGAAAGCCCAAACCAGCGGGATCCCTGCCCCAGCAGCTCGATCAGCAGGGGGACAACATCAAAGCCGCGGTGATGGCGGCAATGGTAACCCCATTGCGGGTGAAGTTGAGGGTGTCGCGGCTGAGCCGGAAAAAGCGCTCGTCCCAGCGTTTGACTTCCGCCTCCAGGCGTTCTTCGGCACTGGCAATGCGCTCCTCTGCTTTGGCAATCCGTTCCTCAGCCTTGGCAATGCGCTCTTCGGTGCCGGCAATGGTTTGTAGCAGCTCTTGGTTTTGCCGGGCCAGTTGGGCGATGGCCTGGGCGTTGGCCTCGACAGTGCGCTCAATGCGCGCCAACCGCTCCTCGCTATCGCTCATGGTTGGGGAGGGGGAAAGTAATCGGGGCTGGGGAAATCCTGGGGCGGGATCCCTTGCAGGGCCTCTGTCATAAAGCGCTTCCAGGTGGGAGCGACAAAAGCGCCTCCTGCCGTACCCGGGAGCATGGGAGAGTTGTCGTCGTTGCCAATCCAGATGGCAGTGGACAGTTGCGGCACATAGCCGATGAACCAAGCGTCGCGGAAATCCGAGGTGGTGCCCGTTTTGCCAGCCACCGGTCGCCCATCGTCCAGACGGGCTGCCGTCCCGGTGCCCTGGGTTACCACCCCTTTGAGGATCTGGTTGAGGGTGGCCACCGCCCAGGGATCCAAAACCTGCCGCGGCTGGGGTTTGGCCTCGAAGAGAACTTGGCCGTCGCGACCCACCACCTGGGCTAGGAGCGTCGGCTCCACCCAGTAGCCGCCGTTGGCAAACACGGCATAGCTGGCTGCCATCTCTAGGGGGCTGGCGCTGGCCGACCCCAGGGCAGTGGTTAAGTTGGGGGGCATCTCGGCGCTGAGGCCGGTGGCCTTGGCTGCAGCAATGACGTTGTGGATCCCGACTTCCTCTGCCAGCTTGACGGTGGGCACGTTGCGGGAGAGCTCCAAGGCGCGGGCGAAGGTGAGGGGGCCGTAAAAGGTGTTGTCATAGTTTTTCGGCCTGTAGGGAGGAGAGCCGGGATAGGTGACGGGGGTGTCGTAGAGGATGCTGTAGGGTGTGTAGCGGCCGCTAGCCAGGGCCGCATAGTACACGTAGGGCTTGAAGGTGGAGCCAGTCTGGCGAAAGGCTTGGGTGGCGCGGTTAAATTGGCCCCGCCGAGCGTTGATGCCGCCCACAAGGGCCTTGACGTAGCCTGTGCGGGGATCCACCGCCGCCAGAGCCATCTGGTCGGCTCGGCGAGTGGCGGTAAGGCGAGGCCCGTCTTCGTTGACAATGCGCTGGGCAATGCGCTGCAGCCGCAGGTCGATAGTGGCCTGAACCCGCAGCCCCCCCTGGAGGATGGCCTGCTCGCCATAGCGGCGCCGCAGCTCTGCCTCAATGGCGTCGGTAACCGCCGGCGCGTTGCTTTGGAAAGAGGTGATGCGGCCAAAAGTCAGCTTCTGCTCTCGCGCTGCCTGGGCCTCTTCTGGGGTAATCCACTTGAGCTGCACCAGGCGATCCAGCACCAGCCGTTGGCGCCGCTTGGCTGCCTCCAGGTTGCGAAAGGGGCTGAAGATTTCTGGCGCCGGCAGGATCCCGGCCAGCATTGCTGCTTCCGCCAAGTTGAGCTCCGCCGCATCTTTGTTGAAGTAGCTGCGGGCTGCCGCCTGAATGCCGTAGAGATTGTGCCCCCAGTACACCTGGTTGAGGTACATCTCTAGGATCTCGTCTTTGGTGAAGACCTGCTCCAGCCGCAGCGCTAGCACAATCTCGGCCACCTTGCGGCTGAGGGTGCGCTCCGGCTTTAGAAAAAGGTTTTTCACCAACTGCATCGTCAGGGTGGATCCACCCCCCGCCGAGCCCCATCCCCCCTCGACGCTGCCCAAGAGTGCCCGGCCCAAGCTGACCGGGTTGATGCCGGGGTGGGTGTAGAAATGGCTGTCTTCAATAGCCAGCAGCGCTTTCTTCATCTCCGGGGAGACTTCTTCGAGGGAGATTACCTCCCGGTTGGCTTCCCCGTGGAGGCTAGCAATGGGCTCGCCGTGGATATCGACAATGTGGGTGGTGGCCACCGGCACGTAGTTCCGCAATTGACGCACGTCGGGCAGGTTGCGGAAGCTAATGGCCAACCCCAACAAGCCAGCAGCCGTTGCCGTAGAGCCCAAAAGCAGGGATCCCAGCAACAGGTTGCCCACCGTGCCAGCAACCTGAGCAAGCCAGGAGAAGCGGGTGGGCGGGATGTCAGCGGTATACTCGTCGTAGTCCAGGTGGGGAAAGGGGCGGCTGGAAGAGTGCCGCGGAGCTCTCGAGGGCCTGGGACTGTAGGTCACGTCAAAAACTCCGTCACTTCAGCGTTGCGGAGAACCCCAAGTTTGCCCCATTATAGGGCGGCGCTTCCTGGGCCGGCAGGGGATCCTCGCCGCCTCTAGGCAAGGGAATAAAATGGCTCATGTTGCCTCTCAGTGCAGAGATGGAGCCAACTCCTATCTCTTCCGCTCTAGAGGATCCCCGCATTGCCGAGATCACCCAGCGGGGGGTAGCCGAGATCTTTCCAGGGGGAGCGGCAGCTCTGGCAGAGCGCCTAGCCAAAACCGATCGCCCCTTGCGGGTCAAGCTGGGCATCGATCCCACGCGGCCGGATCTGCACCTGGGCCATGCGGTGGTCTTGCGCAAGTTGCGCCAGTTCCAGGATGCCGGCCATGTGGCTATTTTGCTCATCGGTGACTTTACGGCTCTAGTAGGAGATCCCACCGGCCAATCGGAGGCCCGTCCCCGCCTGACCCTAGAAGAAGTGGAGGAGAATGCCCGCACCTATCTGGAGCAGGCTGCCAAGATCTTGGACTTTGAGACCCCTGGCCGGCTGGAGGTGCGCCGCAACAGCGAGTGGCTAGCCCGCCTCACCCTCAGCGAGCTCATTGAGCTCCAAGCCCAAATGACAGTGGGGCAGATGTTGGCCAAAGAAGACTTTGCCCAGCGCTACCGCTCGGGAACGCCCATCTACCTACACGAATTTCTCTACCCTCTCCTGCAAGGCTACGACTCGGTGGCACTGGAGGCGGACGTGGAGTTGGGGGGAACTGACCAGCGCTTTAACCTCCTAGTTGGCCGGGAGCTACAGCTTTGGAAAGGGCAAACCCCGCAGTTTTGCCTAACGGTGCCTCTTTTGGAGGGCTTGGATGGCTACCAGAAGATGTCCAAGTCCAAGAACAACTACGTGGGCTTGACCGAGGATCCCCTCACCATGTACTCCAAGCTGGAGAAGGTGCCGGATCACCTGGTGCAGCGCTACTTCGAGTTGCTCACCTCAGTGCCTCTTTCGGAGCTGCCGGCGGATCCCCGTCAGCGCCAGATTCTCCTAGCCAAAACCCTAGTGGCTCAGTTTCACTCCCCTGAGGTGGCAGAAGAGGCCCAGCGCACCGCCCAAGCCCTGGTGTTGCAAGGTGAACTTGTCGAGACCGCCTCCATCCCCACCTTTGCTGTCGAGGGCTTGTCCTATCCGGTTAAGCTCAGCTACATCCTGCGCGAGTCCGGCCTGTGCAAGAGCGCTGCCGAGGCCCGTCGGCAGATTCAAGGGGGCGCCGTGCGGCTGGACGGTCAAAAGGTGGAGGATCCCAACCTGGAGTTTGCCAACGCTTCGGAGCTAGCGGGGCGGGTTTTGCAGGTGGGCAAAAAGGCTTTCCGGCGGCTGGTGGTGGGTAATTCCCTCACCGAGCACGGGCAGGCTTGAAGCCAAGGCCAGGTTTTTTGAAGGGTGGTGAAGTCGGGAGAGTTGTTGAGAAAACCGACTCTGGCCTGGATCAGCTTGATCTGGCCTCGGCCAATGCCTCAGTGAGCTTTTGTCTTACCAGCTCTTGGGCTTGCAAAATATTGGGATCTGCTGCCCATTCTGGCGCTTCCCTGACCGGGTCATCTTCGGAAGTAAACTCCAAATCATAAACCTCGCTGCGGTAGATGGGGCTGAAGCATTCCCAAGCCCGCAAACTGTAGAAGTAGGGAAATAGCCGCACGATGCAATCAATATCCAAAGCCTCGGCAAAGCGGCGAAAAGCCTCTTCTTCTGAGACCGGAAAAGGCGCATAGTGCTCGGAGACAAACCACTTCAAAAACTTGCGGGCCTCTGGAACAATTTGCTCAGGGGCCATGGATTCCAGCACTGCCGCGTTGAAGCAGTTAACCAAAAGGTGCTCCAGCAGCACGGCGTTGTACTCGGCAAAGCAGGTTTGCTCGCGGCTTTCCACCGGCTGCCAGGGCATGTTGCCGTTGGCGGCAATAAATAGGTGCACCAGGTCGTGGGAAGGGTTGGTTTGAATAAAGCCATGTCCCTCTAGTTTGGCGCCGTCGCAGCTAAAGAGCTGGAATTGAGGGCTCCAGTAGAACTTCAGTTGCTTTGCCGCCATGCTCTAGCCGTCCTCTTGTCCAATGACGGGATCCCTTCCTCTAGAGCCTACACCTGAATTGACAAGCTGTTATGCACTATAGGCCATGGAAGAAAGCGCTGGCCTCATTTGACAATCAGCCGGAGATCAAGCTCTCCATCATTGGCAAAGTCGGAGCCGCCTTCGCACAAGACAGACTTCAGCCCCCCTATTAGGATCCAAGCGGCTGGTCGAGCTAGAGTCAGCTGAACCTACTTCCGCCGCTGCCGCTACGAGGCAAGGGCTCTGACCACGCAGCGCTTGCCGCCGGCGAGGGTAGAATGCCAGGCTGAGAGCAAAAGCAGCATTGGCAATGGGTGAAGACATGACACAGCGTGCTCAGCAGGGATCCCCAGTTGGCAGCAGGGCCGAGCGGTGGGAGGGGGGGAGGAAATCGCTCCGGCTGGTTTTGGCCGCTGTATTGCTTTGGGCGGTTTGGCTGGGTGGGATCCCGGCGCTGGCGCTGCCCCAAGGGGATGCCATTACCGATCCGCGTACTCTCTTGCGGCGGGCCCTGCCCATCCAGGACAGTCGGATTTGGGAAATCGATGAAGCCATTACCGAGATCGAGGCGGACCTGAAGTACAACCGCTGGTCAGCCGTGCGGGGGGATGTGCGCCAGGTGGAGCGGCTTCTGGACCGCTATACGGATCCCCTGCTGGCGGAGTTGCCCCCTGAGCAAGCTGCTGCCGCCTCTGAAGAAATTGCCGCTCTGCGGCAGGAGTTGCAAACCATCAACCAGGCCACGGAGCGCAAACCCAAGGGCAAAGAAGAGGCTCGCGCCGCCTACGACCGTCTGGTGGACAAACTGGGATCCCTGGAGAGCAAGTGGGTGGGGGCTTTCCCCTACGAGATCCCGCAGGAGTATGCCGACAGGCCCCAGCTCCTGGGCCGAGCAGAAGTGGAGCTGAACACCACCGCTGGGCGTATGGTGATCACCCTCGATGGCTATAGTGCTCCAATCACTGCCGGCAACTTCGCTGACTTGGTGCAGCGGGGCTTCTACGATGGCCTGACCTTTGATCGAGTGGAGAAATTCTTCCTTGTGCAAGCCGGGGATCCCCCTGGCCCTGCCGACGGCTACGTGGATCCGGCCACGGGCAAAGTTCGCACCATTCCTCTGGAGATTCGCGCCAAAGGTGAGTTAATGCCCCGCTACGGCCAGACTTTTGAGCAACTGGGCCTCTGGGATGCGGAGCCGGCTTTGCCTTTTTCTGCCGAGGGAACAGTGGCCATGGCTCGCTATCTAGAGGATCCCAACAGCGCCTCTTCTCAGTTTTTCATCTTCATGGCCGAGCCGGATCTCACCCCCGCCGGCCTCAACCTCATGGATGGCCGCTACGCTGTGTTTGGGTATGTTACCGAAGGCACCGAGGTGCTGCGCAAAATTAAGCTGGGGGATCGCATTCTAAGCGCCCGCATCATCTCGGGCAAAGAAAACCTCAAAAATGCCTAAAGCCGTTTCCGCAAGCGAGGGGAATCCCCAAGAGGCAGTATGATCAGTAGGGCTGGCAAGCCCCAGCTTGCAGGATGCCCTTGCCTAGGAGACAGGGGGAAGCGACTGTGAGGTACTTCAGCAGGCAAGTCCGTCGGGGTCAATCCTCGCTAGGGCAGGAGCGTTGGGCTCTTGTCGAGGCCTGCCTTGAGCAACTGCTTAGAGCCGCTGAAGCCAACTTGCAGGCCAATGCCGAGTTGCGCCAACAGCAAGAGAAGCTGCAGCGCCAACTGGAGGCCGAGTGCCGCCAAAGCCAAGCTCTGCGCGACGCCATCGTTGACCTGCGCGCTAGCGTCATGGAGCTGCGGGAGGGACAGGCCTTCTGGCAAAGCCAGGTAGACGATCTGCGCACCTGCCTGCGGGATCTGCTCAAAGAACACAGTGAGCTGGTGCAGATCATTGCCCAGCAGCAGCACATTCTCAAGGATTGTAAGGAAGTCATCCGCGCCATTCTGGAACACATGCGGGACGACCATCGCGACTTTCGCTCTGCCCTTAACATCTTGCTGGAGGAACTGCACCAGACCGTGCGCTGCTTAGTTCTCCAGTCAGGTGGCTCCCTTCCCAAATCTGCCCGCCATCCTGAAGCGCCAGAGGTCGATCCCGCCGCCGACAAAACCTCTTTGGCCTAGCGCCCTTCTGCACTGGCTAGATCACCCTTTCCTCTGGCAACCACTAGAGAATCTGGGTTCGCCGGGGATCGCCGAAGGTTTTCTTCAGGTGGCGCAGCTCTTTCTTTAAGTAGTTCAAGAGCTTGCGGCGGTCGCTGAGTAGCCCCTGCAATTCTTCAATGCGGGCCTGTAACTGGGACTGCTCTTGCTGCAACCGTTCCCGTTCCAAGGCCGTCAGGCGGCGCAGAGGCATGGCTAAGATGGTCTCCGCCTGCTGAGGGGTACAACCCAAGCGGGCCTGCAGTTGGGCTTTGGCGGTGGCGCCATCGGATGCTTGCTGCAGCAGGTCGATCACCCCCTGCAGATTGGCCAGGGCCAGCACCATCCCCGCCACTTCTTCTACCTTGCGCTGTAGCTGCTGCAGTTCGGCGCGGAACAGGCGGTTGAGGGTGGCTTCGCGAAACTGTAAAAAATGCTGCAAGATTTGCTTCAGGTTAAGCTGCTGCGGCTTGCCATCCACCAAGGCCAGCAGGATTACCCCGAAGTTGCTCTGCAAAGGGGTCAGCTCATAGAGCTGCTGCAAAACCTCCTGGGGATTGGCCTCTCGCTTAAGCTCCACCACCACGCGAATGCCCTTGCGATCCGACTCATCCCGCAAGTCGGCAATGCCGCTGAGACGACCCTGGGCAACCAGCTCTGCCACTTTCTCAATCCAGGCGGCTTTGTTCACCTGGTAGGGAAACTCGGTGATGACTAGGGCGGGCCGCCGGTGGCGTCCTTTGCCCGGCTGAGCCTCCTCAAAGTGGGCCACTCCCCGCAGGGTGATGGAGCCACGCCCGCTGAGATAGGCTTCGCGGATCCCTTGGCTGTCGACAATCTGGCCGCCGGTGGGAAAGTCCGGCCCCGGGATCCAGCGCAACAGCTCCTCGGCGCTGAGGTTGGGACGGTCAATCAGAGCCAGCAGGCCGTCCACCACTTCTCCCAAGTTGTGGGGCGGAATACTGGTGGCCATGCCCACGGCAATCCCGGAAGCGCCGTTGAGGAGCAAGATGGGCAGGCGGGCTGGCAAAACAGTCGGCTCGATGTGGGATCCGTCGAAATTGGGGGCAAAATCGACGACCTCTTCCGAGAGCTGCTCCAGAAGCACTCTGTGGCTCAGGGTCGACAGTCGGCACTCTGTGTAGCGCATGGCTGCCGGCGGGTCGTTGTCCACCGAACCGAAGTTGCCGTGTCCCGCCACCAGGGGATAGCGGCTGGAAAAGTCTTGGGCCATGCGCACCAGCGCGTCATAAACTGCCTGATCCCCGTGCGGGTGGTATTTCCCCAGCACCTCCCCCACCACCCGAGCGCATTTGCGGTAGGGGCGATCCGGCGTCAGGCCCAGCTCGTGCATGGCGTAGAGGATGCGGCGATGGACTGGCTTGAGGCCATCCCGCACATCTGGCAAGGCCCGCCCCACGATCACGCTCATGGCGTATTCCAGGTAGGAGCGCTGCATCTCCTCCCGCAAATCGGTTGCAATCACCCGCCCTGGACGGGATCCCGGTAGTTGCCGAGTCATGACCCAGCGGAGCCTCTAGCGCTGTTTCGTCTCCAGAAAGTGCCCTGCAGGGAATGCTAGCCTAGGCTGTGAGAGCTGGCGTCCAGAGGGCAAGGGAGTGGCAGAGCTATGCAGCCCAAGACCCTTGGGTCGGCCCTAAAATTGATGGTAGCTGCTGCTGCTATTAGCGCCGCCATCAAATACGGTGGCCCCTACCTGGCCTTGCCGAAGACTCTGCCGGTAATGGTCACCATGATTGCTTCCCCTGCTGTGGTTATGGCCGCCCTTCTGTGGCGCTGGCAACAGCGCTCTTCCCTCTCCCCAACCCTTACCCAAGACCTTCAGGGCTCGCCACCAACGGCAGGGTTTGAAGACCTGGACTGACCTTCCCCCTAGCGGAGACAAACGATAGGCCGGATCGCTACTGCTGGGTAAGGCGCAGGGTTACTGTCGGGCTAGTTTGGCTACCAGAAGTAGCCGTGAGGTTGACCGGATACACCGTGCCGGCGGCCGGAATGGGGGGTCGGACGGTGATGGTAAAACGGCCCTGCCCATCGGCCTGGACAGTTTGGTTCATCACCGTCTGCTGAGCGCTGAGAATGCCCCCCACTGAAGTTGAGGCCGTTACCGTTACCCGCACTGAAGCATTGGGAGCCGTGGTGCCTTGCAGCGTAAAGGAAGAGCCGGCAACCCGATCCCCGTCCCGCAAGTTAGTAATCTGGGGCACTAAGCTGGGGACAGTGGTAGTTGCGGAAACTTCTTGGGCGGCAAGACGCTGGATACCGCCGCCAGCCCCCTCGATCCAGCGAGCTGGCTGTTCTGCAGTCATAAAGCGCACCTGGCCGTTGTTTTCCAAACGCGCAATGACGATCCCTTCGCGAGTAGCATCTTTCGGTTCGACGAGGACGTTGACCACGTAAGTGCCGCTGGAAACTTCCCGGGCCTGTAGAGTTTGCGCCTGCCGTCCATCCTGAACGAGGTAAACGGTTACTCGGCTAGAGGGAGTGCCTTTAACGGTTACCAGCAAGATCTCGCCTGCTGACAGGGGGCGATGGCCGGCGTTGTGACTAGATCAATGGAGGCACGGACAGGGCTGCCCACCGTGAAGCTCCAACTGACGCGGCGGGTCACTCCCTGGGTGTTGGTGAACTCCAGCAAGGCTTCGTGACGCCCTGACGGCAGGGGCTGAGGGGGACGGTAGGTAAAGAAATCGCGCGTGATCACTGCTTCCGAGGTAACCTCTCTGCCATTCAGGAAAACCCTCACCGTTTCCGGGCGTACGCTGACCCCATTTTAGCTGCGAAAAGAAGCCGAGATTGGAGAGGTAGGCTCAACATCGGTGGCCGCCTGAGCTGGGCTGGGATCCGTAACTTGCTGGGCCTTGGCTGGCAAGCTTGCCAACCCCACAATTGCCGCGCCAGCCACCAGAACCCTGCGAAACCGGGGACACCACTGATTGCTCATGAGACCGTCCAAAGGAAAAGTTGAGTTGGGGCAGCTTTACCCCTGCCTAGCCAGAAGCTGGATCCCAGCCTCCTCTCTGCATCCTGTTCCAGCTGGCAACCTCTGTCAAGATGCGGTGTCTTTGCAACCCAGTTGCGGAGAGGAGGTGAAGGGATTCGCACTGACATCAATTGACAAAGATGGCACCTGTCTCTTTCAGGTCTAGGCAGTGATCGCCCGAAACGTCGTTGACTAGGCGCACCTCCACGGTGATTACATTCGCGGGATCCACACTCACCTGGTAGCCCACCGGGCCCAACATGGGTGTGTTGATGGCCAGGCAGTTGGGGAGGGTCGGGCTGCTCAAGCGCAGCGTTTCGCCCGGCTGCAGTTCCGAGATGCCCTGGCGCGGATCGGTAAAGCCGTACTCCAAAGGCAGGCCAGTGCGGTTGCGGACTACCACCTCAACAGGTGGGGTGGGGTTGAAGCGAGCCACTGGCTGGTCAAAGACCGCTTGATCCACACCCACTGGCAGGCGCGGCAGCGGCACTGTTTGGAAGGCAGGCTGAGCGGCAACCCAGGGGGATCCCTGGAGCAGCATTCCACTGATCCCGCCAGCCAGTAGAGCTGCTACCCTCCCACCCTTGCTTTTGCCTAGCTTTGAGGCGCTCATACTCTACAGGCTAGGGATCCCTGCTGGGCGTATCAAGGGTTAGCCTAGGAGACGACGGGCAGTATTGAGCACATTCTCCACCGTGAAGCCAAACTTCTCCATACACACGGGGCCAGGGGCAGAAGCGCCGAAGCGGTCAATGCCAATGGCTACCCCCTCAAAACCCAGGTACTTGTGCCAGCCAAAGGTGGAGCCCGCCTCGATGGAGATGCGCTTAGTAACGCTGGGAGGTAAGACAGAATCCCGGTAACTCTGAGGCTGGGCCTCAAATAGCTCCATGCAGGGCATGGAGACCACGCGCACCGCCCGGCCTTCCTGCTTCAGTTGGGCAGCAGCCTTCACCGCCAGCTCCAGCTCTGAGCCGGTGGCAATCAAGATTAGCTCCGGGTTGGGGGCATCCACCACCACGTAGGCTCCCTTGGCCACTCCCTCCACGGAGGTACCTTCCACGGGATTGACCGCCTGCCGGGTAAACACCAGCACCGAGGGGGTGGACTTGGACTCGAGGGCTACTTGGTAGGCTCCTACCGTCTCGCGAGCATCAGCAGGGCGGATGACGTAGAGGTTGGGGATAGCCCGCAGGGAGGCCAGCGTCTCGATGGGCTGGTGGGTGGGGCCGTCCTCTCCCAGGGCAATGGAGTCGTGGGTCATCACATGGAGCACCCGCGCCCGCGAGAGGGCTGACAGGCGAATAGCCGGCCGCATGTAGTCGCTGAAAACCAAGAAGGTGGCGTCGTAGGGGATAAGGCCGCCGTGCAGGGCCATGCCGTTGGCGATAGCTCCCATAGCGTGTTCCCGGACTCCAAAGCGGAAGTTGCGCCCGTGGTAGGAGCTGGCCTGAAATTCTGGGATCCCCTTTAGGTAAGTCATGTTGGAGTGGGCCAGATCGGCAGATCCGCCCAGCAGCTCAGGTACCGCCTTGGCCAAGGCGTTAAGGCAAAGACCTGAGAGATTGCGGGTGGACTCCCTGCCGATTTCAGCAATTGGCGCTAGGGCTTCTTTCCAGCCCACAGGCAGCTCGCCCGCCATGATCCGTTTAAACTCAGCAGCCTCTTCTGGGTAGGCCTTCTCGTAGGCGGCAAAGCGCTCGTTCCACTCGGCCTCGGCCCTGGCCCCTCTTTCAATGGCCTGGCGGAAGTGAGCCAGCACTTCGTCGGGAATGTAAAACTCAGGCTCCAGCGGCCAGCCCAGGTTTTGCTTGGTGAGCTTCACCTCCTCTGGCCCCAGCGGTGCTCCGTGGACGCTCTCAGTGCCAGCTTTGTTGGGGGAGCCGTAGCCAATGGTGGTCTCGACAATGATCAGGGAAGGCTTGTCGGTAACTTCTTTGGCTTTCTGGATAGCGTCGGCGATCCCTTTCAGGTCGTGGTTGCCGTCCTCCACTTTTTGCACATGCCAGCCGTAGGCCTCGTAGCGTTTGCCCACATCTTCGGTAAAGGTAATTTCCGTTCTGCCATCGATGGAGATGTGGTTGCTGTCGTAGAGCATGATCAGCTTGCCCAGCTTGAGGTGGCCAGCTAAAGAGGCCGCTTCCGAGGCCACCCCCTCCATGTTGCAGCCGTCGCCCAGGATCACGTAGGTGTAGTGGTCAACAATCGTGTGGCCAGGCTTGTTAAAGCGGGCCGCAAGGTGAGCTTCAGCAATGGCCAGCCCTACTGCATTGGCCACCCCCTGCCCTAGAGGACCCGTGGTCACCTCCACGCCGGGGGTTTCAAAGTTTTCCGGGTGGCCGGGGGTTTTGGATCCCCACTGGCGAAACTGCTTGAGATCTTCAAGACTGACGTCAAAGCCGGTCAGATGTAGCAGAGCATACAGCAGCATGCAGCCGTGGCCTGCCGAGAGGACAAAGCGATCCCGATCCACCCACTTGGGGTTGCGGGGGTTGAACTTCAGAAACTGCTGCCAAAGCACATAGGCCATGGGTGCTGCCCCCATCGGCAGGCCAGGGTGGCCGGAGTTGGCCTTCTGAACAGCATCCACCGCCAAAAAACGAATGGTGTTGATGGCAAGTTGTTCCAGAGAGGGAGGAGCAGCAACAACCATGTGGGATCTCTATCGCTCGACACTCGCTTTCCAGTATGCCTTGGTACTCCCGCCAACCAAAGCAGGGAATGCCTATGAAAAGGTTTGCAAAGGCGCTACCTGCCCCCGCTTTGGCCCCCTCAGCAAGCTGCACCGCCTTGGCAACCGCGTAGCGGGACGAAGCCCTTGGCTTCGTATCGGCCAACCCTAGTCTAGTACAAGTTGGTAATCAAAGTGCTTGCGGGCTTTTGCCCTGCCCTCAAGGCGGATAAGCTAAGAGATACACGAGTTGCCGTTGGTGGCTAGTTGGAGGGTTTTCTTTGAGTGCCGTTGCTTCCCCTAGTGGCAAACCAGCCTGGCTGCGGGCCAAGGCACCTCAGCGGGTAGGCTCCGTCAAACAGCTGCTGCGGGACTTAGGTCTGAACACCGTCTGCGAAGAGGCGTCTTGTCCCAACCTAGGAGAGTGCTTTGCCAACGGCACCGCCACCTTCCTAATCATGGGCCCAGCCTGCACCCGCGCCTGCCCCTACTGCGATATCGACTTCACCAAGCGCCCTTTGCCTTTGGATCCCACCGAGCCGCTGCGAGTGGCAGAGGCTGTGCAACGGCTGGGGTTGCGTCATGCCGTGATTACCTCCGTCAACCGGGACGATCTCCCCGATGGGGGAGCCAGCCAGTTTGTTGCCTGCATTACCGAAATCCGCCGCCGCATGCCCCAGACAACCATCGAGGTCTTGATCCCGGACTTGTGCGGCAACTGGCAGGCCTTGGAGCAGATTCTCGCTGCCCGCCCCACGGTGCTTAACCACAACACCGAAACCGTGCCCCGCCTCTACCGGCGGGTGCGCCCCCAGGGGAACTACGAGCGCTCCCTTAAGCTGCTAGAATTGGCGCGGCAGTGGGATCCTGGCCTTTACACCAAGTCGGGAGTAATGCTGGGGCTAGGAGAAACTGCGGCAGAGATTTTGCAAGTGATGCAGGATCTACGGCGGGTAGGCTGCGACATCCTCACTCTTGGCCAATACCTGGCGCCCAGCCCCAAGCACCTGCCCGTGGAGCGCTATGTGCCCCCAGAGGAGTTTGACCACTGGCGACGGGTGGGGGAAGAGCTGGGCTTTTTGCAGGTGGTGTCCTCCCCGCTTACCCGCAGCTCCTACCATGCCGAGGCTGTCCAAGAGCTGATGCAGCGCTTTCCCCGACAAGGAACTGTAGGCCCAGGGAGGGATTTTCTACGCTAGGGGGATGCGGTAGGATTGAAATGAAGAGATAGGAGGGGCAGGCGGCCGCGTCCTCGCTGTCGCCACTAGACAGCAGGATGAGGAAAGTCCGGGCTTTCAGAAGAACACACCGCTGGGGAAAGCCCAGTGCGGGAAACCGCGAGGATAGTGCCACAGAAACATACCGCCGATGGCTGGGAGTCCAGCACAGGTAAGGGTGCAAAGGTGGGGTAAGAGCCCACCAGCAGCGTCGTGAGGCGCTGGCTCGGTAAACCCCGGTGGAAAGCAAGGCCGCAGCCGCAGGACTATGGCTGTTCTTCGCCCCTGTCGGCTGCACCGAGGTCACGGTACTCAGCCAAGTGGTTGGGGAAGGGTGGTCTCGGTGGTGGTGAGCCGCTAGAGGGTGATGGCAACATCACTCCCAGAGAGATGGCCGCCAGTGGGGGCTGCTCTTCGGAGTACCCCACTACAGAACCCGGCTTACAACCTCCTCATCTCTTCTCTTTTTTTAGGTTTCCTTCATCCCCCTCAAGGCCGCCATCCACAGCTTTACACAGATATCGAGAAGAGAGGCGGCGCTGATGTCATTTTCAGAAGTGCCTTTGTCCCCTGGATTAGAGGAGGGCTGGTTACCGTCGTCGGCAGGCAAGCCAGCGGTAACGGCCAACACAGCTGTCCCCAGAATCATCAGGTGGAGAACCCCAGCAGCTGCGTGAAGGCGCTCCGGGTCAATTGCCTGGAGTTCGGGGCTGGGGATCTGCTGCAGGTAGCCGGCTAGCTGCTCTTGGGCCTGCAGGAAGCCTGCTCTCAAGGCGCGGCGATGCTCCTCGGAGTAGAAGCCTGCTTCTCCCACCAATGAGCGCACCAGCTCAGGGTTATTGGCTAGAGCCTGGAAGCAGGTTTGGACATAGCGCAGGAGAATGGCTTGCAGCTCAGAGCTCTGGAAGGTGGCAGGAGCCGCCGGCAGGGGTAAGTCGGCAATGCCGGAGAAAACTCCCAGCTCACCGAATACGGCTAGGAGGAGTCCCTGCTTGCTGCCAAAGTGGCGAAACAGGGTTACTTCGTGAACCCCCGCCAAGTCTGCAATTTGGCGGGTGGTAGTCTGGGCAATGCCCTGTCGGACGAATAGCTCTCGAGCTGCCTTTAGCAGCCTTTGCCGGGAAGAAGGACGTGCCATGGTAGGGGATGGGGTAAGGAGCCAAGAGAAGATCCTGAAGACGAGAAGCAATCTGCAAGTATCGCTTGCACTTGGGGTGAAATATCGTTAAGCTTAACCTCAGGCCAGATGACATCGTCTGCTCTGTTGCCCTCTTGCTGCTGTCCGCTTGCCTTGCTAAAACTTGCCCTGGCAAGGGTGGGGAAGGCACACTGCGTTTCCTAGTGCTGGGGGCGGCAACCGTGCAGGGAGCGATTGGACTCTGCGCCACTTTACTTCATCTACCTTGAGGTTTAGCTAGTTCATGGCAATCTCTCTTTCCCCCAAGTCCTTGGGCAACTCCGACGGCTCCGCATCCCAAAAGTCTTTCCGCTTTGCTTGGGAATTCGCTCTTTTTTTCCTAGTTCTCCACGCCATTGCTTTGGTGGGCGGCATTCTTTTCTTCTCTTGGCCTGCTTTGGGAGTGGCCCTATTTTTCCACTGGTGTTTTGGCAGCTTGGGGATTTGCCTAGGGTATCACCGCCTTCTCAGCCATCGCAGCTTTCAAGTGCCTAAGTGGCTGGAATACGTCTTTGCTACGCTCGGTACTCTGGCTCTTCAAGGAGGGCCAATCTTTTGGGTAGGTGGCCATCGCCAGCATCACGCATTTACTGAGGATGAGGAAAAGGATCCCTACTCGGCCCGCAAAGGCTTTTGGTGGAGCCACATGCTTTGGCTAATCTACCAGCGAGAAGAATTTTTCAACCCTGAGAAGTATTTTGCCTTTGCGCCCGACTTGGCTCGGGATCCCTTTTACCGCTGGCTGGACAAATATGGGTTGCTGCTGCAACTGCCGCTAGCTGCCGTGCTCTATCTGTGGGGAGGTTGGTCGTTCGTTATCTACGGCATTTTTGTACGGACGGTGCTGCTGCTGCACTGCACCTGGCTGATCAATTCGGCCAGTCACTTTTGGGGCTATCGAACTTTCGAGAGCAATGACAATGCCCGCAACCTTTGGTGGGCTGCCCTTTTGACCTACGGCGAAGGCTGGCATAATAACCACCACGCTGATCCAAAGTGTGTAAAAGCAGGCTTGCGTTGGTGGGAAATTGACATGACCTACTGGGTCATTTGGGTGCTGGCGCAGCTAGGCTTGGCCCGTAAGTTGCACCTACCAGCTCAAAGCCAGTAACCCTCCGAGGCACTCCTGCCCCAGAACTTTCCCAGCTAAAAATAGGCCAGGGATCCTTTTCTGGGATCCCTGTTCGGCAAGCAGAGGAAACTAGCCCTCTAGAGGGCTATACTGCCATGGCCCATAGTGGTCAAGGATACGCTGAATTTGCTCTATATCAGCCTCTGGCCCTTGGTAAATGTGCAGCGCCTCAATTTGGCTAGCGGAGTAGTTAAAGCTGGGATCTTTTTTCCATTCCAGCTGTGTTTCTACCCCGGGAACACAAGCCAAGTGGGCAGCTAGCTCCCGATAAACCATCAGGGGCATAGAAGGGTAGCGAACGGCGTAGCGTTTCAGTCCAGCCGGAATCACAGGGTTACCTTACGGGGTCTTTGCTTAGCTCTGCTTCCTTATTTGTTGGATAACACAGTCTGGCCACAGGGATAAGAGGGGGGAAATACTTTCTGGCGAACATCCTCAGCAAAAGCTTCCACTGCTTCCCGGATTACCTGTCTTAAGTTGGCGTAGGCCCTAGCGAAAGGTGGGATCCGCTCGCTTAGGCCTAGGAGGTCATGGGTGACG
Organism: Synechococcus sp. W65.1; assembly: GCF_047461615.1. NCBI lineage: Bacteria > Bacillati > Cyanobacteriota > Cyanophyceae > Synechococcales > Synechococcaceae > Synechococcus > Synechococcus sp. W65.1. Next base: position 26,510 of record NZ_JANSHI010000009.1, on the reverse strand, counting down.
AGGATCTGGCCATCACAGCCTGGGCCAGCCCCAATTCCCAAGGTTGGAATCCGGAGTTGCTGGGTAATTTGGGCAGCTAAGTCCGCCGGCATGTGTTCTAGAACTAGAGCAAAAGCCCCGGCTTGCTCTAGGTTTAAAGCTTCCTGGCGCAGCCGCTCCGCCTCTTCCGGCGTTTTCCCTTGCTGGCGGTAGCCCCCCAGCTGGTGTTTGGCCTGGGGCGTGAGGCCGATGTGGCCTAGAACGGGGATCCCTCGCTGCACCAGAAAGGCCACCGTCTCAACCATGGCCGGGTAGCCCCCTTCCAGCTTCACTCCATTTACCCCCGCCTCCTTCATCAGCCGTCCTGCCGAGAAGAGGGCCTGTTCTTTGCAGACTTGGTAGCTCAAGAAAGGCAAGTCGGCCACCAAAAAGGCCCGTTCTACGCCGCGGCGCACCGCCTGGGCATGGTGGATCATCTGCTCCAGGGTCAAGGGCAGGGTGCTGCTATGGCCCAGGCTGGTCATAGCCAGGCTATCGCCCACCAGGATTAGGTCAATCCCAGCCTGATCCAAAATCTGGGCTGTGACGTAGTCGGCAGCTGTGAGGGCCACCAGCGGTTGACCGGTCTGCTTAGCCTGGCGGAAGTGGTGAATGGAGAGGGCAGCCATACTTCCTATGATCTCATCGGGTCGCATCCTCCGCATTCTGGGGGCGAGGATCCGGTCAGGATAGCCCGTTTGCCGCTAAGATAGTAAAGCCCTATGCAAACTGGAAGGGTGACAGAGTGGTTGATTGTGGCGCTCTCGAAAAGCGTTGTGGCCGCAAGGTCACCGTGGGTTCGAATCCCACCCCTTCCGTGTTCACAGCTCCTGCGTTACAGGCTCAACTGCATCCCCTCATCCAGCGCCTCTCGGAGGCGATTTTAGACCTTTGGGGATCCCACTTTGCCCTGGCCCCTTACGACCTGCCAGAGGATCTGGGCTACGTGGAGGGCCGCCTAGAGGGCGAGAAACTGCAGATTGAAAACCGCTGCTACCAGGGGGGGCCCTTCCGCAAGCTGCACCTGGAGCTGGCCCAGGCTGGCCAAAGCCTGGATATCCTCCACTGTGTTATGTTTCCACAGCCGCAGTACCCGCTGCCCCTGTTTGGCTGTGACATTGTGGCTGGTCGCGGCCAGGTGAGCGCCGCCATCGTCGATCTCTCACCGGTCACTCCCACTTTGCCGGATCCCTACATCCGGGAGCTGGAAGCTGTAGGAGCTCATTTAGCCCCTTTCCAACACCGGCGCCAGTTGCCACCTTGGGGCACGATTTTTTCCCCCTACTGCCTATTCATACGTCCTAGCGATGCAGCAGAGGCCGAGCGCTTTTTGCACTTTGCTTGCCGTTACCTGGAGATTCACTGCCACCTGGCGCAACAGATCTCCCCGCAGACGGATCCCCAGCAGATCCTGCTCCACTACCAAGGGCAGCAGCGCTACTGCAGCCAACAACAGCAGAACGACCGCACCCGCCGTGTTTTGGAAAAAGCCTTTGGCGCCGCCTGGGCTGAGCGTTACCTGAGCACCGTCCTTTTCGATTCGCCTCCCAATCCTGTGCAGATCTAGACGGGATCCCCCTGCAGCCGCTGCTGGATGTTCAGGGCCAATTTTTGCCTCAGGAATTCCGGCATGGTTAGAGTTGAGTCGGGACCTAGCAAGTAGAAAATAAAGCGCGCTCGGTTGCGGCGAAACATCAAATTGAGGTTAACAACGGTTAAATCCTCCTGCGCCAGGGCCCTCATCACCCGGTAAAACACGCCCAGTTGGTTGTCTACATCCACCAACAGCGTGGGCAGGTGAAACACTGGGTCAAAGTAAAAAGAAACCTGTACGTCTTTCAGGCTGGCTTTGAGATCGAACTCCAGCGCCAGGGTTTCGTGAACAGGAAACACCCCCGCCAGACACTCGTGAATGGCTCGCTCTAGGTTGAGCTTGGCTTGAGAGGAAAGGCTGTGGCCATCACGGGAGACCGTGAGGCGGATAAATACCAAGTGGGGCGAGTAGATCTGCCCGTAGAGATGGATGCCGTGCAGCGAAAGATTGAAGGCCGTCAGCACCCCAAATAGGTCGCTGAGCAGAGAAGGCCGGTTGCGATAGGCTAGACAAACCACCGTCTTGCCCCGCTCGTCCTGCATCTGGACCACTGCCCTACGGGTTTGATAAAGGGCATAGGCCAGACGCAAGTTTTGCACCTGGATCTCACTGCTAACAAACTGGCTGTAAAAAGGTGGAAAACTCTCGTTGAAGCGCCGCATCAGAGCGGTTCGGGTCAGCGGGATCGAGTTCTTGGCAGGGCCGACCCTGGGCAAAGGGGGAGCCTCAGCCCCACTTTCCCTAGCCATCTCGAGGGAGGGTGGAGTGTCTTGTTCTGCTGACTGCTCAGCTGCCATCTCTCTCACCCCTTCCGCTCGACAAAGCACAACCCGACTCCACTCACCCGCACGGAGCTTTAAGGGGAGGCAAAGCGCGCGTCCAATTAAACTCTATCTCACGGGATCAAGGAGGGCATCAAAAACCCCCCAGCAGGGGGAGCTGCAGGGCAGCGGGTGATCCTAAATTAGAACAAGAACTGGTTTGGCCAAGCCAACGGCATCCCTTTGGCAGCCTTTTTGTTTTCCCGTTCAAGAACTCCCGCCGTGAGCAGGACTGTTGCCGATCCCTCCTCGCGTTCCTCTGCCCAGGTGCCGGATCCGGGTGGAGCCTGGTGGGATCTCCACATCCTCGCCTCCCCTGTGCAGGAAGACCAGATCTTCTGGCGGCTGGAGAGCTTTGGCTGTCAGGGCATGGCCAGCCAGGCTTATGGCGAAGACCAAATTAGCATTCACGCCTATTTGCCCTGCTTCCGCGCCACTCTTTTGGACTTGGCGGCTCTGGCGCTGCGCCTGCGGCAAGATGCCCTCGTGGCCGGCCAGCCCCTTCCCAAGCTGCACTGGGAACGAATGGAAGCAGAGGATTGGAGCAACAGTTGGAAGCAACACTGGCGGCCTGAGCCAGTGGGAGAGAGGCTGCTCATCTGTCCAGCCTGGCTGGATCCACCCCCTCACCCTGGCCGTCTCCTGCTGCGGCTGGATCCGGGCATGGCCTTTGGCACAGGCACCCATCCGACCACCCAGCTTTGCCTGGAAGCCCTGGAGATGCGCCTAGGAGCGGGTACAGAGGGGGTGACGGTAGCCGATGTGGGCTGCGGTTCGGGCATTCTGTCGGTGGCGGCAGCCCTCTTAGGGGCCAAGCGGGTTTATGCTGTGGATGTTGACCCGCTGGCGGTGCAGGCAGCACTCCACAATCGCGACCTCAATGGCCTTACAGACCGGATCGAGGTGGCTCAGGGCAGTCTGGAACGCATTCCGGAGATGGTGGATGGACTGGTGTGCAACATTCTGACCGACGTGATCCTGGATATGATCCCGGGGTTTGGCCTAGTGGTGAAGAAAGGGGGCTGGCTTATCCTCAGCGGCATTCTCCTCGAGCAGGCCAGGTTGGTTACGGAGATGTTGGAGGCCAACGAGTGGTTGGTTGCAGCCCTTTGGCGACGGGGGGAGTGGTGCTGTCTGAACGCACGCGCTCTCTAAGTTCCCTGCCCCGCCTAGCTATAGACCCGGCCCAGCGGGATCCCACCGGTGGGATCTATTTAACCAGCCCGCAGCGGCACTACCTGCAGCGGGTGCACCGCCTTCGGGGGGGGGATCCCTTTTTGGTTTTGGACGGCTCCGGCAAGCTGTGGCTGGCCCATTGGCAGCCCCAGAAATGCCAAATTGTGGCTGAGGTAGAGGCCCCGCCGCGGGAATTGCCCGTTTACCTGCATCTGGGCTTAGCAGTGGTCAAGGGGCCGGGATTTGACGAGGTGTTTCGCCAGGTTACCGAGCTGGGGGTAGCGCGCATTACCCCTCTGCTGACGGAGCGCACCGTGGTGGAGCCGGGATCGGGGCGGCAGGAACGCTGGCAAAAAATTGTGCGGGAGGCAACAGAACAGTGTGAGCGGCTGCACTGGCCCCAAATTGACCCGCCCACTTCCTGGAGCCGCTGGCTGGCTGAGCTCAAGGCCAACTGGTGGGGCATAGCGGTTGCCCGCCAAAACGCCCCCCCGCTGCTGCAAGTCCTGCCGCCTCTAAGGGGTGCCGTCGTGGCGCTGGCTATTGGCCCAGAAGGTGGCTGGACAGAGACGGAGCGCCGCCAAGCGGAAGCCCACGGCGGAGTGCCTGTTTCTTTGGGCCCTACGATCCTGCGATCCACCACCGCGGCGGTGGCCGCTGCCAGCCAAGTTGCCGCTTTCTACGCTAGCTTGAGCCCTTGAGCCGAGGCTAGCTCTGCCCCCCGCCAGCAGGGCGATATTATGGCATTGACACGAACCCTTGCTTCCCAGGGCGGGGCTCTGGGTGAGAGGAACAGACATGGGGAAAATCCACGCGGTGCGGGGTACCCGCGACATCCTGCCTCAGGAGGTAAGGCTGTGGCAGCAGGTGGAGGCCAGTGCCCGCGAGATCTTGGGGCGGGCTAACTACCAGGAGATCCGCACCCCCATTTTGGAGCTGACGGAGCTTTTTGCTCGCAGCATCGGCAGTGCCACCGACGTGGTGGGCAAGGAGATGTTCTCCTTTAGCACCCGCGGTGAGCAGGAGGTGAGCTTGCGTCCCGAGAACACTGCTGGTGTGGTGCGGGCCTACATCCAACACGGGCTGCAGATGGCGGGCGATGTGCAGCGCCTCTGGTACTGTGGGCCGATGTTTCGCTACGAGCGTCCCCAAGCGGGGCGGCAACGCCAGTTCCATCAGTTGGGGGTGGAGCTCCTGGGCAGCCGCGATCCCCGCGCCGATGCCGAGGTTATCGCTCTGGCCTGGGATCTGCTGCGGGCGGTGGGGGCGGAAAATCTCACTCTGCGGCTCAACTCCCTTGGGGATCCGCAGGACCGGCTGGCCTATCGCCAAGCCCTGGTGGACTACCTCACCCCCTTGAAGGAAGAGCTGGATCCGGACTCCCAGGAGCGTCTTGGCCGCAACCCCCTGCGCATCCTCGACAGCAAGGATCCCCACACCCGCGCCATTGTTGAGAAAGCGCCCAAGCTGCCCGATTACCTTAGCGCTGACTCACGCGCCTTCTTCGAGCAAGTGCAAGCTCATCTCAAAGCCCTAGACATTCCCTATGAGCTGGATCCCTACCTGGTGCGCGGCTTGGACTACTACACCCACACTGCTTTCGAGATCGTCTCGCCGAAATTGGGATCCCAGAGCACCGTCTGCGGGGGCGGCCGCTACGACGGCCTAGTGGAAGAGCTGGGCGGACCGCCGACCCCGGCCGTAGGCTGGGCCATCGGCATGGAGCGGCTGGTGTTGCTGCTGCAAAAGAAGCAGCTAGAGGGGGTGGCCAGGCCGCTGGACGTCTACGTGATCTCCCGCGGAGCCAAGGCAGAGGCCCAATCCCTTCAGGTTGCCCAGGCCCTGCGCCAAGCTGGTTTTTGCACCGAGCTGGATCTCAGCGGCAGCCCCTTTAGCAAGCAGTTCAAGCGGGCTAGCCGCAGCGGCGCCACTTGGGCTGTGGTCCTGGGAGATGCGGAAGCGGTGGCCGGCGAGGTGCAGCTGAAGCACTTGCCCACAGGACAGCAGCAAACCCTCCTGCAAGCTGAGCTGGTGAAGTATTTGCTCTCCCAGAGGTGACCGCGGAATGCTGAGTTTTTGGGTACGGCGCAACGGACAAGAAGAATGGCAGCCAGTACCAGCCGAAGGAGCCATTCTGGAGGAAGACACGTACACCGTCCTGGCCCATTGTCCCCAGCCCTACTTCACCATTACTGTGGAAGTTCGCCACCGCCCTTTGGCAGCAGAGGATGAACAAGCCCCAGCAGAGGCGAAGGCCTCGAAGGGAGAACTCTTGCAAACCCGTTCGGTGCGCACCAACGAGGAGGGGATTGCCATTGTCTTGCCGGCCACTCGTCTTGCCCCTGGTTCCTGGGAACTGCACTGCCGCGATGCCGACTTGATAGCTGAGCTGTTTGGCGAGAAGGAGCTGAAGAATTGTCTGCGTTTCCAGGTCGTGCCTGCCCCGGCTCAGTCAGAACCAGCAGCCGCCTTGGTGGCCCAGCCAACAGAGCCCGAATCCGCTCCTCAGCCCAAAGAGCCTGCCCCCCCACCCGAGCTGTTTTCCCTCATGCACAGCGAACTGGAGGGATCCCCTGAGGAAGTACTGGTGTTGACGGGGCGAATTGGCTGCAGCGGCGAACTGCAGGTACGGCTTTGGCAGGAGGGGAGCCCGGATCCCCTTTTCCAAGGGCGACGGCAGATTCAACTCCCAGGACAGGCGCGAACGGCAGTGTTTAGCATTCCCCTCACCCTACCTAGCCAGCCGTGGGCTCGCCCTCTGCAGGGAGAAGTGTGCCTTGCTCCCTCCTCCTGGCAGCATCCAGAGCTGCTGAGAGTCCCCTTCTCTGTTCGCTGCCGCGGCCAGGGGGAAGGGCCACCCTCTTTGCCCCAGGAAGAAGAGCCACCCATCCCTGAGGCCAGCCCTGCCTCGACCACAACCTTGCTCTCCCCCGAGCGCACCCTGCAGAAGTTGTTGCGCATCTGGCAGCGCAGCGCCTCTGGGGGAAAAGAAGCTCCCGACCCGCTTCCGCCACAAGAGCTCCCAGCCTCCCCTACCCCCCCAGCAGAGGCTGCAGCCAAAGCCAACGCCCAACCTGGGGTGGGGACTCTTCCAACTGAGCCGCCTGGCAAAGAGGCTGTCCTGCCAGCCCAAACCGAGATCCAGCCCACCCCACCCTTAGCTGTGACTGACCAAAACCCGGAAACCCTACCTTTGCCCCCAGGCGTGTGCCCAGCACCCCAACTGCTGGTGCCCGAGCACCTGCGGGCAGGTGACAATTTTGACGTAGTGCTGCGTTTGCCGGCCTCGCTCAATTCTGTCAGTAGCTCGAGCGAGCAGCCTCCCTTGTGGATTAAGTTTTGGGTCAAGCATGGCCGCACCCGCTCTTTGGTGGATGGCCCTCGTTGGTTGCTGGACTTCTCCCGCAACGAGCAGGGGCAGTGGCAAGCTCTCACCCGCATGACCATCCCTCCCGGCGTCCCTGAGCTAATCTTCGAGGCTTGGGCCGTCAGCCCAGATCGCCAGCAGCAGAGCGACCGCGTGACGGAGCACCGCTCCATCTTGCCCTAGGTCAGTCTTGGACAGAGCGCACCATCAGCACTGGGCAGCCGATATGCACCCGCACGTAGTCGGAGACAGATCGTCCCAAGAGCCGATCCAAGTCGGGTATGCTGCGGGCAATGCTGGGCCGGCGATCTGGGGATCCCATCACCAGCAGGTCGGCCTTGCTTTCTTCCGCCAATCGGACAATCTCGGTGCCCGGATCCCCGACCGCCGTGAACACCCGATGGCTGATTTGGCGGCTTTTGAGAGTGGCAATGGCTTTATCCAGAACCTCGTCCCGCGCTTGGGCATCGGCATCCAGTTGCACAGAGGCTAGGAAAATCTGGGCTCCCGGGATGCCGGCCACTAGATCCAGGGCCGTGGCAAAGGCGGCCTGGGCGGCGGGGGAGTTGTTGAGGGCCACCATGACGTGGCTGGGGTATTTGACGTAGGCGTCGTCTTTGACCAGCAGCATGGGGCAGGAGGCAAGCTGGAACACGTATTGGCTCACCGAGTTCTGCAAAATGGCCATGATGCGGTTGCGCCCCCGCGATCCCATGACAATCAGGGGATTGGGTAGAGATTCCGCCACCTGCAGCACCACCACCTTGGGATCCCCTTCCACCAGTTGGGTGCTGATCTTCAGCCCAGGTCGCGGGGGAAAGGTCTGCAGCGTCTGGGCCAATAGCTCCTGCCCCCTTTGCCAGGCCGCTCGCATCTCCTCCGCAGAGGTCTGGGAAGGCACCGCATGCAGCAGCGTCACATGGCACTGGGCAAAGGCCGGCAAGGACAGGAGAGTATGCACCATCTGCTCGGTGGGGCCAGTGCCGTCGATGGCGGCAATGATGTTTTCAAAGCGAGGCATGGGATCCGTTCTCCTGGCCAACAGCTGCCAAGACTCATCCTAGATCTGGCGCTGCGGATCCCTGTTACCGAGGCGGGTATCCTGCAATATTTTGTTGGGTTTTAGTAACTCAGCCACACATAGCCGGTGAAGCCGCCGCCGGCGTTGGTGTTGCGACCAGTCAAGAATTGAAACCCTCCTAGGCCCAGCGTTAACCCTCCCTCTAGTCGCCAGTTGAGCTGGCCGGAGAGCTTGAGGCTGTCGTAGTCGGGATCCTGCACTGCCACATCTCCAAAGAGCAAAGGGGCGCCGTTGCCGAGGGTAAAGTCGCCATCCAGAGCCACAATGGCCTGGACCTCAGGGCTGATATCTGCTCCAAAGGTCAAGTTGGCTTTGAGGCGGTCGCCCGGATAGCCCAGGTAATCCCGAAACGTAAGACAAGAGTCGAAAAAGGCGGGCAGGGATCCCAGCTCGACATTGGCTGCCGCTCCTAAGCTGAAGTCGTAGCCAAAGACTCCGTACCCCAAGGGCAGGGGGGTATTTTCGGTGGCGTATCCAGGCGGGATGAGGGCCGTCAACTGAGCTGAGAAAAAGGGATCCCCCTCTCCCCAAGTATGGCGCAGGCCCAGTTCCAGATCCCGCAGGCCCTGGTTGCGCTGGGTAACGGTGTCAGCCCCGCTGGCAAAGCGATTTTCGATGAAAACGTAGCTGGTGTTGAGGTTGAGAGTGAGCTGATCGCTAAGGCCAGTCTCGGCGAAAAGGTTAAGGCGGGTTTCTCCGTACTCCGAAAGGGCCTGCTGCAGGCGTCCCTTCTGGTCAAAGCGGGTGCGGGGTTGGTAGACCTCGGGCTGCAGCGAGAAAAACGTCTTCCCTTCTCCGCGAGGAAAGCCACAGCCTGCCCAGGCTGGCAGCTCCAGACCCAAGACAAGGCTTAGGCCCAGCAGCCAGCTTCTTGCTATGGCAAAAGGCTTCATCTGGGGATCCCCAACAACAGCGCCGCCAAGGGGGATTGTATCTGCCAAAGGCCGTTTTGGGTCCTCGTCTCCACGGCTACACCCTCCTGGCAACAGCCGGCAAACCTACCCGGGCCCGGAATTGCCGCGCTGCTGTCAGCGCCCCATAGGGATCTCCCTTGTAGAGGCCGTAGTGCATGAGAGACATGCGCCGCAGCCCCAGTTGCGACACCTCCTGCAGCCACTCCCGCCGGCTCATGATGGCAAAGTCCACCTGGACCGTGTCGGCCCGACCGCCGTTGGGGTGTTTGTCCTTAATCGATGGCTCGTAGTGGGCCAGCATCAAGTTGCGGTGGATGGGGGCAAAGAGATGGCAACAGAGGCGGATCTGCTCAGGGTTGCCCGGATCCGGGCCGTTCAGCTCTGGGTTAAACTCCCCTGGCCGCCGCTGGCGCATCGACTGGAAGGCGATCCCGTCCATCTGGCTCATCGTCTCGGCAAAAGGCTCCACCATGCTGCGCCCCGACCCGCGCTGGGGATCGTCGAAGGTGGCAATCCACCCGCCCCAACAGAGGGCCACTTCGGCCTCTGGCAAACGCTCCTTGATGGCCTGGCGAGCTCTTAGGACGTTGCGCATGAGGGCCTGGTAGTAGGGGGCAGTGTCGGCGTTGTAGGTATCGGCAGGGATGCGCCAGTAGGAGAACTCGGTGGCCAAGCTCCAGTAGGTGGGGCGGCCTTGGGGGTTGGCTTGGGCAATATACCCCGCCAGCTCGGCTACGTCTTGGATAAACTGCTGGGAGATGTGGTAGTCGCCGCAGGGGCGGTGGGTGTCGTCTTCCCAGGTGATGATGTGGAGGGTATAGCCCCGCTCAAACCACTGCCGCAAAAGCCCGGCCTGGTGCCAGTTGCGCCAAAAGGAGAGATCCCCCTGGCGGTGGTCAAAGCTGTTGAGCCAGCCGCTCAAGAAATGGGGATCCCAGCCCCGCGCCACCGCCGCCACCTGGGGGTCTGACTCAATCTCCCAGAGGAAGCGACCGGGATCTGCCCCGATGCCCACTTCCCAGCGGGCCAGCAGCTTTGACAAGTTCAGGTTCCCAGGGGCAACGTTTTCGGAGCCTTGACCACAGCCGGCAACTCCATAGGCAGCTAGCAGCGCCCCGCCCATTTGCAGCACCTGTCGCCTCGGCCATTGTCGTCCCCAGCTCATCCCTTCTCCTCCTCAAGCTCTAGCTGGCGGGCCCACAGCCGCACCTGTGGGGAGCTGTAGACCTCCCTGAAGCCTGGCAGCCCCTCAAAATTGAGCTCAGGCCAAAATTGCAGGATGCGATCGGCGCTCCGCAAGGGATCCGCTGGCCCCGCCACCAGCAAGTAGTCCACCCGCTCCTGGGGGTGCTGCAAAGCCAGGGCAAACTCGTACTGGTGAGGGGTGAGAAACAGGCGCGGGTCTCTTGCCCAAAAGATAGCCTCAAAGTGGATGTCGTCGTCCACCAGCACTTTTCGCCCGGGCAACAGGTGGCGATAGAGATACTGCCCAACCTGGCGCTTTTCCTGGCGCTGTCTTCGCCATGTTTCTAGAGCTTGCCCGCTAGGAGTTACTTCGTACAGGTCTTGGGCAGCTTCCAACTGGGGGCTTATGGGTGCTACCTCTGCCACCAGTCGCTCCCAGAGATCCCGCTCCTCAGCCACCAGGGGCATGAGGAAACCCGGCTCTTGGCTTAGCCCATAGCCGGCAGTCAAGCAGTTCAGCCCCAAGAGAGCAGTGATCAACAAGCACTTAGCCCAACGGGGACCAGCTCCACGAGCGAGGTAGGCGCTCATCCCAAGAGGCAAGAGTGCCCAGAAAACAGCAAAACGGCATAGCTCTGGCAGAAACAGCCCTTGCCCCAGAGAAGCTAAGAGGATCACCAGCGGCATCCCCCAGATCAAGATCCAGACGCAGCGGCCCGAACCGTGACCCAACAGGGATCCCATCCCCAACAGCAAATAGGCAGGAGCCAGCAGCGCCAGCCACTTTCCCGCTTCAAGCAGCCCCCGCCAGCCACCTACCTGCTGTAAGTCTTCCCGCAACTGGGGCAGCCGCAGGCCACTGCCCACCTGAAAGGTAAAGGCCCAGGGATCCCCCACCGACAGCCAGTTGACGTACAGCCAGCTCAGGATCAAGGCCAGACTGACAAAGCCTGCCACCAAAAGCGAAGCCCAGCGAAAGCCCCAGGATTCGCGGCGAAAAGCTAATAGCAGTGCTATCGCCAGCCAGGGCAGCAGCCAGCTACTTTCCCAGCGCAGCACCATCAGAGGCCCCAAGGTCAGGCCAATGAGCAGCAGCCGCAGCGTAACGGGCAGCTCATCCTTCTCCACTGCTTGTTTCTCATCGGCCAGGGGAAACAACAAGGCCATGTTCACCCCCAGCAAAAGCGAGGTAGCTGTCCAGGTGGGGCTACGCAGCAGCATTAGGATCAAAGCCGGCTGCAGCAGCAGCAACAAGCCCCACAGCCAGCGCCACCCCAGGCCGGCAGGCAGACGGCGCAACTGTTGCCCCATCCAGCCCAACAGCAGGGCTCCCAAAATGGCCTGCAGCAACAGCGGGGATTGTCCCAGAATGGCCGTAGCCAGCACCAGGGAGGGGGGGAAAGTGGTGCCGACAATGGGCAGGCGCGGATCCGGCCCCAGGGCGGCTACGGATCCCTTGTAGCCAAGAAACTGCATCTCCAGGCTCACCCAGCCCCAGCCTTCCTTGAGCCCCCACAAAAGGCCAGCTAGGAGCGGCAACGGGATCCCGATAGGCGCAAAGAGCCTCCAGAAGGCTTTAAGCTGAGTTGCAAACATAGATGCTTCGTAAACAAATTCAACTACTAAACTTAACAATTGAGCTGGGAGACTCGGATCCTCTAGAGAATCCCAAAAGCGACTGGATACCAACAAGCTTCAGAAAAACCATTGGGTGATGGGTGGGTGTTTTTGGGGATCCCTGCAGAGCCGTATTTTCGAGGCGTTTCTTCTACGCATTTTGGCGTATTGGGTTCAGCAAAATGGTCGATGAAAAGTTGGCAGGCTGCAGGTGAAGATAGGAAGGTCTTTGAACGGGAACAAGGTGTGACCTCAATGCTACAGTCTGCGCGGGACAGGGAGAACGCGGTAATTCCGGCGCTGGAGCTTTTGCCCTGCCAGGCAGAAGTCCGACCCTGGGGAGCCTTCTGGGTCTTGGATGAAGGGCCGATGTATAAGATCAAGCGCATCGAGGTCAAGCCTGGCCATCGCCTCAGCCTGCAGATGCACTACCACCGCAGTGAGCACTGGATTGTGGTGCGGGGTACGGCGCGGGTCACGCGGGGCGAAGAGGTGATGCTACTCAACTCCAACGAGTCCACCTACATCCCCCCCTGTACCAAGCACCGCCTGGAAAACCCTGGCACTACCCCTTTGGTCGTCATCGAGGTGCAGAACGGGGAATATTTGGGAGAGGACGATATTGTACGCTTCGAGGACGACTACGCTCGCACATAGGGTAGGCCCAAGACAAAAGGGCTCTCTTGTGGCCGGCTAATAACTTCTGAAGCCTGGACGGCTGCTCCCACCTTAGAGCTGGGCTTTGTCTGTGCATGTCTAGGGATCCAAACAAAAAGGTGAGCCAGAGGAGAAGACGATGGGCGCTGCTCGTTGCCAGTTTGCTGTGCTGCGTGCCGGTAGAGGCAGGACAAGCAGAGCCTCTTTCGTTCCAAAGGCTAGGCTACGAGCGCTCGGTGCTGCTGCAGGGATCCAACCCGCGCCTCGATGTTACCGTCCCTGCCCCTATCAATGGCGTTGATCCTGAAGCTAGCTTTGTGCAGTTGCGGCTGGAGCCCTCGCCAGTGCTGAAGCCTACTTCCACCGTGCGGGTGCTCATTAACGACGAACTGGCTGGGATCTTTCTGGTGGGAGATTTGCGGCAGGAGCCAGTGGTGCGGGTGCCCATCCCCAGCTTGGCCGCTGGCGAGCGCTTTATCACCCTATCGGTGCAGCCTTTCCTGAGCATCAGCGACGATATTTGCGCCGACTTGAATACCGGCAATTTGCTGCTGACGGTAGGGCGGGATAGTTTCTTTGAGTTGGTGCCCCGCGTTCCGGATACCACAGTGGCCGGCTTTCTGCGTCGGCTGTACCCTCAGCTTACTCTGGTGGTGCCAGCCAACCTCACTCCTGAAGCCGCAGAAGCGGCCCTTTGGCTGTATAGCTTGCTTTCCCACCTCTTTCCCCAGACCCCTATTCTCTGGAGCAGCCGCCCGGTTACAGGAGCTCAAGTTACCCTAGAGCCGGCCAATTTCACCCCCCACTTGCAGCATCAAATTACCCCAGAGGGATCCCGCCTGCGAGTGGCCGCCCGCCGGGAAGCTATTCTTGCTCTCTATGAAGAATGGAAGCGGGTGGGGCTGGTCAGCCGCGGCATCCAGGTGACAAGGGTGGCGGATCTGGAGAGAGCGCTCAGGGCCAACCGCCTCAGCTTCCGTGAGCTGGGGATTGTGGATCCCCTGCTGCGGGGGTTTGGCAGCCAGTCTTTGGTCTTCAACTTCAACCTGTCCCAATTGGGGGGGCGGCCGCGGGATCTGGCGGCGCAACTGGATGTGATCATGAACCCGGTGGATGGCCGAGTGGGAGATCGCCTGACGGGCTACGTGTTCTTGAACGGCGTTCTGCTGCGCACCTACAACCTGACAGGCCGCACCCAGCTCAACGAGACTGTTACTCTGCCCACCCGCCTGCTGCGCCGCTTTAATCAACTGGAGCTCCGCTTTGACTACGGGGCCAGCCCAGGCAATTGTCGAGGATCCCTGACACCGCTAACAGTCCAGGTGCGCTCGGATAGCTCTGGCCTTCTCTGGAGTGGCTACCAAGCTCCCACTGGGGAGCTGCAAGAGATTCCAGCAGTGCTGCGGGGATCGGGCCAAGTGTGGCTGGGGGATCCGCAGTTGCTGCCGGCTGCTGCCTATTTGGTTGGGGCCCTGAGCCGGCTGGCCGCCCGACCGCTTTTGCCCGCCGTGAAGTTTCTGCCCAAAGAGGGAGGCAAACTGGAGAGCGGGAACTTCGCTTGGCAAATCCTGGTAGCCGCCCCGGAGCAGGTGGAGCTGAATAGCCCCATTCGGCTGGGATCCCAGTTTGAGATCCTCAATCCCTTAAACCAGCAGGTGGCCCTGGCTGCTCAACCACAAGAAAACCTTGGCCTGCTGCAGTACTTTTTGGTTCAGGGCAAGCCCACCCTGTGGCTGTCTTGGTGGGGATCCGATCCAGCTTTGGCAGAACGCCTCAGCCGTGGCCTTGCCGATCCGCGCAGTCGCCTAGCCAACCAACTGCAGGGAAATGTGCTCACTGCCTACGCTGCCACCCCCCAGCTCACCCAGGTACAGAGTTGGGATCTCACACCCCAAGGCTATCGGGTGCGCTACCCAGGCCGCTTCAGTTGGCAGCTCCTGTTGTGGCAGTACCGCTACTGGCTGGTGCTGGTGCTGGCTCTCCTGCTGGCAGTAGGGGCCTGGAATATCTACCAACGCTTGGCCCGCCGCCCCGAATCCCCAATCCCCTCGTAGGGGGCTAGTCACGGACTTGCGCTTAAGCCAGACTGAAGCCGAACCCCAACCTAGAGGCCATGCTGCAGTCGATCAAGTCCTGGCTGGTGCAGACAGGCTACCTCACCCGGCAGCAACTGGCAGCAGCCGAGGACTACCGGGAAGCAGTGGGCTGCTCCTTGCCCAGGGCTCTTTGGAGCTTGCGGGCCATGCACCCCTCCAAGTTTGCTCATCTCTGTCGCCAGATTCTGGATCGGCCCAACCTGAGGGACTGGCTGCTCAAGCACCCCTTAGATCTAGAACTGCCTTGGCTAGTTGAGCCAGGGGATCTGCTACCAGTGCGCTTTTTGCCCTGTGGCTGGCTCAACCCGCAAACCGTTGTCGTGGCCACTGAAGAGCCGGGCTACCCCGGCGTTTGGCAGGCCGTGAAACGGCTGTGCCCAGGAGTGAAAAAAATCTGGGAGATCCCAGCCACAGAAAAGCAGATCCTGACAGTTATCCTCGAACGCAAGCTTGCTGCCGAACTGCTGGGCAGTCGTCTCACTCTGGAGCAGTGGCAGCAGGCTTTGGACATCCGCCGCCGCACTGGATCCAACCTGGGGCAAGTGCTGACCCGTCTGAGCTATCTCTCGACTCCCGAGTATCTCAGCATCCTGGCCCATCTGCTGGGCTATCCTTCCGTCTCGGAGCTGATGGGGACAGGGCTGCTTTACCGCGACGAGAGCTTGAGCCGCCAGTTCGAGCCCGAGCTGATGATGCGCCACCTCTTCTACCCCTTGAACTGGACGGATGAGAACACCCTCACCGTGATGGTCAATGACCCCCTGGACTGGGCGGTGGATGAGATGCTCTACAGTTGGCGGCCAGGGTTGCGAATTGAAAAGGTGCTGGGCAGCGAGCGGGATATCACCCAACTCCTCAGCCAAGACCAAGGATCCCGCTTTAGCCAAGAGGCGGTGTACAAGCTCATGGCCCGCCTGCCAGAAGAATCGGCCTCGCGGGTGTTTACCCCCTCCCAAATTGCGGTAGGCTACGGCCTGCTGGTGCTGCTGCTGTGGGGGTTGGCCAGTGCTCCTTGGACGACTCTGACCATTTTGGTGCTGCTGATCAATCTTTTTTACGTCGCTTCGATCCTGTTCAAACTGCTGCTCAGCCTGGTGGGATCCGCCGATCGCTTCCACCAGATCTCCGATGAGGAAGTGGCTGCCCTCGATGACCGCACCTTGCCCATCTACACTATCCTGGTGCCGGTCTACAAAGAGCCAGAAGTCATCCCGATTCTCATCAACTCCCTCTCCAAGCTGGACTACCCCCATGAGCGCTTGGATGTGATCATCTTACTGGAGGAAAACGACCAGGCCACCATCGAAGCCGCTCGGGCCGCCAAGCCCCCCCGCTATGTGCGCCTACTCATCGTGCCGGATAGCAAGCCCAAGACCAAACCCAAAGCCTGCAACTACGGCCTGGCTTTTGCCCGTGGCGAATATCTCACCATCTACGACGCTGAAGACATTCCTGACCCAGATCAACTCAAAAAAGCAGTCATTGCCTTCCGAAAAGGGGATCCCAGCTTGGTCTGCGTCCAGGCTGCTCTCAATTACTTCAACCGCAACGAGAACTTCCTCACCCGCATGTTTACGCTGGAGTATTCCTACTGGTTTGACTACCTCCTGCCAGGCTTGGAAACTCTGAAAATGCCCATCCCCCTGGGAGGCACGAGCAACCATTTCCGCACCGACCGCCTGCGGGAATTGCAGGGATGGGATCCCTTTAACGTTACCGAAGACGCCGATCTAGGCATCCGCGCTAGCCAGCACGGCTACACGGTGGGGGTGATCAACTCCACCACCTACGAAGAGGCCAATTGCGCCCTCAAAAACTGGATCCGGCAGCGCTCCCGCTGGATCAAGGGCTACATGCAGACTTGGCTAGTCCACAACCGCCACCCCCTGCGCTCGTTGCGCAAACTGGGCCTTAAAAACTGGCTGGCCTACCAACTTTTCATCGGGGGCAGCTTCTTGACCTTCCTCACCAGCCCCATTATGTGGCTGCTCTTTTTCTACTGGCTGCTCACCCGTGCTCATTGGCTGCAAAACCTTTTCCCGAGTTGGCTGATCTACCTAGGCTTGTTCAACCTCCTGGTAGGAAATGCCATCGGGATCTACTTGAACTTGGTGGCTGTCTTCCGACGCGGCTACTACGATCTGGCCTTCTATGCCCTGCTCAACCCCATCTACTGGCAGCTCCACTCCATCGCAGCCTATATGGCCCTGTGGCAGCTTTTTACCAAGCCCTTCTACTGGGAGAAGACCGTCCATGGCATAAGCAAGTTTACCCACGCCAAAGTGCAAGAAGCCACCCAAAAAGCAGGCTAGGCTGCTGACTTGGCTTTCCAAGCCGTGGGGGCGAAGTTAAGGACAGCCGGCGCCCCTTTAGAAGCTGTAGTCCGAATCTACAATCACAGCGCAACCACGCGGGTGGAGACAGCTAGCCATAATCACCTTAACGGCAAAGTTTCCCTCGTAGGGTGCTTGCACAATGGGGAAATCGTCCAGGAGTTCGTCTGTAGCCACCACTTGACCACTGGCATCGTAAAGCACCAGATCCACATCGAAGCAATCCCGATCACACTGCGCCCAGATGTTTTCACCTTGGTAGAAGTAGCCTGTAACTACTGTCGATTGTCCATGAAAAAGCCATAAACTACGGCTCTGAGCCCAGGCGGCAGCACCCCCGACAACCGCGGCTGCCCCTATCAGGCTTGCCATCAACCAGCCCCGCACCGAAGCCATAGGAATGCCCTCCTTACTGAAGAACGGAGAAAGAATGGATTTGGCTACAGGGATCCACCTCAACACCCACACTCTAGCAGCCAACTCTGTTTCTCCCGAATGATCCAGATCACGTTAAGGATCCCATGTTGAAAATCGCAAAAAAGAGTTACAAAAAAGGGATCCCGACCAGAGCGGGAATCCCTTGATTTCGATCAGAGTAGGGTGGATAAAATCTGCCTAAAGCCCTCTATTTTTCCAGGCCGGAGCTGTCTAGCTCCTCACTGGGGCAGAATCAGTTCTCCGCGGCGTCCCAGGGGATCGGTCAGAACACTGCCGGTGGGGCCTTTGATTTGAATGGTGCAGCGGCTGCCGGACACTTCGATGACGTTGTAGTTAGGCACTGCCAGCTCCAAGAAGCGCAGGTTGCCCGTTGTTACGCCAGGGGTCCCGCTCACCTCTGGATTGGCAGGGTTCACAGGGGCCAGAAAGCCATTCACAATCCGGTAGTAGAGGCGGCTGGCGTTGGGGATCCCTAGGCGATTCCCTTCTTCATCGATGCTTAAAGCGGTAACACTCCGTCCGGTGGGGCCAGTCCATACTTCCCAAATGGGGTTGCTGCTGCCGGGGTTGACCTGGCCGATGAAACCGGCGTGGTTGTTGCCGGTTAGGAACACCACGTTGCGGATGTTGTTCTGCTCGATAAAGTCGATCACCTCCTGCCGCTCCAGCCAATAGCCCTCCCACATGTCGTTGGAGCGGAAATAGGTCACTGTGATGGGAAACTCGCTGACGATGAACTTGTAGGTGGCAGTGGAGTTGCGCAGGCCGTTGAACAGCCACTGCTTCTGCGGCTCTCCCAAGAGGGTGCGCGGCGTGCGGCGCAGCAGGTTAAACAGGGCTTGCTCGGATCCCGGCGGGCCAAAGAAAAGGGTCTCCTGCTCGGGCGTGAGGCGGATGCCGGCCAGCTCCAAAAAGCGCTGACGAGTCAGGCCGGGGGGCAAGATGGGCAGGATGGGGGTCACGGCAGCCAAGTCGCGGTACTGGCGCAGGTCGAGGATGAAGACTTCGGCATTGGCCCCGTAGCGGAAGCTGCGAAACAGCCGATCCCGGCTATCCACCCCCGGCACATCCGTCAAATTCGGGTTCATGGGGCTGTATTCAAAAAAGGCTTGGTAGCCTAACACTCTAAGATCTTCCACATCGCGGGTTTGCCCGGTGGCGTCGTTGAGCTGGACGGCGCGACCGCCGCGGGCCTTCTGGCCGCTGTAGTTGTCAATCACCTCGTGGTCGTCCCAGTTGTAAACAAAAGCCGTGCGGCTAAACAACTGGGCAAACTCCGGCCCGGCATATTTGGGATCCCGCTGATCCCGATAGAGGCTGCGGTAAAACTCAAGCGTTGGTATCGGATCCAGACCCAGCCAGAAGCGATCCGCGTAAACGGTGTCGCCGTTGAAGGCGATGAAATCGATGTCGCCGCGGTTGACCTCTGCCAGCAGGGCCGCCCCGATGGGAAAAGGAGGCTCGTTGGCGCAGCTAATGTGCAAGAAACGAATGGGCCGCCCATCGCCTGGAGCTGGCAGGGTGCGGAACTGGCCCACGGGGCTGGTAAACCCCTCGCTAACAAAACGGTAGAAATAGCGCTGCGCCGGTCTTAGGCCGGTGACGACGGTGCGGACAATGTAGTCGCCTGGCTCGGTGCGGTAGTTGCGACCGGCCACGCGGCGGGCAGTGAGGGAAACCTGCTGCAGAATGGGGCTGAACCCAGCATTTTCCGCCACCTGCAGCGTCACCGCCACCGTATCCACGCTGCTAGCCGGCACCACCCGCGTCGAGAGCACTGCCCCTTCGGGGGTGGGATCCCCGGCAAACACCCCCTGGGGAAATCCCGGCTCCCCCAGCGGCGGGATAGAAGAACTGGAGGTGCCCCCACAGGCGGCCAGGGCAGCTGCCCCACCCCCAAACATCAACAACTGCAGGAAAAAACGACGGGAGCTCAGGGAACTCATACGGCTAACCTCAGCGACGCCGGCAAATGTAAAGGGATCCGCAACAATGGCTAGTTGCCTTTAGTCAAGCACTTTTGCCCCCGAACGGAGGTTGTGGATTGGTGAAAGCTGGGTTAGCCTCTGTTTAAGAACGCCGAGCTCCGTGCCCTAGCTTTTTGCAATCCTGCTTGCCTCTCCCTTAGCCAACCTGGCTGCGCAACTGCCGCAGCAGCCGCTCAAACTCCTCTGGCAAGGGAGCGGTAAACTGCAGTGGCTGGCCAGTGCGTGGGTGAACAAAGGAGAGCTTCCAGGCGTGGAGAGCTTGGCCGCTTAGCTTGACGGGGCTGGTTTTGCTCCGGGTGTAGAGGGGATCCCCAACAATGGGCAGGTGCAGGTGGGCGGCATGCACCCGAATCTGATGGGTGCGACCGGTCTCCAGCTCAAACTGCATTAGGGTGTAGTTGCCCAGGCGCTCCAGCACCTGCCAGTGGGTTACCGCTGCTCGCCCTTGGCCGGGGGGCAGGACGGCCATCTTCTGCCGATCCACCGGGTGCCTCCCAATGGGGGCAGAGATAGTGCCTTGGCTCTGGGCAGGACGCCCGAACACCACTCCCAGGTAGATGCGCCGGGCAGTTTTGGCTTGAATTTGGGCCTGCAGGTGCTGGTGAGCCTGATCGTGTTTGGCAATCACCAGGGCGCCGGTGGTGTCTTTGTCCAGGCGATGGACAATCCCCGGACGCAGTTCGCCGTTGATCCCCGAAAGGTGAGAACAATGGGCCAGCAGCGCATGCACCAGGGTGCCGCTGGCATGTCCAGGAGCCGGGTGCACCACCAGGCCGCGCGGCTTGTTGATGACAAGCAGATCCTCATCTTCATAGAGGATATCTAAGGGGATCCGCTCCGGCTGCAAGGGGGTGGGGGTGGCCGGCGGGATCCGCACCTCGATCTGATCCCCCGCTTGCAGGGGGCGATCCTTATCCAGGCAGGGCTGACCATTGAGCCAAACCTGGCCCTGGCGGATGAGCTGCTGCAGGCGCGAGCGCGACAGCTCCGGCAGTTGTTCTGCCAACCCGCGATCCAGCCGCAAGCCCTGCTGTTTTTCCGTCACTCTTACCTGGCGAATTGCTGCCACCGGATCCCTGAGGCCTTCCATTTGCCCTGTTTCCGCAAACTGCTGCTTTGAAAACATTGTGGCAGAGCGGTTACTTTTGCATTAGGTAAAAAAGGTCGAAGATTTGTGTCAGCTTTCTCAGCAGGATCTTGGCAGGATTGGCTTTGTGTCATCTCCTTCTCAGGTTTCTCTAGGGGGCTGTGCCGGGATTTTAACCAGAGAAAAACCCTCAGTACAGTGGGGGTATAGCTCCTTAAAGCCGAGCCAGATTCTGGCTGGGGAAAGTTTCTTGCTACACGCAAGTGTTGCAGCACTTATTGCACAGTTGGTCCGCTGGGTACAAGGAGGCAAGGCATGTTGGATGGAGCAGCGCTGGGGTCCCAGCTTCAGCAACCCCCTCAACGCCAGCTTGGCTCAGAGCCGCCCTTGGTTTTGTCTCTCACAGAGGTGGGCCTACGGGATATTGCTCAGGTAGGCGGGAAAAACGCCTCCTTGGGAGAAATGCTGCAGCAGCTAGCCCCTAAAGGGATCCGCGTGCCCCTGGGGTTTGCCACCACGGCCCATGCCTATCGCCAGTTCATCGCCGCTGCCGGCCTCGAGGAGAAGCTGCGGGAGATCTTCAAAGACCTCGATATCGAGGATGTGCGGAACCTGCGCGAGCGGGGCAAGGCCGCCCGCACCTTGATTTTGCAGACGCCTTTCCCCCCAGAGCTGGAGCAGGCCATTGCCAAGGCCTACCAGGAGCTGTGCGAGCGCTACGGCCCCGATACCGATGTGGCGGTGCGCTCCAGCGCCACCGCCGAAGACCTGCCGGATGCCAGCTTTGCCGGCCAGCAGGAGACCTACCTCAACGTGCACGGGATCAAGGCGGTGCTGCAGGCCTGCCACCGCTGCTTTGCCAGCCTGTTTACCGACCGGGCCATCTCCTACCGCCAGATCAAGGGCTTCGACCACTTCCAGGTGGCCCTCTCGGTGGGGGTGCAGAAGATGGTGCGCTCGGACTTGGCCTGCTCGGGGGTGATGTTCTCCATCGACCCAGAAACCGGCTTCAAAGATGCGGTGCTGATCACCGCGGCCTATGGCCTGGGGGAAAACGTGGTGCAAGGGATCGTCAACCCCGACGAGTACGTGGTCTTCAAGCCCACCCTCCAGCAGGGGCGGCGGCCCATCCTCTCCCGCAAGCTGGGCAGCAAGGCCCTGAAGCTGGTCTACGACGAGGAGGGATCCCGTTCCACCAAAAACGTACCCGTCCCCGAAAGCCTACGCCGGCAATATGCCCTCAAGGACGACGAGATCCTGGAGTTAGCTCGCTGGGCCTGCCTTATCGAAGAGCACTACTCGGCACTGCGGGGCCGCTTCACCCCCATGGACATCGAGTGGGCCAAAGATGGGATCACGGGCGAGCTGTTCATCGTCCAGGCCCGCCCCGAGACGGTGCAGTCCCAAAAAGCCGCCAACCGCCTCAAGACCTATCGCTTGACGCAGCCGCAGGCGCGCCCAGAACCCCTGGTGCGGGGACGAGCAGTGGGGGAGGCCATTGGCCAGGGCACAGCTCGGGTCATTTTGGATGTGCGCCGCTTGGATCAGTTCCAAGCGGGCGAGGTGCTGGTGACGGAGAAAACAGATCCCGACTGGGAGCCGATCATGAAAAAGGCCAGCGCCATTGTCACCAACCAAGGGGGGCGCACCTGCCATGCGGCCATCATCGCCCGCGAGCTGGGGATCCCGGCCATTGTTGGCTGCGGCAACGCCACGCAGGTGCTCCGCTCCGGCGAGCCTATCACCATCTCCTGCGCCGAAGGGGAGGAAGGGCGCGTCTATCCTGGCTTGCTGTCCTATGAAGTTACAGAGATCCCCCTCGAGGAGCTGCCCCGCCCCCGCACCCAACTGATGATGAACGTGGGCAACCCGGAAAAAGCCTTTGGCCTCAGCGAGATCCCTTGCGATGGCGTAGGTCTGGCGCGGCTGGAGTTCATCATCGCCAACCACATCCAGGTGCACCCTCTAGCGTTGGTTCACTACGAGGAGGCGGTCAAGGAGGAGCCGCGCCTGGCAGAGCTCACCGCCCAGTATTCTGACAAGCCGGAGTACTTTGTGGACAAGCTGGCCCAGGGGGTGGCCACCATCGCCGCTGCCTTCTACCCCAAGCCGGTGATCGTGCGGCTGTCGGACTTCAAGAGCAACGAATATGCTCACCTGCTGGGCGGAGCCCGCTACGAGCCCCACGAGGAAAACCCGATGATTGGCTGGCGGGGGGCCTCCCGCTACACCGATCCCCGCTATCGCGACGGCTTTGCCCTTGAGTGCCGGGCCATGAAACGGGTGCGGGACGAGATGGGCCTGACCAACGTCATCTTGATGATTCCCTTCTGCCGCACCCCCGAAGAAGGGCACAAGGTGCTGGAGGAGATGGCCCGCCACGGCCTGGTGCGAGGGGAAAACGGCCTGCAGGTGTACGTCATGTGCGAGCTCCCCAGCAACGTCATCCTGGCCGACGAGTTCTGCCAGATCTTCGACGGCTTTTCCATCGGCTCCAACGACCTCACCCAGCTCACCCTGGGGTTGGATCGCGACTCCGCCCTGGTGGCCCATCTTTTTGACGAGCGCCACGAAGCGGTCAAGCGGATGATCGCCCGGGTAATCCAGACCGTGAAAAGCCACGGGCGCAAGATTGGCATCTGTGGCCAGGCCCCCAGCGACTACCCTGACTTTGCCCGCTTCCTAGTGCAGCAGGGGATCGACTCCATTAGCCTCAACCCGGATTCCCTGCTGAAAACTCTGTTGGTGGTGGCTGAGGCGGAAGGCGATGGTACCCAATAGGCTCAGGGGGCTGCGCTGGGATCGCGTTGGCTGGGTTACAATCTTCTCTGCTGTGTTGCCATCCCCGCCATGATCCACGAACTCTCCATGCCGGCCCTCAGCTCCACCATGGAAACGGGCAAGATCGTTGCCTGGCTGAAAAACCCCGGCGACCGGGTGGAGAAAGGGGAAAACATCCTGGTGGTGGAGTCGGACAAGGCGGACATGGATGTGGAGTCCTTCCACAGCGGCATTCTGGCCAGCATCCTGGTACCGGCAGGGGAATCGGCGCCGGTGGGCACGCCCATTGCCCTCATTGCCGAAACCGAAGCAGAGGTGGCCGAGGCTCAAGAGAGAGCTAAGGCCCTCTCTAAGGGTGCTGCGCCACTAGCTACGCCTAGTGCAGCCTCTGTCCCCCCAGTGCAACGGCCAGCCTCTGCCCCTGCAGCGATCTCCACCTCCGCACCCCCAACTGGCTCCGACGGGGCTGGATCCCAGCGGATCCTGGCTTCCCCACGGGCAAAGAAACTGGCAGAGAGCTTGGGGGTTGACCTGAGCACTGTGCGCGGCTCTGGCCCAGGGGGCCGCATCGTAGCGGAAGATGTGGAGCGGGCCGCAGCTCAGGCTGCCTCTGCCCCGGCGGCAGCTTTTTCCTCGGCTGCTCCTCCCCCTGTCTCTGCGCCCTTGGGAGAAGTGGTTCCCTTGAGCACCCTGCAGGCGGCGGTGGTGCGCAACATGAACGCCAGCCTGGGTGTGCCAGTGTTCCACGTCGGCTACACCATCACCACTGACAGCTTGGATCAGCTTTACCAACAGGTGAAGCCCAAGGGGGTAACGCTGACGGCCCTTTTGGTCAAAGCTGTGGCCCTCACTCTAGAAAAGCACCCCCTCCTCAATGCCAGCTACACAGAAAACGGGATCCACTACAAAGCGGACATCAACATTGCCGTGGCGGTGGCCATGGAGGATGGGGGCCTAATTACCCCTGTGCTCAAGCAAGCCAACCGCGTTGACCTGTACGAACTCTCACGGCGTTGGAAGGAGCTGGTGGAGCGAGCGCGGCGCAAGCAACTGCAGCCAGAAGAGTACAACAGTGGCACCTTTACCCTCTCCAACCTGGGCATGTTTGGGGTGGATCGCTTCGACGCCATCCTGCCCCCCAACCAAGGGGCTATCTTGGCCATTGGCGCTGCTCGCCCCACCGTGGTGGCTACGCCGGAAAAAGCCATTGCCATTCGCTCCCAAATGCAGGTTAACCTCACCTGCGACCACCGCGTCATTTACGGCGCCCACGCTGCGGCCTTCTTGCAAGATCTAGCCCAGTTGTTGGAGCAAAAGGTGGAATCCCTGACGCTGTAGAACTCAATAAGGGGCAGGCTGAGATCTACTCAAGAGCCCAGGCGTGGATGCCGACGCTAATGTTGTGGGTGCAGAGGACGAGAGCTGAGCAATCTCGGTCAAGCTCCGCCAGAATCCGCTCGCGCTACTCTCGGTACTAAAGCCAAGGGCACTGAGGTTGGCTAGCTCTGGCTCTACCGGTTCTCGCACATCGATGAGTTGCAGTGGGGCAGCCCCAGGATCTCTTAAGCGGGCAGCCAGCTGTTGCGCGCGACCGGGCGAATGAAAGAGGATATGGCTGACCTGTAACTTATCTGGATCCGTTCCTAGGATATACCGGCTCAGCATCTGCTCTGGGCTGCTTGCAAGTGGTCGTGGTTGGCCGACAACGCTAGAACTTCAAATTTCCCTACTGATTGCAGACCCTCTGCCAAGATCCCCTTTAGGAGGCTCTGCTTGAGAAGATTGATCCCAGGGGTCTATCGGGGCTCTGGGTGTCTTCAGTTCTGATAGGCTTGACTAATAGGAACTTGCTAAGGATCTTCCACCGATGGAAGGACTTCGTCCTACAAACGGCCAAGTATCCCAATCTATCTGGCCAGTTCGTTCTCTTTTGCTGACTCTGTTGGCAGGGATCGCTTTCGGCTGTGGAGGAGGCACAGGCAACTCTCCCCCTCTGCCGTCGCCAGGTAGTGGATCTGTCGTCCTGCAAGTGGATCCGGCCAGGGGCCCCTTTACCAAGGTGGCTGATGCCGTTGCAGAAGCGCAGCGGCTGCAAAATGCCACAGCAGGACTAGAGGTGCTGATCCAGATTTTGGGGGCGGGCAAGGAGAGACTGGAGAAGAACCTCGCCCTGGATGGAGGTGACGGCACCAATGGCGGGCGGATTCGGATTACCAGCTCTGCTGCCTACGAGATCCTAGCGGGGTTGTTCGATGTGGTTGTAGCCAGCCAAACTAGCCTGCAAGGGGTAGAGGTCGTGTTGGAAGGTGGAAAGATTCAGGTCAACGGTGGCACCTTTCAGCCGAGCAAGGTCACCCTCAACGACCCTCGCTCCAACATCTTGGTCAATGGCAATGCTGCGGTTCTGGAGGGGGTTCTGGGCCAGCTGGCTCAGATCTTTTGCCGGCAATTTTCGGATCCTTGTGTGCAGATCTCTGGCAATGGCCGGGTCGCGAGCATCTCATCCACCGTCAGCAAAGCTGGTGGTGTGGGTATAGGCACTGTGCCAGGTAGTAACCCTACCATTGAAAACAGCACAATCCTCCTGCAGGCTGTGCGGGCTTTGGCTGTTCGCTATAGCGACAACTCTGGCGGGGTTTTCCGTAACAACCAGATTGAAGGGGATCCAGCCACTGCTGCAACTGCTGCGCCAGTGCAGGCTCGGCAAGCAGCTACCGACGGCACAACTGGGATCCAGCTGGATGGAGCGGGGTCGGCACCGGCCATCCAATTTAATAGGATCGGTGTTGGCAGAATAGCTGGCAGTGTTGGTATCCGCATTTTGCAAGGAAGCCAAGCTCGTACTATTTCCGACAATACGTTCATAACCCGCGGTGAAGGCATAGGGGCAGGGATTCAAGTGGTAGCTGGCACTCCGGAGACAGTAGTTGCTGCCTACTTGGCCAACAACCGCTTCCAGGGGAACTTTGCTGAAAGGATCAGCGTTGGCCCTGTGCCCACGCCCACTCCAGAACTGACACCCACACCTACCCCAGGACTGATACCCACGCCTACGCCGGAACCGACACCTAGGCTGACTCCAACGCCCATCCCAGCGCCAACACCCAGGCCAACTCCAAGGCCCACCCCAACTCCGGCGCCCACGCCCACTCCAGAACTGATACCCACGCCTACGCCGGAACCGACACCTAGGCTGACTCCAACGCCCATCCCAGAGCCAATACCCAGGCCAACGCCAACGCCCACGCCGGCACCAACGCCCACGCAGACGCTAACGCCTACTCCTGCTGGCCCGCGGATTACGATCCCGGGCTTGCCGGCAGGGGCCACGGTGACCATTCGACAAGCGGATGGTAC